>CAZNTW010000001.1:0-5978 GCA_964576065.1 uncultured Gammaproteobacteria bacterium
GGAATTAGCCTGTCCGCCCACTGGCGGAAACCCCTGTATAAGAGTTTTTACTCGTTGTTGTTAAAAAACAAAAAAGGCCAGGAGGGGAATTGAACCCCTGTATAAGAGTTTTGCAGACTCTTGCCTTACCACTTGGCTACCTGGCCATAAGTATCTTCATTTTAGGAAATTGGCAGGAAAAGTCAATCTTAATTTTGTTAGAAATTAGTGACTACAAGACTATACCATTAACGGGGACAGTCCCCATTAACAAAGTTCTAAGTGAATTCGAATTAAATAATTAACATCGCGTCACCAAAAGAATAAAATCGGTATTTTTTTTCAATAGCTTGTTGATAAGCTTTTTTAATAAATGATTGACCGGCAAAAGCCGAAACCAGCATTAAAAGCGTTGACTTAGGTAAATGAAAATTAGTGATTAAACCGTCAATAAATTTGAATTTGTAACCCGGATAAATAAAAATATCAGTTGATTTTTTGTCAGCCGTTAAATAATTGTTTTTATTGGCGAATGATTCTAGCGCCCTGGCGCTGGTAGTTCCAATGGCTATTATTTTTTTATTTTGTTTTTTGCTTGCGTTTAGGTTTTTGGCGGTAGTTAATGTTATTTCAATTTGTTCTGAATGCATTTGGTGTTGTTTGATTTTTTCAACTCTGACCGGTTGAAAAGTTCCCAAGCCGACGTGTAAAGTTATAAAATCAAATTTAAATCCTTGTTTTTTTAATTTTTTAATCAAACTTTCAGTAAAGTGGAATCCGGCTGTTGGCGCAGCAATTGAACCGCTGATTTTTGCGTAAATCGTCTGATACTCTTTTAAATTAGATAAACGTTTGATGTAGGGAGGGGTGGGAGTTTGACCGATTTTATTAAACAATCCAGCAAGTTTTTGTCTGCTCATCATAGGACTAAATTTTATTTTTCCAAATTGATTGTTTTTTTCCAACAAAACTCCGGATAAATTTCTATCAAAGGTTATTTTTATTTCTGGCGGTATTTTCCCGCCAACCATTACCTGCCAAACATTATTAGATAAATTTTTTAAAAGTAAGATTTCAATTTTTCCGCCGGTTGGTTTGTGTCCAATTAATCGAGCAGGAATAACCTTGGAATTATTGGCGACTAAAACGCTTTCGGGCGGCAAATAATTTACCAAATTTAAAAAATAGTCGTGAGTAATGGTTTGTTTTTTCCGACTTAAAATCATCAGCCTCGAATGATCTCGAGGCTTGATTGGTTTTTGCGCGATTAAATTTTTAGGCAAGCAATAATCAAAATCTGATAATTTAGCCATAGATTAAACTTTAAGGTGTTTTTTTAAAGCCAAGATGCTACTGACCAGTGATATAAATAACGAAAAAATAAGCAATCCGAGCCAAAAATAAACAGCTTGAGTTTTAAAATAATCAAAAATATCAAAATCAAATTCTAAAAAATTTTGCAACTTAAGTGTGGTAAAGTAGAACAGAGAAAGAGTCGCGGTAATAGTTAAAATCCAGGCGATAAAAGCGTAAAAAAACGATTCAATTAAAAATGGTCCGCGGATTGTCCAATTTGAGGCGCCGACCAAACGCATAATTCTTATTTCTTTTTTTCTTGAAAATGCAGCCAGTTTGATGGTGGTGAAAACAACCAAAATGGCGATTAGGGAGAAAAAACCGCTTATGATAATTCCAACTAAATAAATTTTTTGATTTAATTTATTAAAAGTCAGAATTAAATTTTCGTAGTCATAGAAATCTTGGCTTTGAATTAAATTTTGATATTCAGGCTGATCTGTTATCGAAACGATTTTTGCATAATTGGAAGGATCGTAGAATTTTATAATTAAAACTCCACCAAAAGGATTTTCCCTCAACTCTTCCAACGATTTTAAAATTAACGGATCGTTTTGATGTTTTTTTTCAAATTTTTTTAGCGAATCATCCGGGCTTAGATAAATAACATTTTCCACCCCTTCAGTGTTTTCTATGGTAGTTTTTAATAAATTTATTTGATCAATTCCGCCGTTTGGTTTGAGATAAATCCCTAAATCCATCTTTTCTTTAAACGAAGTCATAACTTGCTGTCCGGCGATATTAAAACCATAGATCAAAGACAAAGAAAAAAGCATTAAAAACATAACAAAAACGCTGGTGAGAGAAAGCCAGAAGTTGCGAAAGGAATTTTGGATTGCCAATCTAAGAGAAACCATAATTTAAGTTTTTTTTATTTCAATATGAGCTTGTCTTTTTTGCTCTTCCGGCAGTTGGCTTGGCGCGCCCATCATTAAATCTTTAGCGTCAGCGGTTTTAGCAAAAGGAATTACTTCACGGATGTTCGGTTCATTGGCTAAAATCATCAACAATCTGTCTAATCCCAGAGCAATACCGCCATGTGGCGGAGCGCCGTATTCAAAAGCTTCTAATAAATGACCAAACCGTTGTTTTATTTCTTGGTCTTTCAAGTTTAAAACTTTAAAAATTTTTTCCTGTAAATTTCTTTGATGAATTCTAATTGATCCGCCACCAACTTCATAGCCATTGCAAGCAAGATCATATTGATTCGCGCGGACTTTTAAAGGTTCTTTCTCGATTAAATCAATGTCTTGTTTTTGGGGGGAAGTAAATGGATGATGCACAGAGACAAACTTTTTTTCGCTTTCAGAGTATTCGAAAAGAGGAAAATCAGTTACCCAACAAAAAGCTAATTCATCGGGGTCGGTTTTATTTTTTCTTAAATCAGGTTTGTCAGTCTGATATTTTTCCGTCGCTTCTTTATAAGTAAAGCGCGGGAATGGTTTTATTGAAATTGATTTTTTTGGGGAATTTTTTTCAACCAATTTTATTATTAAATTTTCAATTAGATTTAAAATATCTTCTTGTTCAATAAAGCTCATTTCCAAATCAAGCTGGGTAAATTCCGGTTGTCGGTCGCCACGGGTGTCTTCATCGCGGAAACAACGGGCGATTTGAAAATATTTTTCCAAACCAGCAACCATTAGAAGTTGTTTGAATTGTTGCGGCGCTTGGGGCAAAACATAAAATTCGCCAGGATAAAGACGGGAGGGAATAATAAATTCCCTGGCGCCTTCTGGCGTGCCTTTGGTTAAAATCGGAGTTTCTATTTCCAGAAATCCTTGTTGATCCAAATAATCACGAATGAATTTAACAACCCTATGGCGAAGAATGAGGTTATTTTTCATTCTTTCGTGGCGCAGGTCCAGATAGCGATATTTTAGCCGTAATTCTTCGTTAGCTTGTTTGTCTTCATTATTGATTTCAAAAGGCGGAGTTTTTGATTTATTAAGGACGATTATTTTTTTTGCCAAAATTTCCACCTCGCCGGTTGGCAAGTTTTTGTTTATTTGGTTTTTTGGTCTTTGGTTGACAATGCCTTCAATTTCTAAAACGAATTCCAGCCGTATTTCTTTTATTAATTTTTGTGACTCAGCCTCCAATTCTTGGGGAGCCAAAACCACCTGAACTAAGCCGGAGCGATCGCGTAGATAAATAAAAGTAAGTTGACCCAGGTCTTTGCGGTCATTAACCCAACCACAGAGAGTTATTTTTTGTCCGATTTTGTCAATAGTTTCCAAAACAGGAATTTTTTTCATAGATTTTTGTTTAATTTCAAAACGACGAATAAATATTTATTGATGTAAATTTCAAACAAAAGGGCGTTTTTGTTGTTCCGTTTTTTCGAGTTCCAAAAGCGCGGCTTCTAATTCATCCTGTATTTTTTTTAAAATAGAGTCGCCATCGGGAAAATCATAATAAAGACATTTATCATGGACACTGCTGCCAATTAAAATATGATAAAGATAATAATTTTCCGCGTCCGAATATTTTTTTTTCAGGCTCGAAATTATAGAAACTATTTTTTCTTGACAAACAAGAGCTCCTTTTATGTCTAAAAGTTGTCTCATTATTTGTTTGGCAATATTTGCTTTTTGTTTTTGTTCTTCAGATAGAATAAATTCATTAAATTTTTCCATAATAATGTTTTTAAGGATTTAATCTGTTTATCATTCTAGGAAACGGGATAGTTTCTCTAACATGTTGTAATCCGCAGACCCAAGCGACGATTCGTTCCAGTCCAAAACCAAACCCAGAATGGGGAACTGAGCCATATTGACGTAAATCCAAATACCACTTAAAAGACTCCACTGGCAAATTGTTTTCTTTTATTCTTTTTACCAGTTCGTTGTAATCATCTTCTCTTTGTGATCCACCAACAACTTCGCCATAGCCTTCGGGCGCCAATAAGTCGGCGCATAAAGCGTATTTTTGATTTTTAGGATCGCGTTTCATATAAAAAGCCTTAACTTCGGTTGGATATTTTTCCACAAATAAAGGTTTATCATATTGTTTGGTCAAGATTGTTTCGTCATCTCCGCCCAAATCATTCATTTCTTTTATATCGCTGCCCAGTTGGCGCAATTTTTTTATTGCCTCTTGATGGGTAATCCGGTAAAATGGCGGTTTAATTTTTTCTAATGGTTTCGTGTCGCGTTCTAAAATTTTTAATTCTTCCTGATTTTCAGTTAAAACTTTTTGTATCATAAAACTGATTAATTCTTCTTGAATTTTAAGATTTTCATCGTGTTCTACAAAAGCCGCTTCAGCATCCATCATCCAAAATTCAGTTAAATGGCGTCTGGTTTTTGATTTTTCAGCGCGGAAAACAGGTCCAAAATCAAAGACCCGACCCAAAGAGGCGATAGCCGCTTCCAGATAAAGCTGTCCGGATTGTGAAAGATACGCTTTACCTAAATCAAAATATTCTAAGCCAAAAAGAGTGGTTGTCCCCTCGCAAGCCGCCGGAGTTAAAATCGGCGAATCAAATTTTACAAAATCATTTTGATGCATCCATTCATAAGTGGAGCGAATCAAAGTATCTCGCACCCGTTGAATAGCCCATTGTCTTCGTGAACGCAGCCATAAATGGCGGTTGTCCAAGAGAAATTCAGGTCCGTGTTCTTTTTTGGCAATCGGATATTCTTTTTCAGGAATTTGGTAAATTTTAAAATTTTTTATTTGCAACTCAAACTCGTTTTTATTTTTTGGGTGTTTGGCAACCAATCCAATCAATTCAATGGATGTTTCTAAAGAAATTTTTTGCGCTTCAATCCATTTTTTTTCATTAATACCGGCTTTATTTAAAATTGTCTGAATAAAACCGGTGCCGTCGCGTAACTGTAAAAATATAATTGAACCGGAAGAACGGAAATTATAAATCCAGCCCCTCAGGGTTACAGTTTGATTAACGTAATTTTTAATGTTTTTGAGAAAAGTGAGCATAAAAAGAAAATAAGAAATAAAATATAAAAGATAAAAAATTATTGATATTCATAAAATTCTGAAAGAATTTTATGAATATTTTTTTATTCTTGTTCCAATGTTCCAATGTTATAGTGTTTTAATGCTTTTATTTTATCACAAATTAAGATAAAAAAAAGACCATCTGTCAGATTTTTGTTTTTATCATCTTGATGACAAGTTTTTTGAAAATAAAAAATGGGTCCACTGGGAGTCGAACCGTCATCCGACAGGGCGACTCTGGTTTATCCCGTGGCGAACCAGAATTATTTTGATAAATTTGCGATAAATTTTTTAACAAATTCTCTTCCCCGAAAACTTTTTAATTGTTTTTCTTTTTTTATCGCTTCTGGTCTGGTTTTAAATTGTTCGGTGTATATCAAGCGCCAAATACCGGAATTCTTGCTTGTGAAAGATTTGGATTTGTTTTTTAATACACCATTATGTCTTTGTAGGCGTTTTTCTAAATCAGAAGTTTGTCCTATGTAAATTCTTTGCCTTTCAGAATTATAAATAACGTAAGCGTAAAACATAAATAGTTTAAAAATTTTCTGGTTATAATCAAAAAATAAAAAATGGGTCCACTGGGAGTCGAACCCAGGTCAATAGCTTAAAAGGCTACTGCTCTACCATTGAGCTATGGACCCGCACCATTTTTTATTTTCAATTGTAATTAAATT
>CAZNTW010000001.1:6078-53863 GCA_964576065.1 uncultured Gammaproteobacteria bacterium
ACAATAGCTTAAAAGTCCGCCAGCCGGCGGATCTACCATTGAGCTATGGACCCGCACCATTTTTTATTTTCAATTGTAATTAAATTATATCTATAGCAAAGTGACACACAATAGCTTAAAAGTCCGCCAGCCGGCGGATCTACCATTGAGCTATGGACCCGCTTAGAATTTTTGTCTTTTTTGGCGTGTTGACAAAATGTGTAAAAGAAATCATTGCCAAATATTATAAAGTGTTTTAGTATTATAAAAGAAAATAAAAAAAAGTAAACCCTGCTTAGCAAAAAATAATAAAATTAAAAAATTTCAGATTATGGTTAAGCGGGTAAAAATAAATAAAAAAATTATGATTAAAAAAGAAAAAAAAGATTTCATTCCAACAACAAAAAAAGATTTCAGTCCGATTTTTGAAAAATTGCCTCCACAAAATATAGAAGCGGAAGAAGCGCTTTTAGGATCATTAATGATCGACAAAGATGCTGTTATTAAAATAGCCGATCAAATTGAAACTCAAGATTTCTATAAAGATATACATCAAATGATATTTCAATCTATGTTGGACGTTTGGGAAAGCCGAGAGCCGATTGATATTTTGAGTGTTAGTAATCGTTTAGAAGAAAAAGGACAATTGGATTCAATCGGCGGCCGCAGTTATTTGGCTTCATTGGCTAACACTATTCCCAGTTCCAGCCATATCAGTTCTTACGCCCAAATTGTCAAAAAAAAATCAACTTTGAGAAAATTAATAAAATCTTCTACGGAGATAATTCAAATGGCTTATCAAGAAGAAGATGATACAATTGAACTTTTAGATAAATCAGAGCAAAAAATTTTTTCCATTTCCCAAAAATACGTAACTCAAAAATTCGTTCCACTAAAAGATACATTAGCTCAAGCGTTTGAAAGATTGGATGAACTTCATAAAGGAGATAAAAATATTAGAGGAGTGCCAACCGGATTTAACGACTTGGATGACGTTCTAGCCGGTTTACAGCCGGGCGAGTTGATTATTTTAGCGGCACGTCCGTCAATAGGCAAATCCGCGCTTGCTTTAGACATTGCTCGCAACGCCGCGGTTTATCATAAAAAATCAGTTGGTATTTTTAGTTTAGAAATGTCTAAAGAACATATTAGTGATAGGATGATCTGCGCTCAAGCTAATGTTGGCGTTTGGAAATTGAGAACAGGGCGTTTATCACGCAAGGACGACGATGGCGACTTTGAAAGACTAGGACAAGCAATGGGCATTTTGGCTGATGCGCCGATTTTTATTGATGATACAGCTATGGCCACGCCGATCGAAATTAGAACCAAGGCTAGGCGTTTACAAGCGGAGCACGGTTTAGATTTGTTAATTTTGGATTATCTTCAGTTAATGGACGGCGGAATAGATTCAAGAGAAGGAAGAGTTCAAGAAGTTTCGCACATTTCTCGTTCCTTAAAAGCCGTAGCCAGAGAATTAAATATTCCGATTTTGGCGCTTTCACAACTCTCGCGTGCGCCAGAAGCCAGAACGCCAGCTATTCCTCGTTTGTCTGATTTAAGGGAGTCGGGGGGACTAGAACAAGATGCGGACGTAGTAATGTTTATTTATCGCAAAAGTATGGATCGTGGGATTAAAAATTGCCCCGAACACGAAAAAAATATCGCAGAAATTTATATTGGTAAACATCGTCATGGTCCGGCCGGAGTGATGGTCCCATTATATTTTGATAATGATACGGTCAGTTTCCGTAATTTGGAGAAAAAAATGGGCGATTTAGACGAGTCATCGTCAGAAGATGAGACAGCAGAATTGCCATTTTAAATAAAATTATGAATTATCCTTCAAACATTCAGGATTTGATTAATGAATTTAGTAGATTTCCCGGCATTGGTCAAAAAACCGCTCAGCGTTTTGTTTTTTATTTATTAAGAAAACAATCCCAAGATATAGATAGAATAGTTGATTATTTAGAAAAGATTAAAGATTTTAAAATTTGTTCAAAGTGTAATATTTTTTCAGAAACCGACACTTGCTTAATTTGTCAAGATAAAAAAAGAGATCAAACTGTTATTACGGTCGTGGCTGAACCGCAGGATTTAATGGCAATTGAAAAAATAGGAGAATATAAGGGGGTTTATTTTATTTTGGGCGGTTTGATTAATACCAGTCAGGATATTACTCCGGACAAAATAAAAGTCAAACAACTGTTGGACCGGTTAAAAAATGAGCCGGTAAAAGAAATTATTTTTGCGCTGAACTCAACATTAGAAGGAGAAAGCACGACCCTTTATTTGGTTAATTTAATCAGAAAAGATTTTAATTTAAATAAAAAAATTAAAATGACTAAAGTTGCCCGCGGATTGCCTTTGGGAGGTGAAATAGAATACGCCGACGAAATTACTTTAAGCGAAGCGTTAAAAGATAGAAAAATTATTTAAAAAATATGTTTAATGAATTAAAACAAAAACATCGGGATTATATTTTGGCTAGAAATTCAATAATTCGGTTTTCCGACGAAGCTATAAGAAAATCGAAACAAGCGATTTTTTCTCTTCATCGCGACCAATTAATTCAAGCCAAGCAAGAGCTGGAACAAGTAGAAGACAAATTATTAATCAGTCAATCATTTTTTAAGCACGCCCAAGATTTGAAATATGTTGGCGTTTATAAGGCTGCTATGGAAGAATATTTGGAGGCTAAGCTTTTTGAACAAGCCCTAAAAACAGGGAAAATCGCGTTCGTTAAAACAAAAACCAAGCCGGGGTTTGATGACTATCTTGGCGCTTTGTGCGATTTAAGCGGTGAATTATTAAGGAAAATTATTCTTTCGGCTACAGTCGGTAAAAGAGATGAGGCTAAAAAATTCAAAGAATTAGTATCACAAATTATTGAAGAGTTGCTACAATTTGATTTGACCGGTTATTCGCGCCATAAGTACGATGAAGCAAAAAATAATTTAAAAAAAGCGGAAGAAATAATTTACGATTTGGAAATAAAAAGAAAATAAACAATGGTTAAAATTTTTCACAAAACAATAAAAGACAACAACCTCAACCTTTTAGACGATTTTAGAATTGGTAGTTGGATTTACGCGGAAAATCCGAGAGAGCAAGAGATTGGCGACTTAGCGGAGAGGTTTAAATTAGAACCCGGACTTTTAAGAGACGCAATTGATCCTTATGAGGTTCCTCGTTTAGAGATCGAAGACAGTATAGTCTATGTTTTTACTCGTTTGCCATTTAAAGAGGAGAAAATTTTTACCCAGCCATTATTGGTTGCTATCGGGAACGATTTTATCTCCACGGTGACCTCAAAGCAGATTCCATTTTTACAAAAATTTATTGATGGCGGAGTGAAAAATTTTTGTACTACTCAAAAAACCAAATTTTTTTTGCAGATATTTTCCGAAATTAATTTTGTCTACAATAATTATTTTTATTCAATCAGCCGACAAGTGAGAGAAACCGGCGTTAAAATAGATAAGATAGAAAATGAGGACATAATCAAACTTATCTCTTTTGAAAATATTTTAAATGATTTTTTGGCCGCTTTATTGCCGACCAATGTCATTTTAAATAATTTACTGGGACCGACTTTAACCGGAAAATTTTTAGAGTTGTATGAGAACGATAAAGATTTAATTGAAGATTTGATTTTAAGCAATGGTCAACTGATTGATTTATGCCAGGCTAATTTGAAAAATATTGTTAATATCCGTGAAGCTTATTCTACTATAGTTGCCAATAATCTTAATCGGACGATGAAGTTTTTAACTTCAATTACCGTAATTTTAACCGTGCCGATGATTGTCGGGAGTTTGTGGGGCATGAATATTCCTTTACCATTAGCTAATTCTTCAAGAGCGTTTCTAATAATGACATTGGGAATATTGGCAGTTTCTATTATTTTGTTAATTATTTTTACAAGGAGAAAATGGTTATAATCTAAATTAGTGGATTTATTTTATTTTTTAATTATAAATTGCGCGGAGATTATAATATTGATAACCGCAGAAATTATGCTCCGTTCTAGTGATAGAACGGAGTTTCATTTATATATGAATATAAACAATAAAATTATTTCTCAAAAATATTCTCTAACAGTTTTTGCTTTCTTGCCAAAACCAAAAATATTTAGTAGAATTATAAGCATAACAAGGTATTTAAGCTAATATGTCAAAAATTAAAAAAGAAGACTATTATTTAGATTTAGCCAGAGTCGTCGGGCAACGCTCAACTTGTTTTCGTAATCGTTTAGGAGCGGTTATTGTCAGGGACGATCAAATAGTCGCCACCGGCTACATTGGAGCGCCAAGAAAAACTAAAGATTGTTTAGAAAGAAAAAGTTGTTTAAGAGACGAATTACAGATTCCGCATGGACAGCGTTACGAAATTTGTCGCAGCGTTCATGCCGAGCAAAATGCCATCATTAATGCGGCGCGCGCCGGCGTATCAATTTTAGGCGGAACAATGTACCTTTCCGGCTTGGCCGGCAACGGATCAATAATTGACGCTTTTCCTTGTTTTATTTGCAAAAAAATGATTATAAATTCAGGGTTGGAAAATGTCGTTTGTTCCACCAAGACCGGGAAAATTAAAATTTTTTCAGTAAAAAAATGGGTAAACGATTGGCAGACTAAAGATATTTTGGACGATAAATATCAATATGGCAAAGACCAAAATAAAAAAATAAATTAATATGGAAAAAAATAACACTGGAAAAAACGAATTAACAAAAATCAAAGAAGAAGGTGCGGGAGAAAAGAAGCCCAAACCAATAACTTTTTTGCGATGGTATTTCCCTCGCCGCCCGATAATTTTTATCAGATTTTTACTGTTTTCTTATTATATCCAATGGTTTGTTTGGAACATGATCATTTTTTTCAAAAGAGAAAATCTTGAAGCAGCTTTTCTTTTACAAAAGAATTGGAAAAGTTTTGGCGGGATAACTTTGATTTTTGGTCCGATAATGGGGACAATATTTATTTTAGTAACTGTCTTGCCGTTGCTTTTGATGTGGGGCTTTTACGCAATGCGCGCTAGCAAATGGCAGGAAAAAGATCCTTCAATGAGATTTTGGGCCGGAATTGGTTTACTTATAGCTCCATTTATCTCCACCCTGTTTTTTATGTTACTTTCTCTAATTTTGGGAGTGTATTACCATTAGGCCATTATGACCAAAAGGTTGATTATTATCTACTCATCGTTGTTTATTGCCGCGGTTTTGGTTTTATTGTTAATTTGGACTAAAGGTCCAATAACAGCTCCTTACAATTCTCAAAATTTGGTGGAAGATTTTTATAAATCGTACTTGAAGCGAGAGAAAAATGATAATAACGTTGATTTTCTGAATAAATATTTAACCGAGGACCTGACGGAAAGAATAATTAACTCATTAAACCGGGAAAAACAAAGTGACTATGATCAAATTTTGTGTTCTAATTCAACTAAAGAAATAAAAATTTCCTTTTTTACCAAGGAAAATAACGAAGTGATCGTTAAAGAAAATTTTGATGGCGAAGAAAAAGAAATAATCGTTAAACTTATTTTAGACAATGGCGAATATAAAATAAATGAAATTGTCTGCCCAACAATTAGCAGTAAAAGAGTAAAAATATTTTTTGCCAATTCTAAAATCAATCAAAACAGAAAAGACTGCCGGCGGGTTTATCAGGTTGAAAGAATGGTTAATAATGACGATTCCGTAGAAAAAATGACCCTGAAAGAATTGTTTAAAGGACCAACTGTTGAAGAAGCCGACAATGGTTATTATTCTTGGTTTTCTCAAGCCACCGCCGATATTTTAAGAGATTTTGAAATAAAAAACGAAACAGCTTATGTTTATTTAAAAAATATTCGTTTGATAATTCCCAATATTAATATTAATGCTACTTGTGACAGCGCTCAATTTTTGTCGGAAATAGGCAATACTTTAAAGCAATTTTCCATTGTTAAAAAGGTTGTTATCTCTATTTGGGGCAATCCCGAATTGTTTTATGAATGGTCGCAAACTGAATGCGTGGACGATAGTTGCGATCAAGCGGCGATAGATAATGGCAATCAATATGATTTTTGCGGACTGTCAACCTATGATAAATGCGACTCTAATAAAGATTGCGCGCCCGGCGGTTGTTCAGGACAAATTTGTTTATCAAAAAAACAAGAATCCCTTATTACTACTTGCGAATGGAAAGATTGTTATCAGGCCGAGAAATACGGATTAACTTGTCGATGTTTTAACAAACAGTGCCAATGGATAAAATAATTTTTATTAAAGCGAAGATTTTTCCTGATTCAAAAAAACAAGAAATTATTAAAAAAGATGAGAACAGCTTTGAAATAAGGGTTAAGGAAAAGCCCAAACAAGGGAAAGCTAATCAAGGAGCGATTATTATTTTGTCCCGTTATTTTAATGTTTCTCCAGAAAAAATTCGACTGATAAAGGGTTTCCATCGGGCGAGTAAGACATTTGTTTTATATAAATAAATTTATGAGAAATTTGAAAATCGGTTTTATCGGCGACGGCGGTCTCTATGGTTTGAATTTTTTAAAAAAATCAGAGTTAAAAATAACTCAAACAGAATATGGCTTGACTTCCTATTATTTAATTGAAGATTACCCGCTAATTTTGCGTCACGGCGTTTCAAAAAGCATTCCGCCCCACAAAATAAATTATCGCGCTAACATTAAAACCTTGAAGAATTTAGGCGTAAAGTATGTTTTTTCTTTTAATTCTGTCGGTTCTTGCAAAAAAAAGTCTTAAGCCGGGAGAATTTTTGGTACCGGATGATTACATCGGATTTGAAGGAGCAACTTTCTACGACCAAGAAACAAAATATATTACCCCGGGACTATCGACTGGGGTCAGGAAAATTATGATTAAAGTTTTAAAAAAATCAGGATTTAAATTTAAAACCAAAGGAGTTTATTTTTAGACCCATGGACCGCGTTATGAAACCAAAGCGGAAATCAAATTAATCAAAAATTTTGGCGACGTAGTTGGTATGACTATGGCCAACGAAGCGACTTTAGCCAAAGAAGCTGGTTTGGAATACGGCTAAATTTGTTCAATTGACAATTTGGCTCACGGTGCGGTTAAAATTTCTTTAGCTCAGGAATTAGTGGATACTTACGAAAAACAAATTAAGAATAAAATAGAAAAGATAATTGAAGAAATTTTGAGAATAGAGAAAATATGAATTCAACAGTTTTAATTAAAAATGTAGTTTTAAACAGAAAGAAAACAGATATTTTTATTCAAAATGGGATAATCAAAGAAATTGGTTTTGAAATAAACAAAAAAGCTAAACAAAGAATAGATGGCAAGAACGAAAAAGCAGTATTGCCGGGTTTAATTAACGCTCATACTCACGCCGCTATGACGCTTTTACGCGGGTTTGGCGATGATTTGCCTTTAAAACAATGGTTGGAGCAAAAAATTTGGCCGGCGGAAAGAAAATTATCTGATGACGATATTTATTGGGGAACAAAACTTGCCTGTTTGGAAATGATAAAGACAGGAACCACTTGTTTCAATGATATGTATTGGTTCCAAGGGGCGAGCATTCAAGCGATACAAGAAATGTGACTAAAAGCAACTCTCTAGTTGGTCCTTTTAGATTCTCATTCGCGTGGACAAAAAGAGAGTGTAATAAAATGTTGGGAAAATTTTAAGAGGAGGAAAAATTTAAATATTAATTTTTCTATTGTTCCACATGCCATTTATACGGTTAGTCGGGATAACCTAATTTGGGCGAAGAATTTTGCCCAAAAGAATAAAATTATTTTACATCTTCATTTGTCAGAAACTAAACAAGAAGTAGAAGACTATTTTAAAAAAATATAAAATTAGGCCGGTTGAATATTTGGACAGAATCGGACTTTTGAAGAAAAATTGCGTTTTAGCGCATAGTATTTGGCTATCAGACAAAGAGATAAAAATTTTAGCCAAAAACAAATGTTCGGTTGTCTATACTCCAAACTCAAATATGAAATTGTCTTCGGGAGTTTTTCCTTACACCAAATTTAAAAAAGAAAACATTAATATCTGTTTAGGAACAGACGGAGCATCTTCCAATAATAGTTTGGATTTATTTAGAGAAATGAAGGCCGGATCTCTTTTGCAAAAAATAAATCAATATAATCCGGTGGTCGCCCCGGCTGAAAAAATGTTTGATTTGGCGACAAAAAATGGAGCTAAAGCCCTAATGATAAAATCTGGTCGAATTAAAACAGGATATTCAGCCGATCTGATTCTAGTTGATTTAAACCAAATTTGTTTGGTTCCTGGCTACAACCTGGTTTCGGATTTGGTTTATTCTTGCTCGGGTAACTGCGTTTCTGATTTAATTTGCGAGGGAAGAATTTTAATGAGAGATAAAAAAGTGCCAGACGAAAATGAAATTATTAAAAAGGCTAAAAATTATGGATTGCCAAAGGGCTAAAATTTAGAAAATTGTTCCTGCACTTATCTGTCTTGTCAGAAAAAAAGGCGTTTGTTGTGAATGTTCAAAATATTATTTTAATCGAGAAGAATTACCGGCCTGTTGTTTTTCTGTTCAGACGGAAAAAATATATGATCGGTCAATAAAAAGATTCATTCAAGAAAGGACAAATAAAATTAAAGAAGTTTGACGGGGAATTTTTGGACGGACGCTAAAAGGAGTTAAACTCCCCACAGACGTAAGAACAGTAATTTATGAATAAAAATATTTTTTTTCCTGTAATTATTTTAATTCTTTTTGTCGTGATTTTTTTAGCGATCATATTTCAGAAGGAAATAAAAAAAAACTATATTTTCCTTAAAATTAACAACGAAACACTGAGAGTCGAAGTCTCAGATACATTGTTAAAAAGGGCGAAAGGATTGTCGGGGCGTCAAAATCTTTCAGAAGAAGAGGGGATGATTTTTATTTTTAAAAAACCGGGAATTTATCCTTTTTGGATGAAAAAAATGAATTTCGCTTTGGATATTATTTGGATTGGTGAAGACATGGAAGTTAAAGAAATTAGTCAAAATGTTTTACCGCAGACATTTCCAAAAAAAATCAAATCGACTCAATCGATAAAATATGTTTTAGAAGTAAATTCGGGTTGGGCGATTGCGCACAACATTAACAAAGGAAATGTTGTGTTTTTTCAAGACAATAATTAAAATTAATTGTTTAAATTTTAAAATATGGGAAATTTTTTTACGCAAGGCGCTTGGTACACTTGGTTAATTCTTGCTTGGACTCTTCCATGGAAGGGGGTGGCTCTTTGGAAGGCGGCCAAAAATAACAGCAAGCCATGGTTCGTTGTTCTTTTATTAATTAACACACTGGCTCTTTTGGACATTCTTTATATTTTCGTTTTTAGTTTAAAAATAAAAGAATTAAAATCGGATCAGATTGAAAAAAAATTAGAGAAAAACACGCAAGGATAAGATTAATAATTTGTTAGAAAAATAATTATATGAATTTGGAACAGGTGAGCGAGGCAAAAGATTGGAATGAATTTATTTTTAGTGATCAGAATCGATTCACCGGCGGGGAGTTTTTGCAGTCTTGGGAGTGGGGAGAATTTCAAAAAAAAATAGGCCGAACAATTTGGCGTTATCGAATTAAACAAGAAGAAGAAACAATAGGGCAGGCTCTGTTGATTAAGCACCCTTTAACCTTTGGTCGGAATTATTTATATTGTCCGCGCGGTCCGATATTGCAAAAAGAAAAATTGTCTCAATTTTTTAGTCTTTTTTTAACCGAAATTAAAACGTTGGCGTGTCAGCAAAAAGCGATTTTTTTCCGTTTTGATCCAATCACTTCAGATCGTTTTTTAGAAACAAAAACGGTTCGCGACTTTCAACCGAGTCAAACTGTTATTTTGGATCTAAAAAAATCAGAGCAGGAAATTTTAAATCAAATGCACCCTAAGACGCGTTATAATATTCGTTTGGCGCAGAAAAAGGGCGTAAAAATTTTTAGCGGAAAAAATTCAAAACAAATAAATATTTTTTTGGATTTATTGGAGCAAACCGGAAAAAGAGACAAATTTAAGACTTATACAAATGATTATTATCGGAAATTAATAAGCTCTGATTTTGTTCAGCTTTATTTTGCCGAGTATCAGGGCAGAGTTTTAGCCGCATCTTTAGTTATTTTTTTCGGACCAGTCGCCACCTATCTTCACGGTGGATCCAGTCGCGATTTTAAAGAAACAATGGCTCCTTATTTATTACACTGGGAAGTTATAAAACAAGCTAAAGCCAATAATCTAAAATTTTATGATTTTTGGGGGATTAGCGAGACAAAGTGGCCGAATTTAACTCGTTTTAAAAAAGGCTTTTGCCAGAATGAGATTAATTATCCAGGCACGATTGAAGTTGGATTTTTTCCAATCTGGTATTTTTGTTACAAATTATTTAAATTATGTTATCGTTTATTCTAACCGCAATTTTATTTTTTTATCCATCGTCAACCATAAATCAAGCGGTTTTTTTAAATCAAACGACCGAAAAGGGTTTTAATAGAGACGCGAACATCTCTTATTCTTTGGGTCCTAAACTTACTGCCAAAAGCGCGATAGTTTTTAATTTGGAAAACAATCAAAATCTATTTTCTAAAAATCCGGACGAAGAGTTACCGATCGCAAGCATTACCAAACTAATGTCAGCCATAATTTTTTTAGAAAATAAAAATGTTGGTTGGGATGATTGGATAAAAATCGAGTCAACGGATTTAATTGTTCATTCAAAGCAGTTGGGTGATCTTGAACCGGCTGGGCTGGGTTTGGTGGCTGGTCAAAAAATAAAAGTTAAAGATATTTTTAACGCCGGCTTAATTAGGTCGGCAAATGATGCCATAATGACCATGTCGCGTTTAGTTAATTTGCCAAAAGAAAAAAATTTTGTCGATTTAATGAACGGAAAAGCCAAGCAAATCGGGTTGACCAATACTAATTTTTTCGAGCCGACCGGTTTAAGCCAAGAAAATAAATCTACAGCCAATGATTTGGTTAAATTAGTGGTTGAGGTGTTAAAAAAAGACGAGATAAAACAGGCCCTGATTAATAAATCTTACACATTTTTGATTAAAAATGCATACAATCAAACAAGCCGTTGGACAGTAAACAGTACAAATAAACTGTTAAGTAATTTTGTGAAATTAAATTTAGCCAAGACCGGTTATTTACCGATCAGCGGTTATTGTCTGGCCGGGTTTAGCGATTATCAAGATAAACAATTGGTTGTGATTATTTTGGGAGCTGATAGCGAAGAAAACAGATTTCAAGAAACCAAAAGTTTGATTTGGTGGGCGAATGAACAATTAAACAGTCAAATGACAGATAGTTTAGAACAATAGTTAAAAAATTCACTCAATCTGTTATAATAATATTGAAACAAAAAAGGGGTTTATGATGATTCTACCTCCGGAGTTAAAAACAATTTTTTTAGCCCTAACGCCGCTTAATGAATTAAGGGGAACCATTCCTGTGGCTATGATACTTTGGGAATTATCCCCTTTAAGAGCTTTTATTTTTGCGGTTATAGGTAATATGGCGCCAATTTTCTTTTTATTATGGGTCTTGCCTCGTTTAGCCGAATTATTAAGGAGCAAAAATTTTTGGCTGGACAAATTTTTTTTCTGGTTATTTGAACGTACCCGTCGAAAATTTTACAAAAATTATTCTCTCTACGGAGACTTGGGACTTTTAATTTTTGTCGCTATCCCTTTTCCGTTCACAGGGGCTTGGACCGGAGCTATAGCGGCTTTTGTCTTTGGTATTCCTTATTGGCGAGCGCTCGGTTTGATTTTTGGCGGAGTGGTTATCGCCGGATTAATTATTACCCTGGCGACGTTGGGACTAACGTCGTTGATTTAGATTAATATTAAGAATAAAATTATAAATATATGAACAAACCGATTATTATCGCTAATTGGAAAATGAATCTCACGCCAAATGAAGAAGTAGAATTAACAAAAGATTTTTTAAAAAAATTGAAAAAAATAAAATCTTCAAAATTGGCTAATTTTGAAACGGTTGTTTGTCCGTCATTTTTGGGATTATTTGCGGTAGCCGAAATTCTAAAAAATGAAAAAAAATTTTTATCTCTTGGCGCTCAAGATTGTTTTTGGGAAGATAAGGGTAATTTTACCGGTGAAAATTCTCCTCAGGTATTAAAACAAATGGGTTGCGAGTATGTTATTGTGGGACATTCTGAAAAAAGAGAGAATTCAAAAGAAACTGGAGAGATGGTCAACAAAAAAATCAAAGCCGCTTTACAAAATAATTTAATTCCGATTATTTGTTTAGGAGAGACAAGGGGGGAAAGAGATAAGGGGCTGAAAGAATACGTAGTGCTTGACCAGGTGTCGCAAGCGTTAAAAGGCGTCAGTTTTCGGGCAGAAAGTAAAATAATAATTGTTTACGAGCCGGTTTGGATAACTAACAACATAAAATCAATTGAGTCGCGCGAGGCCGAGTATTTCGCTAAAATAATTCAACAGCGGTTGATTGATTTGTTTCCTCTGCCATTTGTCCGCAATAATATTAGAATTATTTATGGCGGCAGTGTTGACAGTCAAATGATAAAATCTTTTGTTGATGAAGAAACAATCAGCGGAGTTTTGGTTGGCGCTGCCAGTTTAAAAGTCGAAGAATTTATCAAAATGTGCGAGAGGATTTGTTAAAATTATGATATTTAATATTTTATTGTTATTGCTTATTTTATTGTCGGTCGGAGGAGTTGTTTTTATAATTAGTCGCAAGTTTTTTTATTTAACCAACATTAATCCGGAAATGATGCCCGAAGAGAAAGCGGCTCAAATTAAAAAGAAACTAATAGAAAAAAAAGTCAAGAGACAAATCGAAGAATGGCAAAGAAAAACAAAAATTAAAATTTTAGACTTAGAATCTTTTTTCGCGCGCGAACTAAAACTCGCAAAAATAGCAAATCGGTTTAAAATAATAATTGTTTGTTTGGTCAAAATCAGTCAATGGATTGAACCGAAAATAAAAAAAGACTTGATTTTTTTAAAAAACAAGGTAGAATTTATAAAAAATAAACACAAAAAACGAGATTAACGGGAACGGCTCTATTTATCAGGAATTTAATGGCGATTATTAAAATCAAAATTTTTATAAGTATGCTGGGATAGCTCAGTTGGTAGAGCACGAACATGGTAAGTTCGCGGTCGGGAGTTCAAGTCTCCCTCCCAGCTTTTTGGATGGGTACCAAAGTGGACAAATGGGACAGACTGTAAATCTGTTGCCTTTCGGCTTCGTAGGTTCGAATCCTACCCCATCCATATTCGTTTTGATTTTTATCAAATAAGAAATTTAAGGACGTTAGCTAATTTTGCCGGCGTAGCTCAGTTGGTAGAGCAGCTGTTTTGTAAACAGCAGGTCGTCGGTTCAAATCCGACTGCCGGCTCCAAAAAGCAAATTTTTATAAAATTGGGACCAACTGTCGGTTCAAATCAGACAAATGGATCCAGGACTGGCGGGCAGATGAATCACGGGTTGCTGATTTGGTTTATCTAATATTTCAAACGATTATTTTAATTAAGCAAAGTTTAATTCAAAGAACGTAAAATGTTCTAATGTGTAAAATTTATGTCGCAAGAAAATTTAATAAAAATGGAGTGCGCGCAATGTCATCACATAAACTACTATACGCAAAAAAATAAAAAAAATATTAAAGAGCGTTTAGAGCTTAAAAAATATTGCCGCTCGTGTCGCAAGCACACCCCACACAAGGAGACAAAATAACAAAAATTCAAATTGTATTTCAAACAGGGGGCCCGTAGTTTCAACGGTAAAACATCTGTCTCCAAAACAGAGGTTCCCTGTTCGAATCAGGGCGGGCCCGTTTTTGTCTATAAAGTTGGTATAATAATTTAAATATGGCTGATTATTACGATACATTAGGAGTAAAAAAAAATGCCTCGGTTGAAGAAATCAGGCGGGCTTTTAAAATTTTGGCCCAAAAATATCATCCAGACAAAGTTGGCGGAGACACCTCTAAATTTAAGGAAATTAACGAAGCTTATCAGACCCTTTCTGACGAAGAAAAACGGCGTTTATATGATCAATACGGACCGGCCTTTGATCAGGCTCAGTCAAAGGGTGGGTTTAATGGATTTGATGATTTTCGCGATTTTGCCAGTTATGCCGAAGCTATGAGGAGTCCAAACGATGAATCTAATTTTAATAATTTTGATTTTGGTAATTTGGGAGATGTTTTTGGCGATTTATTCGGCTTTAGCCATTCTTCTAGCGATTTGCAACAAAAAAAAGGACAGGATATTGAGATTAATGTAAGTTTAGATTTTCGTGAAGCGATTTTCGGCGTTGAAAAAAAAATAAGATTGGAGAAATATGTTAAATGCGATAAATGCGAGGGGAGCGGAGTTGAACCAGGAAGCAAATTGACCGCTTGTCAAGTTTGTCATGGTCGTGGTAAGGTTATCCAAACTCAGAGAACTATTTTTGGCGCTTTTCAAACTTCAAGTGTTTGCCCAAATTGTGGCGGTCAGGGTCAGGTGCCTGATAAAAAATGTCAAACTTGTCGCGGACAAGGCAGAACGAAAAAATCTTCCGAAATAAAAGTTAAAATTCCGGCCGGAATAGACAATGATCAAACCATAAAAGTGTCTGAACAGGGGCAAGCCGGTCGTAGTGGAAATAAGTCTGGTAATTTATATATAAATGTTTCTGTTAGGCCGGATAAAGAATTTGAGCGTCAAGGCAATGATATTTTTTCAGAAAAAATTATTTCTTTAAGTCAGGCCGCTTTAGGCGATGAAACTGAAGTGGAAACGATTGACGGAGAGATAAAAGTAAAAATACCGGCCGGCATTTCATCGGGTCAGGAAATTCGTTTAAGGAACAGAGGCGTTCCCATCTTAAACGCAGCCAAAGGTTTTCTTAATAGGAATAAGGTCAGAGGCGATCATATTTTAAAAATAAAAGTGAATGTTCCTAAAAGTTTGACAAAAAAACAAAAAGAATTGTTAGAAGAATTAAAACAACAAGGATTATAGCGGTTGGTTGTTTTTTCTCTTGTTGTTTGATGCTAATGTGGTAAAATAATTTGCATGAGCAATATCATAGACACAAATTTAACAATATTTTTTCATCAGAACTGGATTATAATAATCTATTGGATTTTTATTTTTTTGATTATTTATTTTGTTTTGAAGCGGATTTTTAAAATTGTGAAAAAAAGATGGTTGGACAAGGTTAAGAAGAAATATTTGACCGATAAAAGATTTGTTCTTTTGGAAGTAGATGTCCCTCGCGACAATTTACAAGGACCCGAAGCGGTGGAAAGATTTTTTTCAGCCCTAGAAGGAATAAAAGCTAAACCGAATTTTCGCGAAAAATATTTTCAAGGAAAAGTTCAAATGGATATTTCTTTGGAAATAGCCAGCTTTGACGGTCAAATTCAATTTTTTATTTATACGCCAGAGAAGTATCGCGATTTAGTTGAAGCATCTCTTTACGCCACTTATCCAGATGCCGGCATTTTTGAGGCTCAGGATTATGTTGATAGCGGACCAACTGAGTTTCCAGACCCAGAATATGATTTATGGGGAACGGATTTGGATCTTTATGCTCCTAATCCTTTTCCAATTAGGACTTATCCAAAATTTGAACATCCGTTAACCAAGGAATTAAAAGATCCGTTAGTTGGACTTTTGGAATCTTTAAGCAAATTGCAACAAGGAGAGCAAGTTTGGATTCAATACATCATTAAACCGGCAAGGCCGGATTTTATAAAAGAAGGCGAATTTTTAGTTAAGAAGATGTCGGGTCAAAAAATAGAATCAAAAAACAGAATAATTGATAAAATATTAATCGTTCCCATTAAAGTTCTTCAGGCTTGCGCTGATGCGATAATTGAGGCTTTTGGGTTTTTGGTCAGTAGTGGAGAAGGAGAGAAAAAAGAAGAAAGAAAATCATTGTCTCCTGGAGAACAAAAAGTCATTGAAGCCGTTCAATTAAAAATGGCTAAAATCGCTTTTGACACCAAAATCAGATTAATTTATTTGGCAAAAAAAGAAATTTTTAACACCGGTCGCGGAATAATCGGAATTCTGAGCGCTTTTAATGCGATAAACACGTTAGATATGAATGGGCTTGAGCCAAATAAAAAAACTACCACAATTGAAAAGATAAGTAAAAAAAGATTAAGTTTAAAATTAGGAAGGAAAAAAACCGCCCTAAAAAAAGCTTACAAAAAACGAGCTCGTTATTGGCAACCCGAGCCCATTGGTATTAAAAAAATAATAAAAAATATTTTGGATTTTTTAGCCGTTGATTTAACAAAAAAGAGAGTAAGCGTTCTTAATATTGAGGAATTAGCCACTCTTTATCACCTTCCGGTTTCTACCACTTATCCTCCTTTAGTTAAAAAAACAGGGAGCAAAAAGGGTGAGCCCCCCTTTGGCTTGCCATATTAGGTCTTTTAATAATAAGAAATAGCAACAAATAAATAGTTTTATGAAGCTATATGTCGTGGCTACGCCAATAGGCAATTTAAATGATATTAGTTTTCGGGCGATTGAAACACTTAAGAATGTTGATTGTATTCTTTGCGAAGACACCCGTCAGACGAAAAAGTTATTGGATCACTATCAAATAGAAAAGCCACTGGTTAGTTATCATCATCACTCAAAAATAAAAAAAAATAATTATATTTTAGGATTATTAAAACAAGGAAAAAATTTGGCTATGGTCTCTGACGCGGGAACTCCGGGCTTATCAGATCCGGGTAATAAATTAATTAGATTGATTTTGGATGACTTGGGCGAGGCAAGCATTGTCCCAATTCCCGGGTCTTCGGCGATCACAGCGATTTTAAGTGTTGCCGGTTGGTCGACCGACCGATTTGTTTTTTGGGGATTTTTGCCGGCGAAAAAAGGGAGAACTATTTTTTTTAAGGGAATAAAACAAAGTGAATATCCGATAGTATTTTTTGAATCACCTTATCGCATTTTAAAAACATTAAAACAGATAGATGATTTTTTAAATCCTTTAACCTGTCAAGTTGTGGCGGGAAGAGAATTAACTAAAATGTTTGAAACAATCTATCGCGGTGACCTTAAGCAAGTAATTTCTAAAATTGAAACAGAAACGGCGCGAGGAGAGTATGTGGTGGTGTTATTTTTTAAAAAATCAAAAAATTAAGAATGAAAAATTTTTATATTACCACTCCAATTTATTACGTTAACGATAAGCCGCACTTGGGAGGTGCTTATACTACTGTGGCCGCTGATGTTTTAGCTCGTTGGCACAGAATGAAAGGAGAAAAAGTTTTTTTTATCACCGGAGTTGATGAGCATGGTCAAAAAATAGCTAAATCAGCGCAAGAAAAAAATATCAGCCCGCAAGAATTGTGCGATCAGCGCGCCGCTAAATATGAGCAAGTTTGGGATACGTTAAAAATTTCTTACGATCGTTTTATTAGAACCACAGAAGCTAATCATCAAAAAATAGTAGAAGAATTTATCCAACGGCTTTATGATAAAAAATTAATTTATCTAGGAGAATATCAAGGGCTGTATTGCGTCAGTTGCGAGAGATACTATACCAGCAAAGAGCTGATCAATGATCAGTGTCCCTATCACAAGGAAAAACCGATTGTTCTTTCAGAAAAGTGTTATTTTTTTAAATTATCAGAATTTCAAAAATTGTTAATTAAATCTATCGCCGAGAATAAATTGGTGATAGAACCAACAGAAAGGAAAAACGAAATTTTAGGTTTTTTAAATTCAGAGAAATTAGACGACCTGGCTATCTCCAGAGAAAAAATTGAATGGGGCATACCATTGCCTTGGGATAAAACACAGACAGTCTACGTCTGGGTTGATGCTTTATTAAATTATTTATCAGGTTTAAATTGGAACGTTAAAAATAAAATTTGGCCCAAGCAATGGCCAGCCGATATCCAATTAATTGGTAAGGATATTTTGAGATTTCACGCTGTTTTGTGGCCGGCGTTATTGTTGAGTTTAAAAGCGCCTTTGCCAAAGAAAATTTATGCTCACGGATTTTTTACCGTTAACGGAGTAAAAATGAGCAAGTCTCTAGGCAATGTTCTTGATCCGGAAGAATTGGCTGAGATTTTTGGCGCTGACGCTTTGCGTTGGCTCTTGCTTTCATCTTTTCCTTTTGGTCAGGATGGCGACGTTTCTCAATCAAAGTTTTATGAAAAATACAATACAGATTTATCTAATGGTTTGGGAAATTTATGCCGAAGGATTCAGGCTTTGTCGCGATTAGGCGAGAAAGAATTTATTCCGCCAAAATCGACAAAATCTGAATTTGAAGCGAAAATAAACTCTGTTTGGGATAATTATGAAAAAGCATTAGAGCAATTTAAGTTTGAAAACGCCATAAATGAAATTTGCGGATTAGCTAGTTTTTGCGATAAATATATCAATCAAGAAGAGCCGTGGAGATTATTTAAAACAGATCTTGCCAGATACCAAAAAGTAATGTATAATCTTCTTGAAGGGCTTCGCCATTTGGCTTGGCTCGTTCAACCGTTTATGCCGGGCAAGAGTGACAGAATTTTTGAAATATTAAATATTCTGAGTGAAGAGAAAAAAAGTAAATTGAGTCGGGGAAAATTTTTCGGGAAGAGCAAATTTAAAGGAATTAATCAAAGTGAAATTTTGTTTCCTAAACTATGACTATTTTTGATTTAATTTTGTTATTAATTTTAGTCGGCTTTGTCTGGTTTGGTTTCTGGAACGGATTAATTCAAACTTTGGGCGGCCTTGTCAGTTTGGTTGTGGCCGTTTTTGTCGCTAGCCGTTGGTACGATATTATTGCTTTAAAAATTGCGCCACTTGTGGGAGAAAATGTCAATTTGTCCAGAATAATAGCTTTTATTGCTATTTTTATTTTAGCGAGATTTGTGGTCTTTCTTATAATTAAAGTTATAAATAAAGTTTTTGATTTAATTAGTTTCATTCCATTTCTAAAAACGATTAATCGTTTAGCTGGCGCCATTTTGGGATTAATTGAAGGTGGTTTAGTTTTGGGATTGATTCTTTATTTTTCCTCCAAATTTCCTTTGGGTGATTGGTGGATTAATTCTCTTAATCAATCAAACATAGCCGGTCCGTTGATCGGTTTTGGCAAAATCCTTTATCCGCTTATTCCTGACGCGCTTAAACAAATAAAGTCATTGATTAGCGGTTAGCAACCAAACAGATAAATGTTTTCCGACCCCCTTGCTGGGGATGGCGATTTTTTTATTTGTGAGCAAGTAAGAGAAATAAACACAGAGTTTAATACCCTTTATAAATATATAAATATGAGACAAGAGATAAAAAAAATAAAAAAAAGAGATGGACGAATTGTTAATTTTAAACAAGAAAAAATCACTGAAGCTATTTATAAAGCCGTAACGGCAGTTTCAGAAGAAGACGGCAAATTTTCAAACAAAATGTCTAATCAGGTGGTAAAAGTTTTAGAAAGAAGGTTTAAAGATAAAATTCCCAGCATAGAAGATATTCAAGATATTGTGGAAGAAGTTTTAATCAGAGCCGATTTAGTTGAAGTGGCGAAAGCTTATATTCTTTATCGCGAACAACGAAGGAAAATTAGAGATGCGGTCAAAGTAACGGATGAAAGCGCCGAAATGGTAGATCAATATTTAAAAGAAATAGACTGGGAGATTAAGGAAAACGCCAATATGACATATTCTTTACAAGGGTTGAATAATTATATTTCTAACGCCGTGACTAAGAAATATTGGCTGGAAAAAGTTTATCCGTCGGAAATAAGGGAAGCGAACGAAAGCGGAGATTTTCATATTCACGATTTGGGAATTTTAGCGCCATATTGCGTCGGGTGGAGTCTGCAAGATTTATTATTAAAGGGTTTTACTGGCGTAAGTGGGAAAATTTCTTCCAAACCAGCCAAACACTTTCGAGTGATTTTGGGACAATTGGTTAACTTTTTTTACACTCTTCAGGGCGAAGCGGCCGGAGCAATCGCTGTTTCTTCGTTTGACACATTACTCGCTCCGTTTATCAGATATGACAAACTTACTTATAAGCAAGTCAAACAAGCGCTTCAAGAATTTATTTTTAATTGCAATGTGCCGACGCGGGTTGGTTTTCAAACGCCATTTACTAATATTACTTTAGATTTAAAAGTTCCCCAAACTTTAGGCTCTTTGCCGGTTATTATCGGCGGCCAATCGCAGAAAAACCAGTATAAAGATTTTCAAAAAGAAATGGACATTTTCAATCGCGCGTTTTATGAGGTCATTATGGACGGTGACGCCAAACAAAGAGTTTTTACCTTCCCTATTCCCACTATTAATATAACTAAAGATTTTGATTGGAATAATCCGAATCTCAAGCCAATGTGGGACGCCACCGCAAAATATGGCATTAATTATTTTTCTAATTTTATCAACTCAGACCTTAATCCGGAAGATATCAGGTCAATGTGTTGTCGATTGAGGTTAAATAACAAAGAACTTTATCATCGTGGCGGCGGACTTTTTGGCGCCGCTCCTTTGACCGGTTCGGTTGGGGTAGTAACCATAAATCTTCCGCGTATTGGTTATCTGTCCAAAACCGAAAAAGATTTTTTTGACCGCTTGGAGCGTTTAATGGATTTGGCTAAAGGAAGCTTGGAGATAAAAAGAAAATCATTGGAAGAATTCACAGAAAAAGACCTTTATCCTTATTCAAAATTTTATTTAGCCGATATTAAAAAATTAAGAGGAAAGTATTGGGCCAATCATTTTTCTACTATTGGTTTGGTCGGAATGAACGAAGCTTTAATAAATTTTTTTGGAAAAGATATGCTTTCCAAAGAAGGTCGTCAATTTACCCAAAAAGTTTTAGATTTCATGAGGGATCGTTTAGTGGTTTATCAAAAAGAAACGGGCGATATTTATAATTTAGAGGCCACGCCGGCCGAGGGAGCCAGTTATCGTTTAGCTAAAAAAGACAAGGAAGCTTATCCCAAAATTATTACTGCCGGAGACAAGGTTCCCTATTATACCAATTCAACGCAATTGCCGGTTAATTACGACGGAGATTTGTTTAGCGCTTTGGAATTGCAAGAAGATTGTCAGAAAAAATATACCGGTGGCACGGTTTTCCACGCTTTTTTGGGAGAAAGAATTTTTAACACAGAATCAATTAAAAGTTTACTTAAAAAGGTTTTTACTAAATTTAGTTTGCCTTATTTTACTCTTACTCCGACTTTTAGCATTTGTCCAAATCATGGTTATCTGAATGGAGAACATTTTAATTGTCCTGAATGTGGCGCACCCTCAGAAGTTTATTCCAGAATTGTCGGCTATCTTCGCCCGGTTCAGCAATGGAATAACGGCAAGCAAGAAGAATACAAAGAGAGGAAGACATTTAAAGTCTAAATAAAAATATACACCGCTTAATAGGCTGTTATACGGAAATAAAAATTTAAATTTTTTAGAAGGCAAAAAAACAAGGGTCAAAATATAGGAAATTCATTTCGCTCCGCAAAGTAAATATCAAATAATTTTTATTAAAATAAAAAATAGCGCCGTTTTTTAGTGTTGACATAACAGATTTTAGAATTTTTATTTTTGGGTAATATATAAATAATTTTGACTTTTGAATTTTTTCTATGTTTTTTAAAGGATGGCAAAAAATATCTTTAAATGAATGGTCGGGCAAGGTTTGTTCGGTTGTTTTTGTTTCAGGATGTAATTTTCGCTGTCCTTATTGTCATAATAAAGATTTGGTTTTATTTCCTGATAAATTGCCAAGCATAAACTCAGAAGACGTTTTAGATTATTGTTTTAAAAATAGAGATTTAATCGACGGGGTGGTGATTACCGGAGGAGAGCCGCTGCAAAATAAAAAATTAAATATAAAATACAAAAAGCGGAACACAAAAAATAAGTTAGCTAAACATGAATCCTCCGATGGAGCGGAAAAACTCGAAGACGATTTAGTAGAATTTATTAAACAAGTTAGGAAAATCAATTTAAAGGTGGGATTGGAAACAAACGGCAGTAATCCGGAAATGTTGGAGTATTTGGTTAAAAATAAATTAGTTGATTATGTGGCGATGGACATTAAAGCGCCATTAAATCAAAAGAAATACAATCAATTGACTGGCGTAAAAATAGATTTG
The DNA here is from genome assembly GCA_964576065.1 of uncultured Gammaproteobacteria bacterium. GTDB lineage: Bacteria > Patescibacteriota > Patescibacteriia > UBA2591 > UBA6264 > CAZNTW01. Next base: position 28,201 of record CAZNTW010000001.1, read on the forward strand.
CAAAAGATAAAAAAAAGTATTAAAATTATCAAGAGTTTACCGTTCACCAATCGACAGGGCGAGTTCAGAACAACCGTCGTTCCCGGCTGGCACAGTCAGAAAGACTTGATAGAGATAGCCAAAGAATTAAAAGGATTTGAGGGTTGTTATTATCTCCAAAAATTTATTAAATCACGCGAAACTTTGGGGATTATTCCAAAAGCAGAGCAGTATTCTAATGATTGGTTTAAACAGGCAGAACAAAGAATAAATAAAATAATAAAAAAAATAAATTTAAGAATTTAACATTAAATTTATGGAAAAAACAACATTGAAAATAACATTAATAATCATTTTTATCAGTTTATTTGTCGGTTGTTTAGGCGGATTAGTCGCTGGTTTTTACGCGGCTAATTTAGTAATCAATAATGACGCGCCGTTTTTATATTCTTTTCTTTATCAAAAAATTTTTAATCAAACACCCAAAATAGAGTCGAACGAGCCAAATGTTGAAAGAAAAAATATTGAGCAATCAAATCTGTCGGAAAATAATGATTCTCTTATTAGTGAAGAGCAAAAGACCGTTTCAGTGGTGGAAAAAGTAAATCCATCAGTCGTAAGTATTGTGGTGAGTAAATACGTTTCTCAATATTATGGATTGCAAAAGGCGCCGTTTAATAACGATTTTTTTAATGAATTTTTTAATTTTAATTCTCCATTTTTTGAATTTAACGCGCCTCAGAATTTATCGCCGAAAAGCGACGAATCGCCGAATCAAGAACAAGAAAAAGAAAAAGAAAAACAACAAATCGGTGGCGGAACAGGATTTATTATTTCTTCCAAAGACGGATTGATTTTAACCAATAAGCACGTAGTCGTTGACGAAGAAGCGGAATATTCGGTTATAACTAACGACGGACAAGAATATAAAGCCACAGTTCTAGCCCGAGACCCCTTTAACGACATTGCCGTTTTAAAAGTGGAAGAAAAAAATCTATCCGAGGTTGAATTGGGTGATTCCGATCGAATAAAAATCGGACAAACCGTGATTGCTATTGGTAATGCTTTGGGAGAATATCGCAATACCGTAACACAAGGAGTCATTAGCGGTATCAGTCGAAAAATAGTAGCCGGAGGCACTAGCGGGCAATCAGAAACATTGGATGGGGTAATTCAAACCGATGCGGCAATTAATTTCGGCAATTCCGGCGGACCATTAATTGATTTAAACGGCAAAGTAATCGGTATTAATACCGCTATTAGCCAGGAAGGACAATTAATAGGTTTTGCCATTCCTATTAATCAGGCTAAGCAAGCGATAGAAAGTGTGAAGAAATACGGCAAAATAGTCCGTCCTTATTTGGGAGTAAGGTATGTTATTATTAATGAGAGTATAGCCAAAGCCAACAAATTAACCGTTGATTATGGAGCTTTGATTTTAAGAGGAGAAGGGCTAGAAGAACTGGCCGTGATTCCTGGATCGCCAGCCAATAAAGCCGGTTTAGTGGAAAATGATATTATTTTAGAAATTAACAATCAGAAAATAACCGAAGATAAATCATTAGCCAAAGAGATTCAAAAATATAAGCCCGGCGCCGAAGTTAAATTAAAAATTTATCATCAAGGCGAAAAAAAAGAAATAACAGTGACTTTGGAAGAATATAAAGAATAGAAATTGGGTAATTAAGCAATTGGTAGTTAGGGATTAGGGTTTGTAATTAATGATTAATGGTCTGTGATTTGAAATGGAGATATAAAATTTATGAGAGAACTAATTAGCGAATTGGAAAGTTTTAAAATTAGGCTTCGAAAAATCGGAGATTATCTTTGACTTGGCTAAAAAAAATCAACAAATTAAACAAATGGAAACGGAAATGGGCGAGTCGGGCTTTTGGCAAAATAGAACCGAGGCGGAGAAAAAATCACGCCAACTGAACAAATTGAGACAGAATATAGATAAATGGCAAAAAATCGCAAAATCTATTAATGATTGTTTAGAAATAGCCATTTTAGATAAAGATGACCAAGATGTTAATTTAAGAAAAGAAATAGAAAAACAATTTAGAGAAATAGAAATCAGTTTAAATGATTTTGAAAAAATTATTTTTTTAAGCGGCGAGTATGATGACAGAAATGCTTTATTGTCAATTTTTGCCGGCGCCGGCGGGGTTGATGCCCAAGATTGGACGGAAATGCTGTGGCGAATGTATTCTCGTTTTGCCGAGAAAAATGATTGGTTGGTCAGATTGGTTGATCATTCAATGGGTACCGAAGCAGGTGTCAAAAGCGTAACCCTGGAAATAGAAGGAGATTATGTCTATGGTTTTTTAAAAGGAGAAGCCGGAGTTCATCGTTTAGTCAGGATTTCTCCTTTTGACGCGGAACAAATGCGTCATACGTCTTTTGCTTTGGTTGAAGTTTTGCCAGAAATAGAAGAGGTTGAAGTGGAAATTAATCCCGACGATTTAAAAATGGATACATTTTTAGCTTCCGGTCACGGTGGACAAAATGTGCAAAAAAACGAAACCGCTGTCAGAATAACTCATTTGCCAAGCAAGATTACGGTTAGCTGTCAGGCCGAAAGATCGCAAACCCAAAATAAAGAAAGAGCCATAAAAATATTAAAATCAAAATTATATCAATACGCTCGGGCCGAGCAAGAAGAAGAAAAAGCGCGTTTGCGGGGAGAATTTAAATCAGCCTCTTGGGGCAATCAGATACGTTCTTACGTTCTTCAACCATATAAAATGGTCAAAGATAATCGCACCAACTACGAGACTTCGAACGTAGATGATATTTTAAACGGGAATTTGGATAATTTAATTGAAAGCTATTTTCGTTTAAAAAACAATAAATAAGCAATGGAAAAGGAAAATATGGTTCCGATTGTTTGTTTGGTTTTTGTCGGCGGAATTGGACTGGCAAGTTTTTTATCCGTCCCGATTTTTATTTATCCACTGCTGTTTTTTCTGACTCTAATTATTTTTTTTTGTTTTCAGAAAAAATCAGTTAGAAATATTTGGCCGATTTCTCTTATCGGCCTCTTTTTTATTTTCGGGGTTTGGCGAGAGCAAATAAGCTTCCCCAAAGTAGATGAAAATCATTTAGTTTTTTATAATAATCAGAAAATTATTCTTACCGGAGAAATCACTAAAGAGCCGGAAATGGAAAATAATAGAATCGGAATAATTTTAGAAAAAATAAGCACGGAAAACAAGAAAATAAAGGGAGGGGTTTTGCTTAATGTTCCGCTTTATAGCTATTATCAGCGAGGAGATATTTTGCGAGTAGAATGTTTTTTAGTTAAACCGAAAAATATTGGGAAAATTGATTATTCAGAGTATTTAGCCGTTCGCGGCGTTTACTCAATTTGTTCTTGGCCAAAAATTGAGGTTTTAAAACAGGGAGAAAGAATAGGATTTTATGACAAAATATTGATTTTTAGAAATAAAATTCAAGAATTAATTAATAAACACTTTACCGAACCGCAAGGAACTTTTGTCTCGGCTATTCTCTTGGGCAACAAAAATCAAATTCCGCCAGAGATTAGAAATTGGTTTGCTCAAGCCGGAATATCCCATATTTTAGCTGTTTCCGGATTGCATATTTCTATTTTTTCTAAATTAATCACAATTTTTTTTATTAATGTTTTATTAATTTCCAGACAAAAGATTTTTTGGCCGACATTTTTGGTTGTTATTTTTTTTGTAGTTTTAGTTGGCGCGCCAGCTTCAGCCGTCAGGGCGGCAATTATGGGCTTAGGTTTGGTTTTGTCTCAAATAATCGGTCGGCCGCAAACAGGTAAAAGATTCGTTGTTTATGCTGCGACCGCAATATTGTTGATTAATCCTCAATTGTTAAAAAGCGATATTGGATTTCAACTGTCGTTTCTTGCGGTGGCTGGGATAAGTTTTTTGTCAACAGTTTTTGATAAATATTTCAACAAAATCCCGGATTTTAGATATTTTCCTCTTCGTCAATATTTAGCCTCAACTATTAGCGCCCAAATTTTTGTTTTGCCTTTAGTTTTATATTATTTTGGCAATTTGTCATTAATGTCTCCTTTAATAAATGTTTTAGTTATATCAGTTATGCCCTTGATAATGGTTTTCGGTTTAACATTCGCGTTGCTTGGATTGATTAATTTTTATTTAGCCAAAATATTTTTTTATCCGCTTTGGCTTTTATCAACTTTTGTTATTTTGGCGGCCAAATTTAGCGTTAAGGCGCCGGGAGCTTATTTGGCATTGAATTTTCCTTTATTTCTAACAATAATTTTTTATATTTTGATTTTTTTCTGGTTAGGCAAACTTAAAAAGACGAGGTTTGATTAATTTCTAATACGGTAACGAGTTTATGGAAATTAAAAATTTTAACAAAACAAAAATCAAAGGAATTAGGATTATTATTTATTTTGTCGCCGGTTTATTGTTGTTCAATTTAATTTTATTGGGCTACGGGCGGTTTTTTCTTAATAGCAAAGTTCCACAGGGTTATCTAAGGGTGATTTTTCTCGACGTTGGCCAAGGAGACGCCGCTTTAATTCAGAATTCGCAGGGCTATAATATTTTAGTTGACGGCGGACCTAATAAAAATATTATTTATTATTTGGATAAATATATTCCTTTTTATAACAGAAAAATAGATTTAATGATTTCTACCCATAGCGACTCGGATCACTTAACCGGATTGGTTGAGGTTTTAAACCGTTATCAAGTAAAAGAAATTTTAACCAATGGACTAAACGGCAGTTCTTCGATTGATCTTGAAGAGGAGAGACTGATTAAAGAAAAGGGCGTTATTTCGCGAATAATCAACGCTCCAGCTGATATTGTTTTGGATAAAAAAACAGCTTTATATTTTTTATGGCCGCCGGCCGGATTAACAAAAAGCTTGAAAGGCGACGATAACTCCGCTTCCTTGGTTTTTGTTTTAGAATACGGAGAAGATAAGTTTCTTTTTACCGGTGATGCGCCCATAAGAGCGGAAGAAGAATTAATAAAAGGAAAATATATTTTAAAATCCGATGTTTTAAAAGTCGCTCATCATGGATCAAAAAATTCTTCGTCAATTGATTTTTTAAAAATCGTAAATCCCGATTACGCGGTAATTTCCGTTGGATTAAACAGTTTTGGGCATCCCAGTTTAAGGGTTTTAAATAATTTAGAAAAAATAAAAACAAAAGTTTTAAGGACTGATGAAATGGGGGATGTTGTTTTTTTAAGCGACGGAGAAGAGATAAGACTTGACGAATAATAGAATATTTGTTATCGTTTTATTCTAGTATTATCAAGAGAAATAAGCCGTAAACTAATAATGTGGAAAAGTTATTATTGCCAAAAAATATTAGTGTGCTATACTTACTTTTGCGATTTAATAAAAATTAAAATTAAAAAAACATAAACTCGCGGAAAAAGATAAAAAAGTTTTTATAAATTCCGCGATAAACGAGGTTATTAATATGGCAGAAAAAGAAAAATTTTTAAGAGACAAGCCCCACGTCAACATAGGAACAATCGGTCATGTCGATCATGGCAAAACCACTTTAACGGCGGCTATTTTAAAATGTTTGAGAGCGGCCGGCAAAAAGGCTGACGACAAAGGCATGGATCAAATTGATAATGCTCCGGAAGAAAAAGCGAGGGGAATCACCATTGCCTTAGCTCACGTTGAATATGAGTCAGACAAGCGCCACTACGCTCACATTGATTGTCCGGGTCATGCCGACTATATTAAGAATATGATTACCGGAGCGGCTCAAATGGACGGAGCTATTTTGGTTATTTCGGCCGCTGATGGACCAATGCCTCAAACTAGAGAACATATTTTATTGTCTTATCAGGTTGGTGTGCCGGCAATAGTTGTTTTCTTAAACAAGGTTGATACGGTTTCAGATAAAGAATTAATAGATATAGTTAAAGAAGAAGTAAGAGACCTTTTGAAGAAATATAATTATCCCGGAGACGAAATCCCAATTATTGAAGGATCGGCCTTGAAAGCCTTTGAGTGCGGTTGTGGTAAAGCCGACTGTCCTCATTGCGGCCCAATTTTGAAATTGATTGACACGCTTGACAGTTATATTCCGGAGCCGAAAAGAGACACAGAAAAGCCGTTTTTAATGCCAATTGAAGATATTTTTTCAATTGAAGGGCGTGGTACCGTAGTTACTGGAAAAATTGAAAGAGGAAAAGTAAAATTAAACGACGAAGTGGAAATTATTGGTTTGCGGCCAACGACCAGTACGGTGGTTACGGGTATAGAAATGTTTAGAAAATCATTGGATGAAGGTTTGGCCGGGGATAATGCGGGCATTCTTTTGCGCGGAACCAAAAAAGAAGATGTGGAAAGAGGACAGGTTATAGCTAAACCTAAAACTGTGAATCCTCACGCTGAATTTGAAGGTCAGGTTTATATTCTTTCTAAAGAAGAAGGTGGACGACATACGCCGTTTTTTGGCGGATACAAACCTCAGTTTTATATCAGAACAACAGACGTAACCGGAGACGTTACTTTGCCGGAAGGCACAGAAATGGCTATGCCGGGAGATACATTAAGCGTAAAAGTGAAATTGGTTAAGCAGGTTGCCCTAGAAGAACAACAGAAATTCGCTATTCGTGAGGGAGGAAAAACGGTTGGTGCCGGCGTTGTTACTAAAATTTTAAAATAGTCTAATTTAAGTTGTTTATACTACGCAAGACGTCGGAGCGACATTAAACTCCGCGTTAAGATGGTTTTAGTTCTTTATATTCAGATGTCAGGAGATAAAATTAAGAATCAAAAACAGAATAAAGACAAAGAGGCTAATTATAAGCCAAGGATTAGGATTAAAGTAAAGTCTTATGATCACCGAGTTATTGATGAGGCGCTAAAGGATATTATTGAGGCCGTTTCTCGCTCCGGCGCTAAAATAGTTGGTCCGATTTTTTTACCGACAGAAAAACGCAAATATACTGTTTTGAGGTCTACTTTTGTCCACAAAAACGCCCAAGATCAATATGAGAAAAGGGTTCACAAAAGATTACTTGACATCTTTGATTTTAATCCGCAAACATTAGAAATTCTAACCGGCCTTCATTTATCGGCTGGAGTAGATGTAGAGATAAAAATGTAAATTATTTCTTATTTCTAAAGCTGGATTTAGTTAAAAGTGAATTCTTATAATAATTTGCTCTTAATCGAAATAAAGAGCAAATATTAAAGAGTTATCATTTAACTATCCTTGCTTTACGTAGAGAGGTTTAATTTTCCCCACTAATTCCAGAACAAAATATTCATTATCTTGATTTTGGAAGCCGGGCTCAGGGCCGGGAAATTGGCCTCAACCCGACTTTTTTTAATCCCAATTAATAATCATATTTTAAAGTATTTAATTAAAGAATAGATAAAATAATGAAATTTATTTTAGGAGTAAAATTGGAGATGACTCAGGTTTTTAAAGATGATAAGATTGTTCCGGTAACGAAAGTTAAAGCCGGTCCTTGTTTGGTTACCCAAGTAAAAACCGCAGACAAAGATGGTTATTTGGCGGTGCAAGTCGGTTTTGGTAAAAGGAGACAAAATACCAAATCATTGGGAGGCCATTTAAAGAAAGCTTCTCCTGAAGCGACAAAAATTAGATATTTAAAAGAATTCAGAATTAAGGATGGCAGTGATTTTAAAATTGGCGACGAAATTAAGGTTGATATTTTTAAGATTGGCGACAAGGTAAATGTAACAGGCAAAGTTAAAGGACGAGGATTTCAAGGAGTGGTTAAGCGTCACGGTTTTCATGGTTCACCGGCCAGTCATGGACATAAAGACCAATTGAGAATGCCTGGATCTATTGGCTCAAGCGGAACAGCTAAGATTTTTAAGGGCAAAAAAATGGGCGGAAGAATGGGCGGAAATCAAAAGACGGTTAAGGCTTTGGAAATAATGGATGTTGATTTGGAGAATAATTTATTATTAATAAAAGGCGCGGTGCCGGGAGCAAGAAATTCTTTATTGGAAATAGCAGATTAATTTTATGTTGAAGATAGCAGTTTACAATCAGGAAGGGGAAAAGATAAAAGAAGAGAATTTGAGTCCAAAAGTTTTTGGATTAGAAGTAAAACCGGAATTTGTTCATCAGGTCTTGACCTCGATTTTGGCTAATCATCGCCACAATTACGCCCACACAAAAACCAAAGGAGAAGTAAGGGGTGGAGGCAAAAAACCTTGGAAGCAAAAGGGCACTGGTCGAGCCAGGGCCGGATCTATTCGATCTCCGCTATGGCATGGCGGTGGAACCGTTTTTGGGCCATTAAATGAAAGAAATTACGTTCAAAAGGTGAATAAAAAAGCCAAAGAATTGGCTCTTTGCATGTCTTTATCAGATAAAATAAAAGATAATAATATTTTTGTCATTGATAAGATTAATCTTTTAGAAATAAAAACCAAAAATTTCATCCAAATTTTATCCAAATTGATTCCAAATTATAAAAACAATAAAAAGCAAACGAAAAAGATTATTCTTAGTTTATTAGAAAAAGATTTAAATATTATTAAATCAGCGAAAAATATCAGAAATTTAAAAATAATTCCAGCCACCAATCTAGAGATGCTGGAATTATTAAAATCAGACTATTTGTTAATTACTCTAGACGGACTTAAGAAAATAGAAAAAAGATGCTTAGCAAAAGAAAAATAATTTTATAAAAGTATGGCTTTTTTTAAAAAAAGAACACAAAAGGATGCGGGAAAAACAGTCAGCAAGGAATCGCCAAAGCAAAAAATTCAAGAAGAAAGTCTCCAAGAAGAACAGGGCTTAGGGAGAGTGAAAATTAGTAAAACCCTAAAAACTATTTCTAAAACAGCCAACGCAGTTTTAATTAGGCCGATAATTACAGAAAAAGCCACTGATGGAGAGGCTAAAAATCGTTATGTTTTTGAAGTAAGCCTCAAGGCAAACAAAATTTTAGTTAAAAAAGCGATAAAAGAGGTCTACAATTTAACCCCGATAAAAATTAATATAATTAAAGTTAAGGGTAAAAAGGTAAGATATGGACGAACTCGAGGAACGACCAAAAATTATAAAAAAGCCATAGTATTTTTAAAGTCAGGAGAAAAAATAGAAACTTTATCAGAAAAATCAAGTCAATAAAAATTTAAAAATAAATTTATTTATAAACAAAAAATAAAATAACAGCATGATTAAGGTTTATAGACCAACAACCGCCGGCCGGCGTAAAACAAGTATATTAAAAAATAAAGATTTTTTTAAGGGAAAACCCCGTCGGAATTTGATTGAAATTTTAAAAAAAACGGCCGGACGGAATAGAAAAGGACAATTGGTGGTAAGGCATCAGGGTGGCGGAGAAAAAAATTTTTATCGTAAGATTGATTTTAAACAAAATAAATTTGATATCCCCGCTAAAGTTGAAACGATTGAATATGACCCAAATCGTTCTTGCAGCATTGCTTTACTTTGTTATGCTGACGGAGAGAGAAGATATATTATAGCTCCGGAAGGACTTAAGGTTGGAGATAAAATTATAAGCTCCAAAAATAAGATAGATTTGACAATCGGCAGCAGGGCTCCTTTAAAATATATTCCTTTAGGGTCTTCAATCTATAATGTTGAAATGGTGCCTGGAATGGGTGGCAAAATTGCTCGCTCGGCCGGAAATTGCGTGGTTTTGATGGCGATAGATAACGGTTTTGCTCAAATCAAGATGCCGTCAAGCGAAAGAAGGATAATAAGAGAAGATTGTTTGGCAAGTTTTGGACAAGTAGGCAATGTTGAATGGCGTTATGTGCGCTGGGGTTTGGCCGGACGGACTCGTCATCGCGGAATAAGGCCTTCAGTCAAGGGAAAAGTAATGGCGCCGGTAGCCCATCCTCATGGTGGCGGAGAAGGACATTCTCCGATTGGTTTGGTCCATCCAAAAACTCCCTGGGGTAAGCCGGCTCTGGGCGTAAAAACAAGAAACAAAAAAAAGTGGACAAAAAAATATATTATTCAAAGAAGAGAGAAAAAGAAGAAAAATAAATAATTAAAACAAATTAGCAAGATATTATTATAAATATTAAAACGATGCGCAAAAATGGCATTAATCGTAGGTAAAAAATGAGCAGAAGTTTAAAAAAGGGTCCTTGGATTGACCAAAAATTATTAAAAAAAATAGCCAAGCTTAAAGCGGGGGATAAAACAATTATTAAAACTTGGTCGCGTGATTCAACTATTATTCCGGAGATGGTGGGCTTTGTTATCGGAGTTCATAATGGTAAAATTCATATGCCGATATTGATTGTAGAGAATATGATCGGGCATAAATTGGGTGAATTTGCTTTAACTCGCAAATTTGTCAGACACGGCGGGAAAATGCAAAGAGAAATAGAGGCGGGCGCTAGTCAAAAAACTCCCGCTGAAACTAAAGTCGCTCCGGGTAAATAATTGATAACCAATCAGCGCGTTACGCGCTATCTAATGATAAGAAATGGAAATTAAAGCTAAGGGAAGATATTTAAAAATATCACCCAAAAAAATGAGATTAGTCGTTGATTTAATCAGAGGAATGGACGCCGGAGAAGGTTTGAATTATTTGAATTTTATTCCTCAAAAAGCCGCTTTATTGATAGCTAAGGTTTTAAAGTCTTGTATCGCCAACGCCGAAAATAACTTTGATTTAAAAAAGGAAAATCTTTTTATTAAGAAGATTTTTGTTAACGAAGGCACTGTTCTGAAGAGGTGGCAACCAAAAGCTTTTGGTCGAGCTATGCCGTTAAAGAAAAAGAATTGTCACTTGGAAATTGTTCTTGAGGAGAGAAATCCAAATTTGAAAAAAGAAACAGAATTATTAAAAGAAAAGAAAATTCTTGAAACATCCGGTCAAGTTGAAGCGAGCGCTCATGAAGGAAAAGAAATTAATGTTTCAGCAAAAGAAGCTTTACGAACTAAAGAAACAATCGGAAAAGGGCAAAAAATAGACAAAGTGAAAACCAGAGCCAAGGGGACAAAAGGAGTTTTAAATAAAGTCTTTAGAAGAAAAAGCATATAAGACAAATTAAGGTTCAAAAATTAAAATTAAAAATGGCAGGTCAAAATTCAAAAAAAATAAATAATAAAAATTATCGCGAAGCAATACTTAAATTTTGCATTTTGCATTTTGCATTTTGCATTTAGTGAAGCGCTTATGGGTAGAAAAGTAAATCCAAAAATTTATAGAACACCATTGATCAGAGATTGGGACTCAAAATGGTTTGCTAACAGAGATAAATTTAAACAATTTCTAAAAGAAGATTTGCAAATCAGAAAATTTTTGTCGCAACGATTAAAAAATTACGGCGTTGCTAAAATAAATATTGAACGATTGGCAAAGACTTTAAGGATAATAATTTATACTGCTAAACCCGGATTGATTATCGGTCGTGGCGGCGTTGATATAGAAAAAATAAAAAAGGAAATAAAAGATAAATTTATAGATAATAGCGAACTGGGGTTGGAAATAAATGTCGTTGAAGAAAGAAATCCAATGTTATCATCTCCGGTCGTTTTAGAGGGAGTGATTATTGATTTAGAAAAAAGGCTTCCCTTCAGACGAGTTATGAAAAAAGTGATAAAACAGGTTAAGGTCGGTGGCGCTCAAGGAGTTAAAATAATGGTGAATGGACGGTTGGATGGAGCGGAAATCGCTCGTTCAGAAAAGTTAGTTTGGGGAAAACTTCCACTTCAGACCATTAGAGCCGATATAGATTATACCCGTGGCACGGCTTTTACCATTTACGGCACGATTGGCATAAAAATTTGGATTTATAAAGGAGAAATATTCGCTAAATCTGGCAATAAAGTTAAAGAAATAGAAAAAGATAAACCGACGGGAATCAAGAAATCAGAATCTAATTTGGAAGATAATAATCAAAAATAATTGATTTTGTAATATTTCAAGCTATGTTAATGCCCAAAAAAGTAAAATACAGGAAAACACACAAAGGAAGACGCCGGTATGACGGAGAAGCCAGTCGAGGAACATATCTTAGTTTTGGCGAATATGGACTAAAAGCTCTGGAAACTCATTGGATTACCGCCAACCAAATAGAGTCAGTTCGCCGTTTAGTGGCAAGAATTCTCAAAAAGAGAGGAAAGTTTTGGATTAGAATTTTTCCGGCTAAATCAGTAACTATGAAAGGAGCCGAAATTCCAATGGGACAAGGTAAGGGCGCGGTCGATCATTATGTTGCGCCGATTAAAGCCGGCACCATCCTTTTTGAGGTCACTGGTATACCGGAAGAATTAGCTCGAGAGGTTTTTTTAGGAGCCGCTTATAAATTGCCGATTAAAACAAGATTTATAACAAGATGAAAATAAAAGAAATTAAAAATAAAACCAAAGAAGAATTAGAAATAATTCTTAATGAATCTCGCGAGAAATTGAGAAATCTTCGTTTTGAGTTTCAATTAAAGCAATCAAAAAATGTAAGAGAAGAGAGAAAAACAAAAAAATTAGTTGCCCAGATTTTGACCATTATTAACGATAAAAACAATATTAAATAAACAAATATGTTAAAGAGAACAATTAAAGGAACGGTTGTAAGCGCTAAAATGGAAAAAACAATAGTTGTAGAAGTTGATAGAATGAAGATTCATCCCCTTTATAAAAAGAGATATTTTTTAAATAAGAAGTATAAAGTTCATGACGAGAAAAAAGAAGCTAAAGTCGGAGATAAGGTTATTTTTGAAGAATGCCGACCATTATCAAAAGAAAAGAGATGGCGATTAGTAGGTAAAACGATTAAAAATTAATTTGCGTTTAAGTATAGTGATATGATTCAAACGCGCACGATGTTAAAAGTTATAGATAATACTGGAGCCAAAGACATAATGTGTATTAAGGTTTTTGGCGGATATAAGAGAAGATTCGCCAAAATAGGCGATATTATTGCCGCAACCATAAAAAAAGCAGTTCCTCACACTTCGGTTAAAAAGGGAGAAATTGTTTATGCTGTGATTGTAAGAACAAGAAAAGAAACTCGTCGCCCGGACGGCACTTATATTAGATTCGACGACAATGCGGCTGTGATTGTAGATAAAAAAACCAAAGAGCCGAAAGGCGGAAGAATTTTTGGCGTTGTCGCGAGGGAGTTGAGAGAGAAAGGATTTACCAAGATTATTTCTTTGGCGCCGGAAGTATTGTAATGAGACAATTTGATTTGTAATAATTTGTAAATTCAATATGAAAATCAGAAAAAATGACACAGTAAAGATAATTCAAGGAAAAGATAAGGGTAAAAAAGGAAAAATCATAAGAGTTTTACCCAAAGAAAACAAAATAGTTGTTGAGGGTTTAAATTTAGTGATTAAACATGTCAGACCGAAAAGGGAAAACGAAAAAGGACAAAAAATAAAAATGGCCGTATCGTTAAACGTTTCCAACGTTATGCTGATTTGTCCCGCTTGTAAAGAACCGATCAGGGTCGGCTATAAAATTTTAGCTGACGGACGAAAGCAAAGATTCTGTCGAAAATGCAAAGAAATTTTTTAATAAACCAATTATTATAAGTGCGAATTAATATGTCTCTGAGTTTAAAACAAAAATATTTAAAACAAGTTGTTCCGGAATTGATGAAAAAACTCAATTTAAAGAATAAACTAGCGACTCCTAAAATGGAAAAGGTTATAGTTAATATTGGTTTAAATAGAAATATTGTAGAGAAGGATCAAAAATACCAAGAAATAGCGGCTCAAACCATAGCCAAGATAACCGGGCAGATTCCAGTCAAAAATTTAGCCAAAAAGTCAATTGCCGGATTTAAAATTAGGGAAGGTTTAGTGGTGGGATTGAGTACTATTTTAAGGGGGCAAAAAATGTATGATTTTGTGGAAAAATTGATTAATATTGCCTTGCCACGAATCAGAGATTTTCGCGGATTATTAAAAGAAAGTATTGATTGCCAGGGCAATCTTTCAATCGGATTTAAAGAACAGACGGTTTTCCCTGAAATTTTGCAAGAAAGCGTAGAAAGGACGCACGGCTTACAGGTGGTAATTGTTACAAAGGCTAAAAATAAGGAAGAAGGTTTTGAACTTTTTAAGTTGTTGGGTTTTCCTTTTAGAGAAAAATAAATTAAATATGTCAACTAAAGCGCAGGAAGTAAAAATATTAAAGAAAATAAAATTTAAGACTCGTATTGTCAGAAGGTGTTGGCGATGTGGTCGGCGTCATGGCTATATGCGCGAATTCGGGATTTGTAGAATTTGTTTTAGAGAATTAGCGAACAAAGGGGCAATCCCGGGAATAAGAAAATCGTCTTGGTAGAATTTAACATTATAATTTTGTAAAATTTATGGTGGATCCAATTTCCGATATGTTAACAAGAATTCGTAATGCCACAGCAGTTGGCAAAGAGGAGATAGTTTTGCCTTATTCAAGGTTTAAATTCAATTTGGCTCAGATTTTAGAGAAAGAAAAGTTTATTGAAAAGGCGGAATTACTGGCTCCCTTAGACGAGGGAAAAACAGGCTTTAAACAGATAAAATGCGTTTTGAAATATGACGGCAAAATTTCGGTTATAAAATATTTAAAAAAGATTAGTAAGCCGGGTCAGAGGATTTATATTAAAAAAGATAAAATTCCTAAAATTTTTGGGAGAAAAGGTCTATTTATCGTTTCTACTCCTCGAGGACTGATGACGGGCCGTGAAGCCATTGAGGGTAATTTGGGTGGTGAATTGATTTGTGAAATATACTAAATAGTAATTTTGCTCCGTCAGCTGGCGGATTGCATTTGAGCGTAGCGATATTATGTCAAGAATAGGAAGAAAACCAATTAACATTCCTCAGGGAGTGGAAATAAAAACGAGCGAACAAGAGCAGAATAATAATCAAGAGAGAAAAGTTACAGTTCGCGGGCCTAAAGGGGAATTATTTATAAACTTGCCCAACTGTTTTGAAATTAATCAAGAAGCAGAGATTTTATTGATTAAATCAAGAAATTCTAGAGATAGAAAAGAAAATGCTCTTTGGGGAACCTTTACTCGCTTGATTGCTAATATGGTTCAGGGAGTAAGCGTTGGTTTTGAAAAAAAATTAGAATTAATTGGGGTTGGTTATCGCGCTAAAGTAGAAGGACACAAATTAATTCTCGGCCTTGGATTTTCTCATCCGGTTGAGTTTCAAATTCCGGAAAATATAAAGATAGACGTCAGCCAAAATTTTATTATCATTCAGGGATTTGACAAACAATTGGTAGGAGAGGTGGCGGCCAGCATTAGGCGTTTAAAAAAACCAGAACCATATAAAGGTAAGGGAATTAAATATATTGACGAAATTATCAAAAGAAAGGCTGGGAAAAAAGTTGCGACAGCAGCCGGTTAATTTAAAATTGTTTGTATGAAAACGCGCAAAAAACAAATTCAAAGACAAATGAGGCATAAAAGAGTAAGGGCTAAAATAAAAGGAACAGCCGAAATTCTTCGATTGGCTGTTTTTAGAAGCAATAGGTTTATTTACGCTCAACTGATAGACGACGAGAAAATGATTACCTTGGCTTCGGCTAACGATAAAGAGGTAAAAAAGGACAGGAAGAGCAGTTTAACCAAAGTTGCCGTTGCTTTGGAGGTGGGTAAACTTTTAGCAAAAAAAGCCTTAAAAAAAAATATCAAGAAAATAGTTTTTGATCGAGGAGGTTATAAATATCATGGTCGAGTAAAGTCTTTAGCTGAAGGAGCCAGGGGAGGAGGATTAGAATTTTAAATTTATGATGAAAACAAGAGGAACAATGGGTCCGTCATTGCCCGGCGTAAAAACAGAATCAGAATTTGTTCAACAAATGGTTGATTTAGCTCGGGTTACCAGGGTGGTTAAGGGCGGGAAAAGAATGAGTTTTCGCGCTTGCTTGGTAATTGGCAATAATAAAGGAGAAATTGGTTATGGGGTGGACAAGGGAGCTAATGTCTCTATGGCTGTTGAAAAAGCTTTGAGGCAGGCTAATAAAAATTTAATTAAAATTCCAATTATTAACGATACTATTCCTTGTCAAGTAAGAACAAAATATAAGGCGGCTATGATTTTATTAAGACCGGCTAGTCGCGGGCACGGAATAGTGGCTGGCAGAGTATTAAGGACTGTTTTGTCTTTAGCCGGGATTAAAAACGTTACCGGTAAGATTTTAGGATCAAGGAGTAAAATAAATAACGTTAAAGCGGTTTTCAAAGCATTGGATTCTTTAAATAAAACGATAAAATAGGAATATAATATGGCAATTAAACTATCTAATTTAAGTTCAGCGCCTAATTCAAGGCACAGAAAAAAAAGAGTCGGTCGCGGTAACAACGCTTCTGATCAGGGTACTTATTCCGGACGAGGGCAAAAGGGGCAAAAATCCAGATCGGGCGGAAAAGGAGGACTCAAATTAAAAGGACTGATTGGAGTAATCAGAAAATTTCCCAAAAATAGAGGATTTAAAGCCATGTCTCGGGTTTTTTCTGTGGTTAACGTCAATCAATTAGAAAAATGTTTTGAAAACGGTGAAATAATTGACGCGCAGAAATTGGCAAAAAATAAACTTGTAAAAAAGGAAAGCCAAGAAATTAAAATTTTAGGCCAAGGAAAGTTAAGTAAAAAATTTATTGTTAGGGCGCAGGAATTTTCAAAAAATGCGGAAGAATCAATAAAAAAAGCGGGAGGAAAGGCGATCAAGATTTAAAATTCAAAAGTCAATTTATTGGTAAGTGAATTGATTGGCGAAAAGAAAACAAAAATTAGGATATTTATTTCGCGAGTGAAGTGAATATCAATAATTTTACATTTTAATACTTCGATTTTACTCAGTATCAATCCTGAGATTGATTGAAGGATTGAGATTTACATTTTAAATTTGAACATAGCGACATTATGTTAGAAAAAATAATAAAAATTTGGGGAATCAAAGACTTAAGGAATAAAATATTTTTTGTTTTTGGTCTTTTGATTATTTTTCGTGTGGCTGCCCACATCCCGATTCCTGGCGTTAATTTAGCCAACCTTAAAGAATTTTTTTCCAGAAATGAAATGTTGGGAATGTTAAATGTTCTTTCCGGCGGGGCTATGGCAAACTTTTCTTTAGTGGCTATGGGGGTTGCTCCTTATATTACAGCTTCTATTATTGTTCAGCTTTTGACTATGATTATCCCGCGATTAGAGGAATTGAGCAAAGAGGGTAGCGCCGGTTATCAAAAAATCAATCAATATTCGCGTCTTTTAACCGTTCCCTTAGCGATTATTCAGGGTTATACTATGATTATGTTATTTCGCCAGTCGGCCCAGGCGGTCATTGGCGATCTTTCAGTTATGGAGATGATAAATGTTTTAATTGTTATGACTGCGGGTACAGTTTTTTTGATGTGGCTGGGAGAGCTAATCACGGAAAAGAAAATCGGGAATGGTATTTCTTTAATTATATTTGCCGGTATCGTGGAAAAATTACCAATTTCATTACAACAAGCGATTGCGACTTTTTCTTCAGAACAAGTGGTAAATTTATTAATTTTAACCATTTTGTCTTTGATTACCATTGCCGGAGTTATTATTGTTACCGAAGGGCAACGCAACATTCCCGTTACTTACGCTCGTCGGATTCGTGGCAATCGTATGTATGGAGGAACAGATACTTATTTGCCGCTCAAAGTGAATCAGGCCGGAATGATTCCGATTATCTTCGCAATTTCCATTGTTTTGTTGCCGGGATTAATCGGACAGCTATTAACGCGCGCTGATTCCGGTTTAATGGTTAAGTTGGGAGGCTTTTTAACGGCGATATTTCAGAATCAACTCATTTATGGGATTATTTATTTTATTTTAGTCGTTGTTTTCACTTATTTTTATACAAGCATTATTTTTCATCCCACTCAAATCTCCGAGCACTTGCAAAAACAGGGCGGATTTATTCCCGGATTACGCCCGGGTCAGCCAACAACTGATTATTTAGCCAGGACAAGCAATAGGATAATGTTGGCCGGAGCTTTGTCTTTGGGCTTAGTCGCTGTCTTACCGGTTATTGTTCAAAATGTTTTTAGTTTTTCCACCTTCACTATCGGTGGAGCTTCTGTTTTAATAGTGGTAAGCGTGGTTTTAGAATCAGTCAAACAGATTCAAGCGCAGATTTCCATGTATGAATACGAAAGGCTTTAGACAACAATTAGTTAGGATTTAAAATTTAAACGAATCGTTTTTATGACAAAAAAAATTTTAAACCTTATTATTTTAGGTTCGGCCGGATCCGGTAAAGGCACGCAGGCTAATTTGCTTGCTCAAAAATTTGGGTTAAAAATAATTGAGACCGGAGAATTAGTTCGTAAAGCCGAAAAAGAGAAAACCCCGCAAGGGAAATTGATGTTTCAAATGGATAAGGCCGGAATGTATTTTTCAGACGATCTTATTTTTAATCTTTTTCAATCTGTTTTTAAAAAAATAAAAAATAATCAAGGGCTTTTGATTGACGGCTATCCAAGAACGGTGGGGCAGGCTTGGGATTTAAGCCGTCTTTTAGCGCCAAGAAAAAGTCAGTTAACCTATGCTATTTATTTCAGAATAAGCGAAAAAGAGTCCTTAAGCCGTCTTCTTAACAGAGCCGTCTGCGTTAACTGCAAGAAAATATTAAGTTCGCGGAAAATAAAAAAATGTCCCAATTGTGGCGGAGCAGTTGAAGTAAGGGATTATGACAAAGACGAAAAATCAATCAAAAAAAGAATTGCTTGGTTTTGGGAAAGAGTGATTCCAGTTGTTGAATTTTATCGCCAAAAAGGAATGTTAATAGAAGTAGATGGCGTTGGGTTAATAGAAAAAGTTTTTGAAGATACGGTTCGAAAAATAAAAAATAAAATATAATAGTATGTCTTTAATTAAAACGCCTGAAGAAATTAAATTGATGCGTCAGGCGGGAAAAATTCTGGCTAAGACATTAAATCAGACGATTCAATATGTTAAACCGGGTGTTTCTACTTTAAGATTAGATCAAATTGCGGAAGATATTATTTTAAAAGCCGGAGCAGAACCGGCTTTTAAAAATTATTCTGAAGGAGATAGTATTTACCCCGCTACTATTTGCGCTTCAATCAATGAACAGATTGTTCACGCGATTCCTCGTTCGGAAAGAATTATGAAATTGGGCGATATTATTGGGATTGATTGCGGGGTTAAGTACAAGGGTTATTATTCTGATATGGCCATTAGTGTTCCGGTTGGAAAAATTTCTTCTGACGCGAAAAAAATATTGGATGTCACTGAAAAATCTCTTGTTGCGGGAATCGCTGTAGCAAAAGATGGAGATCATTTGGGAGATATTTCTTGGGCCATTCAATCATTGGTGGAAAAAAATAATTTAACTATTATTAAACAGCTTTGCGGACACGGTATTGGCCGAGATCTTCATGAGGAACCGGAAATTTTGAATTATGGTCGGCCGGGGACAGGGTTGAAATTGAAAGCGGGTATGGTTTTAGCCATAGAGCCAATGGTAAGCGCCGGAGATTGGCGAATAAAATCAAACTGTGATGATTGGGCTATTGTTACGGCTGACGGTAGCCTGTCCGCTCACTTTGAACATACAATTTTGATCACGGAAAGCGGGGCGGAAATTTTAACCAAAGAGTAATTTTAAAAAATGAGAATTTTGTCTATCGATTTTGGGATAAAATATGTCGGTTTAGCCGTGGCTGACAGCGAAATAAAAATAGCCATGCCTTTTAAGATTTTGAAAGTAAAAAATAAAAATCAACTGTTTGGGGATTTAAAAGAAATTATTAGGGCGGAAAGAGTAAATAAAATTGTTGTTGGACGGCCGGTTGGGTTAAGGGGAAACATAACCAATCAAACAAAATTAACGGACGATTTTGTTGATTCTCTTAAAAAACAAACAAAACTACCTTTATCATTTTTTGATGAAAAAATGACAAGTAAACTTGCCGACAAGATGTTAGGCGGAAAAAGCAAAAATCATTCAATCGCGGCCACTATTATTTTACAAGATTATCTCAATAAAAATTTTAAATAAATTATGGCCCTCAGTTTTTTTATTATCAGCGTAATTTTTAGTTTTGTTCTTACTTTTTTAGTCAGACGGTTGGCTTTAAAATGGGGGGTAATTGATAAGCCTGATTTAGTCAGAAAAATTCATTTACGCCCGGTGCCGCTTTTGGGCGGCTTGGCGATTTTTTCTTCATTTTTTATTTTTTTATTTATCGTTAAACAAGTTAAAGGCTGGCCGACAGATTTAGTCTTAAATAAACATTTGATTGGTATATTTTTTGCCGGTTTGATTTTAATGGTTGGCGGATGGCTTGATGATAAGTATGATTTTAAGCCGCGTTGGCAAATTATTTGGCCGATCCTGGCCTGTCTGACAGTAATCGCCAGCGGAATTGGCATAGAATATATCAACAATCCGTTTTCTTCTTTATCAGATCAGGGCGGCAAATATTTTTATCTTAATCAGCCTAAAATTGAAATTATTCGTTTAGGCAACGTCCCGTATTATTTTACCCCCTGGTCAGACTTGATAACGTTTATTTGGTTGATGGTTCTAATGTATTCAACCAAATTACTTGATGGTTTAGATGGATTAGTTTCGGGATTATGCTTTATTGGTTGTTTAGGCATTGCCGGACTTTGTTTTTTGACTAAATTTTATCAACCTGATATCGGCCTGATAAGTTTAATTTTGTCAGGCTGTTTTTTGGGCTTTTTGTTTTTTAATTGGCATCCGGCCAAAATTTTTTTAGGGGAGGGGGGCAGTCTTTTCGCCGGTTTTATTTTAGGGGTTATTTCCATTATTTCCGGCAGTAAAATAGCGACCACTTTTTTAATTTCCGGATTAGCCGTAATTGACTTGGTCGGCGTAATAATCCAAAGACTTGTTAATAAAGGCTCTCCGTTTGTCGCCGACAAACGGCATTTGCATTTTCGTCTTTTGGACGCGGGCTTGTCTCATCGTTCAATAGTTGTTTTTTATTGGCTGGTGGCTTTAGTTTTTGGTTTAACGTCTTTGTTTTTAAAGACAAAAGGAAAAATAATATCCTTGATAGTTTTATTTGTTTTGGCAATTTTTTTAATCGCGAAATTTTTTATAAAAGAAAAATTGGAGAAAAAATACAGCAAATAATTAAATTTATCGGCGCTGGAATAAGAGGGTAAGCGCCAAATTGACAAAAAATCTTCTTAAAATTATAATAAAAATATGTCAGAAATCAATTTAAATCAAGGAGAAATCGAAAAAGTGTTATTTTTTGCCGAAACAAATTATCGGAATCTTCGACAAAAGTTTGGCATTAAATCAAAAGATCGCCGTCAGCATATGTATGTTGTTGGAAAGACCGGGGTGGGAAAATCAACCATGCTGGAGAATATGGTTTATCAGGACATTCAATCTGGCCGTGGCTTAGCAATAGTCGATCCTCACGGCGAATTGGCTGAAAAAGCTTTGAATTTTGTTCCGGCCGGCAGAATTAACGATACGATATATTTTAATCCGGCCGATACTGACTTTCCTTTCGCCCTAAATGTTTTAGAAAGAGTTGATCCCAGTCATCGTCATTTGGTTGCTTCTGGATTGGTTGGCGTTTTTAAAAAAATTTGGGCTGATTCTTGGGGTCCGCGTTTGGAATATGTTTTAAGAAACGCAATTTTGGCTTTATTGGAATATCCGGGAAGCACGCTTTTGGGCATAATGCGAATTTTAGTAGACAAACAATTTAGAGAAAGAGTGGTTGATCGTTTAACCGATCCGGTGGTAAAATCGTTTTGGGTGGAAGAGTATCCGAAATATCCCGAACGTTTGAGAAGCGAAGCTGTGGCGCCGATTCAAAATAAAGTTGGACAGTTTTTATCAACGTCGTTGATTAGAAATATTGTCGGACAATTTAAAACAAGTGTAAATTTGCGTCAGGCGATTGATGCCGGGAAAATTATAGTTATGGATCTTTCCAAGGGTAAAATTGGAGAAGACGCTTCGGCTCTTTTGGGAGCGATGATGATTACCAAACTGCAAATGGCGGCGATGAGCCGAATTGATATTCCCGAAGAAACTCGTCGTGATTTCTATCTTTATGTTGATGAGTTTCAGAATTTTGCCACAGATTCTTTCGCCAATATTCTTTCTGAGGCCAGAAAATATCATTTTAATTTGATTATTGCCCACCAATATATTGGACAACTTATGACCGACCAAAGCACCAAGGTTAGGGATGCCGTTTTTGGTAATGTTGGAACGATGATTGTTTTTCGGGTTGGCGCCGATGATGCCGAATTTTTAGCCAAAGAATTTTTTCCGCGTTTTGACGAAACTGATTTGGTCAATCTTGATTCGTATAATATTTATCTAAAATTAATGATTGACGGAATTACTTCAGATCCGTTTTCCGCAATAACGCTTCCGCCGCTTTCTATGAACGAAAATAATAAAGAAAAAATAATCAGGGTTTCCCGCGAACGTTATGCTGAACCGAGAAAAATCGTGGAAGAAAAAATCGCTCGTTGGAGCGGAGTGATTGAAGTCGGACAAACCTTACCCCAACCATCCAGAGAAAAGTACGAGGCAAAGTGTGATAGTTGCGGTGTAATGGTTTATGTTCCGTTTCTTCCCGATGGAGTTAGGCCGGTCTATTGCAAAAATTGTTTAAAAAAAAGTCAACAAATAAAACCGGTTTTTTCAAAACCAACCGCAAAAATATTGTCGAACGCGTCCAACAAAAGTAAAGAAAAGCCATCTTAGCTGAAATTATGTTATGAAAAAAATTGTTCTGTTTGTTTTATCATTTTTAATTGGAATTTTATTGGTAATCTGGATCTATCGGCATATCGGTTTGGATGATATTTTTTTGCGTTTTAGCTTTTTGGTTTGGTGGCAAGTCGCTATTCTTTTCTTTTTGGTTTTTTTAAAAATTTTAGCGTGGGTGATCCGTTGGAAAATGATTTTAAAAACAATCGGATTCTCCAATTTGCCGTTTAGGTCTTTGGCTGGAGCCAGATTGGGAGAAATGGCGTTAAGTTATTTAACGCCCGGGTTTTATTATGGCGGCGAGGTAGTCAGGGTTTTTGTCGCCAAAAATAAAATGGGAATTCCCGTTTTTAAGGGCATAATTTCCATTGTTATAGAAAGAATAATTGAAATTTTTTCGTTTTTTTTATTTTGTTTATTGGGAGTCTTTATTATTTTTTTAAAAGGCGATTGGGTTAATTTTGCGATTTTTTCCGGTTTATCCATTTTGCCGCTTATTGTTTTGTTTTTGATTTTGAAACTTATTAAGTCAGAGAAAATCATATCATTATTAAAATTGTTTAAATTTGATAGATTAAAACTTTTTGGCAATAATCAAGACAACAATAAGGACGGTTTAGCTGAAAAAATAAGAGAATTTAATTCCGAGATAATTGGTTTTTTTAAAAAATCGCCTCAAGTGGCGTTTTGGGGAGTGATTCTTTCTGTTTTTGGTTTTTTTGTCGGCGCGTTAGAAATGGTTTATTTCGCTCATTTTTTAAAAGAATCTTTGCTTTTGACTGATGCGGTTTTAATTAAAATAGCGGATACCTTAAGCGGCGCGGTTCCCATTCCGGCCACATTAGGAATATATGAGTGGGTTAATGTCTTAGTCTTTCAAATGGTGGAGTCAAGTGTAGAAACAGGCTTGAGTTTTAGCTTGATTTCGCGGTTAATTGACTTTAGTTTCGTCAGCATCGGACTTTTAGTGGTAATTTATTATTTTACCCATAATTTATTGGGTTTTTCAAACAACCAAAAACAAGTCGATAGTATTTATAATGATGTAACCGAGCATCACAAAGAGACAAAAAATGACAGTCAATGAAATTAGAGAAAAATTTCTTGAATTTTTTAAAAACAAATCGCACCAGTTGGTGGCTTCGGCCTCTTTATTGCCGGCTGATCCTACCGCTCTTTTCACTTCGGCCGGAATGCAACAGTTTGTTCCTTATTTAAGTGGACAAGTTGAACCGCCTTATCGCAGAGCTTGTTCAGTTCAGAAATGTTTTCGCACCTCGGATATTGACGAAGTGGGAGACGAATTTCATCATACTTTTTTTGAAATGTTGGGCAATTGGTCGTTTGGCGATTATTTTAAAAAAGAAGCCATTGAATGGTCTTTGGAGCTATTAACGCAGATTTATTGTTTACCTAAGGATCGTTTATGGGTGACGGTATTCAAGGGGAATGGAGAAGTTTCAAACGATGAAGAAGCGGTGAAAATTTGGCAGAACAACGGTGTGCCGACGGAAAAAATAAAAGAGTTTGGAATTGAAGACAATTTTTGGGGGCCGGTCGGTTCTTTTGGTCCTTGCGGTCCTTGTTCTGAAATACATTATGATCGCGGGGTGGAATTTAAAAAATCAGAATGCACAATAAAAGGTTGCGGTCCTAATTGCGGTTGCGGGAGATTTGTGGAAATATGGAATTTGGTTTTTATGGAATACGATAAAACCAAAGACGGCCAATATAAAAAACTACCCGCCAAAAATGTTGATACTGGCGCCGGGCTGGAAAGATTGTCTTGCATTTTACAAGGAAGGTCTTCAGACTATGAAATAGAATCATTTTTACCTTTAATAAAAGAAATTGAGAAAAATTGTTTTGAGAAAAAAGACGACTTGGCTGTTAAAAAATCAATAAGAATTATTGCCGATCATTTGCGAGGCATTTGTTTTTTGGTGGCCGGCGGAGTCATTCCCAGTAAAGAAGACAGAGGTTATGTCTTAAGAAGATTAATCAGACGAGCAATGAGGCATGGGCGTTTAATTGGAGCGCCAACAAATCTTTTGGTTTCTTTGGCGCCAATTATTATTAATGAGTATAAAAACATTTATCCGGAATTAGACAAAAATCAAGCCGATATTATAACAGTTATTCAAAAAGAAGAAGAAAAATTTAATAAAACCTTAACCAAAGGGTTAAAAAAATTTAAAAAGATAATTCAACAAACAATAGAGCAGAAACAAATCGTTATTAACGCAGAGACAATTTTTCATCTTTATGACACTTATGGTTTTCCCTTGGAATTAACTAAAGAAATGGTTTCTGAGTATGGTTTGGTGATTGATGAAAAGTCTTTTGAAAGGGAATTTAAAATTCACCAAGACATTTCTCGCGCCGGTGTGGCTAAAAAATTCGGAGGGGTGGGAGAATGGGGAAAGAAAGTCGCGGCGCATCATACAGCCACTCATTTATTACACCAAGCCCTGCGTCGAGTTTTGGGAGTCCACGTTCAGCAAGCCGGTTCAGATTTAACGCCAGAAAGATTAAGGTTTGATTTTACTCACTCGGAAAAATTAACCCAAGAACAAATAAAAAAAGTTGAGGAGATAGTTAACGACGCGATAAAACAAGAGTTAGAAGTAGAAATGGAAGAAATGTCGTATGAACAAGCGGTTGAATCGGGAGCTTTGGCTTTTTTTAAGGAAAAATATCCTAAAATAGTGAGAGTTTATTCGATTTTTAACGCATTAACCAAACAGATTTTTTCTAAGGAAATTTGCGCCGGTCCTCACGTCAAAAATACTAAGGAAATCGGTCAGTTTAAAATTATTAAAGAAGAAGCTAACGCCGCCGGTATTAGAAGAATAAAAGCAGTAATAGGGAGGTAGAATTTGGAATTTAGAGAGTAGATTAGAATAAATAAAATTTAAGATTTGATATCTTGGCTTCCAACATCTATTGCAACGATTTCGATACTATTTAAAATATTGA
>CAZNTW010000002.1:0-32903 GCA_964576065.1 uncultured Gammaproteobacteria bacterium
GATCAAGTTTGTTACGGAGATTATGACGATGGCAATGCGAGTGATAATGCGACTGAATTAGAAAAAGGTCAAGCGGCTGCCAGAAAGATTGATGGAAAAGATAGCGACATAGACAAAAATGACTTTTCTTTAACCACAGACTTAACGCCAAATAAAAAAAATAATATTATTTCTCCGGCCGTTTCTGATTCAGACGACGAAGAGTTTCAAGTAACACCCGAACCCGAATCCGAACCAGAACCAGAACCCGAATCCGAACCAGAACCAGAACCCGAACCCGAACCAATAGACACAAACCCGCCATTAGTTGAAATAATTTCTTATCCCGCTAGTTTAACCAATCAAACTAGCGCTGTTTTTGGATTTTCATCAAATGAACCGGTTAATTTTTTCTGTCGCTTGGAATCATTGGGGAATAATTGGGAGTCGTGTATTTCTCCGCAGAATTATAGTCAATTGATTCAAGGAGAACAGAAATTTTATCTTAAGGGTGTTGATGCGGCTGATAATTGGTCGGAAGAGAAAAATTATTTTTGGAAAATTGACTTATCCGAACCAATCTCAGAAATAAACGATTTGCGAGAATTTTTTAACGCAGATTCTTGGAACGAAGAAATCAGCGGACAGATTTCAGGATTAAACGAAATAACTAAAGTTGAAATTAAAATTCAAAAAGGATTAGGCACGCAATATTTAGGCTATAAAAATAACCAAAATGATTTAGATTGGTTTGATGAATCGTCTTGGCTGGAAGTTAATTTGGACAAATTAAATAAAAAATGGTCTTTTAGTTTGCCAAAAAATCTATTATCGGACCAACATTATATTATTTACACTCGCGCTATTGATATTTTGGGGAATGTTCAAACTGTTGCCAATGTTAGTCATTTTATTTTTGATAATACTCCTCCCGGCCTAGTAAATTTTTTATCAGCCGAAGGAGACGGAGGTTCCACAGATTTTAATCTTAGCTGGGTAGACGACAGCGATGATTTGTCGGGAGTTGATTATTATGAAATAGACGGATTTTATGAGAAAATAAAAAGTTCTGACAAAACAGTCAAACTGACTGGTCGTAATAGAAATAAGTATTTTTTAAGAGTCAGAGCGGTTGATAAAGCTGGAAATGTCGGTGTTTGGTCAGAAACAAAAGAACATTCAATTAATCAAAAATCAATTATTATCAGCGAAATACAAATTAATGGTCAAGAATTTATTGAACTTTATAATCCAACTGACACTGATTTGTCGGTTGGAGATTATTATTTAGCCTATTATTCCACGGGACAAGATTGGGAGGAAACACCGCATCTCTTGAAAAAATTTTTAGATAACACAATCATTAAAAGCAAAAAATATTATTTAATTGGCGTTTTTGGTTTTTCTGAATCAAGAGTTGATTGGCTTTTAAAAACAAAAATTGAAAATCAACCGTATGATAGTGAACAGCTTTCTAATGCGGCCGGCTCGGTAGTTATTTATCCTTTTAATCCTGATGGCAAAATAAGTCAGGAATTAAAAGAATCTTATCTTGATATTGTCGCTTGGGGCGGAGTTGATTTTATAAAAGAGGGGCAATCTTTTTCGCCGACACCGGGAAAAGATTATTCTTTGGAAAGGAAATTAAATATTGATAGTTATCAGGATACTGAAGACAATTTGATTGATTTTTTTCTTCAAGACAAATCAAATCCGCGAAATAGCCACAATGATTGGCTTTTGAGCTGGAATGATCGCAAAGTTTTAGTCGTGAACAATAAATTAAATTCCAACAATTTGATTGATTATCAAATTAAAATTGACATTACTTATCAACAGGGAATGCAACCGGATTTTTCCGACCTGAAATTTACCGACAGCGACGGCCAGACTATTTTGCCGTATTTTCGCGAGTCATATACTGAAAACGAATCGGCCGTTTTTTGGATTAAGGTTCCATTTATACCGAAATACAGCGAGAAAATTATTTATCAGTATTATAATAATTTATTAACATCATATTCTGGGGCTGGCGAAAAAGTTTTTGAATGGTTTGATGATTTTAGCCAAGATCGTTCAAATGAATATGGACAGAGCGGATGGGTTAGTTGGAATCCGTCCCAAGGAAATGTAGCGATTACTAAAGCTCCAACAGGAGGCTTTAGTTTTATTTCACCTAAAGATTTTAAGATTAAGAATTTTTACCTAAAAGTTAAGTCTTCTCACGGAATGAGCGCTCGCCAGCAATATATTGATTATCGTTATCAAGACGAAAATAATTATTGGCAATCAGGATTTAATTTTAGAGATTGTATTCATAATCAAGGTTTTAATTTTGAACAGATAGTTGATGGCTCTTTGCGTCGTTATTATTATGATAATAGCGGACAAGCTTTCTGGGGCTCATCGTCGATAATGGAGTTAAAAATTAACGAAACCGAACACTGGACCAAAATTACCAGTGCCGATAGCGGTCTTGTTTTTGAAAAAAATTGGAAAGTCGCAAGCGAATATTTGAATCAAGAAGGCGATATTGTTTTCAAGGCGGACAGCGGAAACAAAACATCGGGACTGGTGATTGATTATTTTTTTATTGCCAAACAAACCAAACCGGAGCCGTCAATAAGACAAGAACAAAAAGGGTATGAGGCAACGGTTGGAGAAGAAAGAAAGTATGATAATTGGGATGGCCGCGAGGTTTTTGCCATAGATAATAAACTGAATTTAAATGATTTGATTGATTATCAAATTAAAATTGATATTACTTATCAACCGGGAATGCAACCGGATTTTTCCGACCTGAAATTTACCGACAGCGACGGCCAGACTATTTTGCCGTATTTTCGCGAGTCATATACTGAAAACGAATCGGCCGTTTTTTGGATTAAGGTTCCATTTATACCGAAATACAGCGAGAAAATTATTTATCAATATTATAACAATCCCTCGGCTTTTTATTTTGGCCAAGGCAAAGATGTTTTTGAATGGTTTGATGATTTTAATAAAGATAGCTCAGGTGATTATAATCAAGTTGGTTTGATTGGTTGGGATACAAATGAAGGACGGGTGGCTGTAGCTGATAAAACCTTAAACACAGGCGCTCTTAGCAGTTTGTCTCCAAAAAATTTCAAAGTCAAAAATTTTTATTTTAAAGCCAAGGTTCATCCTTCCTCAGGCGCGTATCAACAATACATTAATTATCGTTATCAAGATGAAAACAATTATTGGCAATACGGATTTAATTTTAGAGAGAATACCCATAACCGCGGGCTTAATTTAGAGCAGATGATTGACGGCTCTTTGTATCGTCATTACTACGACAATAATGGCGGAAAGGTTTATAGTGATTGGGCGATGATGGAAATTAAAGCTTATGAAACAGATCATTTTTTAAAAACTACCGGCTTGAATCCAGATATTGATTTTGAAAATAGTGAAACAATAACCAGTCATTATTTAAATCAAGAAGGCGATATTGTTTTTAAAGCAAACGCCCATGACGCGGTAGGGGGCTTTATTATTGATTATTTTTTTATTGCCAAACAAACCAAACCCGAGCCGTTAGTAAGACAAGTGGAGTATGGATACGAAGCGACTAACGCCGAAGCAAGGATTTTTTCCAATTGGGCGAAAAGAGAAACGATTGTTATTAATACTTCCAATGCTACTAGCACGCCGGAATTTATTAACATTTCCAACGTCACCAGCACAGATGACATTGTAAATTATCCTATGAAAATTGAAGTTGCGTATAAGCCGGAAATGCAATCTGATTTTTCCGACGCGCGTTTTGTTGATCCCGACACCGGACAAGCGCTTGATTATTGGCGCGAAATTTATCGTTCTGATTGGGCGATTTTTTGGGTTAAAATTCCTTCATTGCCGAGCGACGGACAAAAAAAGATTTATCTTTATTATGACAACCCTTCAGCCGTTTATCTCGGTCAAGGCGAGAAAGTTTTTGAATGGTTTGACGACTTTACAGTCAATCATTCGGAAAAATATAACGCCAATAATGTTATTTGGGAAACCAGCGAAGGTTATGCGAGAATAAAGTATTGGTTGGGGGGTTATTTCGGTCCGAAAGATTTTAAGATTAAAGATTTTTTTCTTAAGGCGAAAATGAATCCGGCAACAGATGTCGTGCGAGCCTTTATTGAATATCGTCATCAAGGCAATGGGGATTATTGGCGATTGGCAGTAGAAAATTATCCATATGATTCAAATAAAGGATTAAAACTTGAAAAAATTAAAGACGGGGAAATTTTTTATATGCCGATTGATACTAGAACTTTTCTTGCCGACTGGAATGATTTTGAAATACGCGCTGATGATAATTATCACTGGGCCGGATTAACTTACCTAAAAGACAGTCTAACCAAAAGGGAGGTGATTGACGAAGAAATTAATAACGAGGGCTCTATTTATTTAAGTCTTCAAGAGGATCAAGGTAATGTTGGTCTCTATGTAGACAATTTAATTATTGGAAAATATGTTTATCCTGAACCAAAAATTATTTGGAGTGAATAGATTTTTTACCCCGTTTACTTGGGTGCGGCGCACCCAAGTAAACGGTTTCCGAATAAATCTAATAAAAATGATTTTTTTAACGGCTTTATTTTTATTGTTTTGTCCAATAGTGTGTTTTGGTTTACTTGAAACATCGGTGAGGGAAGCTAATTCTCCTCAAAACGAATACTTGGGTGCGGCGCACCCAAGTACGTACCCAAGCATTGACTCTTCGGCTGGATTGGAATCGCAAATCGGGAAAAAGGCCGAGGCGCGCGGGGTGGTGATTGTTGAGCCGGGAATTTTAGGTAAGCAGATTTTTTATATTGATGGCTTGCAGATTTATTGTTATAGCGTCGATTTTCCGGAACTGAAAATCGGCGATAAAATTTCCGTTAAAGGAGAATTTTCCCAGTCGCGCGGAGAAATAAGATTGAAAATAAAAACCAAAGACGACATAAAAATTTTGCAGCGCGGATTAAGTGTTCGGCCGCGATTAATAGAGATTAAAGAAATCAGTCAGACCGATGTTGGTTATTTATTAAAAGTAAAAGGGAAAATAATTGAAAAAACCTGGCCGCGGATTTTTATTGACGACGGGAGTGAAATAACGGTTTATTTTAAATCAGGAATAGAAATAGAAAAAGAGGCGATAAAAGAGGGGAGCGCGGTTGAGATAACTGGAATACTAAGTAAAAGCAATGACGAATTGCGATTATTACCGAGGGATAATGACGACGTAAAAATAGTTTCAGACGCGACCGACGATAAGTCGGTCGCGGAGAACAAAATCCAAAGTCAAATATCTTATCAAACTTTGAGCAGTGTCGGAACAGTGATTGATTTTGAAAAATATAAATCTTATTCAATTATCAGCGCTATTATTTTAGGCGCGATTTTTATTTTTCTTCTTCTGATTGATTATAAAAATCATCGCAAAAATAGAGATAAAAATGAAAATCGCCGCTCTAAACGGTGAATAAGCTCTGTGGACCTCGGAGGTCTACAGAGCTTATTCTTGCGAACAAATATGGTAATTGTAGCGTTGACGATTTTGTAAATAAAATTGTTGGCTCTGGAGTTGAAGCCGTTGGCCTGACTAATTATTTTCGTTTTGATAATGAGGAGTTAGGAACAATAAAGAAAAAATTAGCCCCTTTTATGTTATACCGTCTCATTCTTCGATCTTATTCAGGTTATAAATTTTTTACGAGGAGCAAGTGAAACCGGCTTTTATAGAAAAAATCTATACTCATATACTCATATCATAAAATCCTGCTATAAAAGCAGGATTTTTGGGTTGAGCCCAATTAACTCAAAAATATACCATCCGCCAGCTGGCGGACATACTAAATTTCTTTTTTCGTTTTAAAACGCTTTATTAATGAAGGCTTTAGGGGTGGTGTTTCTGGGGACAGTCCCCGTTAAAAAGTCCCAATTCCCAATTAACCATTTTATCCTCTTGACTTTTGACTGATTTTTGGTATATTTAAATCATAAATATACATAAATATAAACGAATAAAAGGAGGATATATGGATAAGATTATGAAATCGGTACTGATCGTAATAATTAGTACCGTTATTGGAGCCTTTTTGGCTCCAATGGGGGATGGAAATCCCCTTAATGGCAATTTTCGCCGTTATCGGCGTGATTGCCAGCGTCATTTATCTGGTCTATTCCTCTCACCCCAAGAGGGGAATGCCATATAGGGGATTTCCAAAGGGGAACCCCCCACGATGAAATTTGAAAGAGGCCTTTAAAAGGAGGCCTCTTGCTCTTTTATATTAAATATTATCTTATCAGGTGGAACATGGTAAGACCTCGGTAAAATTCTTGGCAAATTAGTAAAATTTTTGTCCCCAAAATGACACGGTCGTGTCATTTTGGGGACAACCAACAAACGACTAAGATTTATTTTTGGTATTTTTATTTGACTGAAAGTTAAGGAAATGATACAATTAGAGCGTCGTAAATTATAGTTAGCCCAAATTATGGCTAATGAATTGCAAAAATTAATCACTGAATTTTTGGAGCATTTAGAAATTGAAAAGGGAGCCAGCCAACTGACAATCCGCAATTATTATTTTTATTTAAAAAGATTTTTAGAGCAGACTAAGTTTGATTCACCAGACCAAATTACAATTGAATCGGTGCGACAATTTCGGTTATGGATGTCTCGTCTTAAAAATCCCCGCGGCGGAGGAATTTCCAGCGCCACGCAAAATTATCATTTAATCGCTTTAAGGGTTTTTTTGAAATATTTAGCCAAGCGCGACGTTAAAGCTCTGGCGCCGGAAAAAATTGAATTGGCCAAAATCGGTGAAAGGCAAATAGCGTTTTTAGAAGGAAGTGATTTGGAAAAGCTTTTACAGGCGCCAATGGAAGTCAAGCAAGATGATGTTATCAAATTAAGGGACAAGGCTCTTTTAGAACTTCTTTTTTCTACTGGGCTGCGTGTTTCAGAAATAGCCAAATTAAAGAAAGACGATGTTAATTTGGAAAAAAGCGAATTCAGCGTGCAGGGGAAGGGACGGCGTTGGCGAGTTGTTTTTTTATCTAATCAGGCGCGCTACTGGTTAAAAAAATATTTGGAAGCTAGAATTGACATGGAGCCGACTTTGTTTGTCCGCAATGATCGCGCGGCCGGAGCAAAAAAAGAAAAGTCATTTAAAAATCCAAACGAAAGCGTTTATGGTTTGACTCCGCGCTCAATTCAAAGATTGGTTAAGAAATATGCCAAAGTCGCCGGTATTACCAAAAAAATAACTACTCACACCTTAAGACATTCATTTGCCACCGATCTGTTGTCCGGCGGAGCTGATATAAGGGCGGTGCAGGAAATGCTAGGCCATAAAAATATTACTACGACTCAAATTTATACTCACGTTACCGATCAGCATTTAAAAGAAGTTTATCAAGCTTTTCACGACCAAGGAAGAAAGGACAAATAAACAAATTAATTACCGCATAGCGGGATCCCGCCGTACGGGACAACTTAGCAAAGAAAGATAAATTAATTAAAAATTTTGTTAAATTGTTAAAATGTTTTAATGTTAAATTGATTTAGTATGTACTCTCAAATAAACTCAAATAAACAAAAATCATTTTTATTAATAGCTGTTTTCGTTATTTTCATTTTATTTCTTGGTTGGATTTTGAACAGAACCGGTTTGACTGGTCCGGAAAGTTTGGTTATTGCGGCTTTGTTTTCGCTGTTTATGGCCACATTCGGTTATTTCTCCGGAGATAAGGTCGCCCTTTGGAGTTCGGGCGCCAAAGAAATAAAAAAACAAGATAATCCCTATGTTTATCGTTTAGTGGAAAATCTTTGTATTACAGCCGGAATACAAACGCCTAAAATTTATATTATCAATGATCCGGCGCCGAACGCTTTTGCCACCGGACGCGATACCAAGCATTCATCAATCGCTTTAACGACCGGTATAATAGAGAAATTGGAAAATGAGGAATTGGAGGGAGTGATTGCTCATGAATTGTCTCATATAAAAAATTATGATATTTTATTAATGACTTTAGTGGTTGTTTTGGTGGGCTTGGTAAGTATTTTAAGTAATTGGTTTCTTCGTTTTAGTTTTTTTGGCGGACGGCGCGGAAATGATAAAGATCAGGGTTCGGCCGGAGCGATTTTAATGGTTATTGGGTTGATTTTATTGATTTTATCTCCGATTATCGCCGAGATTATTAAGTTGGCTGTTTCTCGTCGACGCGAATATTTGGCTGACGCCTCTGGCGCGCTTTTAACTCGTTATCCTGAGGGATTAGCTAGGGCTTTGGAAAAAATTTCACAATACAATCAACCAATGAAAAATGCCAACAGCGCTACAGCTCATTTGTATATAGCCAGTCCTTTTGGCGGGGTAAAAAATTTAACTGCTACTTTATTTAGCACTCATCCGCCGATTCAAAAAAGAATTGAGGCTCTAAGAAAGATGTAAACATTAAAGCGAAGTTGAGCCCCCATAGTTCAATGGATAGAACGAGAGTTTTCTAAACTCTAAATGTAGGTCCGATTCCTACTGGGGGTACCAAGCGTTTGCCGATAGGCGAACGAAAATTTCAAACAACAAATTCCAAATAATCATCGCGGAGCGAAATCCAGTCAGGC
Source organism: uncultured Gammaproteobacteria bacterium (assembly GCA_964576065.1). Lineage (GTDB taxonomy): Bacteria > Patescibacteriota > Patescibacteriia > UBA2591 > UBA6264 > CAZNTW01. The sequence goes on from CAZNTW010000002.1 coordinate 8,618, forward strand.
GAGACAAATAAAATTCAAGTCTACGTATCATTAAAATTAAGATAAATCTGTGATTGTGTTTTTATTCTTCATAGTCTCGACGCAGGAGGATTTTTTGAATTAACGGGGACTGTCCCCAGAAACACCACCCCTAAAGCCTTCATTAATAAAGCGTTTTAAAACGAAAAAAGAAATTTAGTATGTCCGCCAGCTGGCGGATGGTATATTTTTTGAATTAACGGGGACTGTCCCCAGAAACACCACCCCTAAAGCCTTCATTAATAAAGCGTTTTAAAACGAAAAAAGAAATTTAGTATGTCCGCCAGCTGGCGGATGGTATATTTTTGAGTTAATTGGGCTCAATCATAAAATCCTGCTTTTTATAGTAGGATTTTATGATATGAGTATAGATTGGTTTATGGACAATCCATTAGCTTTTGTGACTCACTTGGGTCGGTTTCACAGAAATATGTGGTTCCCAGATAGGGACGGGAAACCATAGAAAATAAAAAGAGACTATTTTCAATGGGTCTCTTTTTATTTTTTGAAATAATTAACAAACGTAACCGCCAATCAATAATCTAAAGGTTTTTGATTAGCGTTTTGTCGTTAGTTAGGGTAAAACCGGAGCTGGCGCTTCCATGTTCAGGTTTTCTACTTGAACCGGAGCTGGCGCTTCCATGTTCAGGTTTTCTACTTGAACCGGAGCAACTTGTTCCTCGGTAACGGTTTCAGCGTTGACATTAGTTTCCTTGGTCTGAGTGGCGCAACCGCTTACTAAAACCAAAGTTCCCAATAGAACAAATGAAACACCCAAGACAAAAATTTTTTTCATCATAAGTTTCACAATTAACATTTTTTAGTTATTGTAATTTATCGACTTTATTTTTTTATTTTATTGTGTAGGGGTGACCTAGGGGACTCGCACCCCTGCTAAAGGCTCCACAGGCCTCTGTGCTACTGCTACACCAAGGTCACCATAAAAGACCCAAAAGGTTCGCAGTTACGACGCAAAGATATTATAATACAAATATTAAAAATGTAAAGATTTATAGCGTTAATTAACGGTTAAATTTACTTTTGCCACAGTTTCAATCATCTTTTTTTGTTCGTTTGATAATTTATAGTTTTCAATTTTGTAATTAATAATTTCTTTTAACGGTTTTTTGTTTTGATTTTTCCAATTACGAATTTCAATAATTAAACTTTTTATTTCTTCAAATTTTTGCTCATTTTTTTTGTCTATGAATTTTTTAGAAAATTCAGGCCAGGTTTCAACGATTAACATTTGAGTCGGATTTTTTTTGAATTGCGAATAAATTTCTTCAGTGACAAAAGGGACAAAAGGGTGAAGGATTTTTAAAATAACATCCAAGGAATAGTAAAGAATTTCAGCCGTATTGTTTTTTAATTTTTCATCATCAAATTGACTTTTGGAAATTTCCAAATACCAGTCGGCGAAATTATGCCAGACAAATTCATAAATATCGCGCGCTGCTTCGCCAAATTCATAATTATTAATTTTTTCAGCGGCGGATTTTATTAAATAGTTTATTTTGGAAATAATCCAGCGATCAGCCAGAGTGAGAGTTTCTATTTTAGTTTTATCAAAATTGAAATTTTCTGTTTTTTGCAGCTGCATTTCAATAAAACGGCTCACATTCCAAAGTTTATTGATGAAATTGCGGCTGGACAATAAAGCTCTTTCATCAAAATGAATAGCTTGTTGATCGCGGTTGGTTTGATAGATTAGACCAAAGCGAGTGGCGTCGGCGCCGTATTTTTCTATTAATTCCAACGGGTTAATGCCATTGCCAAGAGACTTGCTCATTCTCCTTCCTTTAGCGTCAAGAATAGTGGCGTGGATATAAACCTGTTTAAAAGGGATTTTTTTTAAAAATTCCAATCCAGAAAAAGCCATTCGCGCAACCCAGAGATAGATAATATCGCGGGCGGTTGACAATAGGGAGGTTGGATAATAATTTTTTAAATCATTTGTTTTTTGCGGCCAACCCAAAGTGGCAAACGGCCAAAGCGCCGAAGAAAACCAAGTATCTAATACGTCTTCAGATTGTTTCATTTCGCATTTATGACAGAAGGGACATTCTGTCGGTTTAACAACGGAAACAGTATATTGATTTTCATTTTGTTCGGCTGAGAATGTTTCGTTTTTGTTTTGGCAAAACCAGACTGGCAAACGGTGCCCCCACCAAAGCTGGCGGGAAATACACCAGTCTTCAACTTTTTCCAACCAATCAAGATAAATTTTTTTATAATTTTCAGGGAAGATTTTTATTTTCCCTCTTTTTACAGCCCTAATAGCCGGTTTGGCTAATTTTTCCATTTTAATAAACCATTGATTTGAAATTTGCGGCTCTATCGGCGTGGAACAGCGATCGCAAAGAGATATTTGGTGTTGATATTCTTCTTGTTTTTCCAATAAATTTAATTCGGTTAATTTTTCAATTATTTTTTTTCTTGCTTCACTCGCAGTCATTCCGCTATAAGTTCCGGCTTCGGTTGTCATTTTTCCGTTTGGCCCGATAACATTGATTATTTCCAGTTTATTTTCTTTGCCGATTTGCCAGTCAACTTTATCGTGGGCCGGGGTGATTTTTACCGCGCCGGTGCCAAAAACAGAATCAATCAAATGATGAGCGACAATGGGAATTTCTCGATTGACTATGGGTAAAATCAGAGTTTGTCCAACTAAATTTTTATATCTTTCATCACTTGGATTTATTGCTACAGCCGTATCTCCCAACATGGTTTCCGGACGAGTGGTAGCGACGGTAATATATTTATCGGGCGTATCTTTAAAAGGATATTTTATATACCAAAGATTGCTTTTTTCTTCTTGATATTTCATTTCAATATCGGAAATAGCCGTGGCGCAACGCGGACACCAATTGACAATGCGCGGACCGCGGTAGAGATAACCTTTTTTCCAATAGTTAACAAAAGCCGTTAAAACGGCGTCAGCGTAATTTTTGTCCAAGGTAAAACGAACCCTTGACCAATCGCAAGAACAACCCAATTGTTTTAATTGACTTAAAATCATTGAGCCGTATTTTTCTTTCCATTGCCACGCTTTTTCAATAAATTTTTCTCTTCCCAATTGATGACGGTTTAATCCTTCTTTGGATAATTCTTTTTCCACCACATTTTGCGTGGCAATGCCGGCGTGATCAGTTCCGGGAACCCAAAGAGTTTTTTTATTATTAAGCCGGGCGAATCTGATTAAAATATCTTGAATTGTGTTATTTAACGCGTGTCCGGCGTGCAATGAACCGGTAATATTCGGCGGGGGAATGGAAATGGAATATTTCTTTTTTCTCCGGCCAGGTAATTTATCCGGATTAAAAAATCCGCTCTGTTCCCAGCGTTGGTAGATTTCTGATTCGTATTTTTTCGGCTCATAAGCAGGTTCCATCATAATTTATTTTGAATAAATATTTTTAATAAAGTAATAATAACGCAAATTTAGCGGAATGTAAAGGAGAACAGATAAACGAATTAACAATATAACAAATTAACAAAGAAATATAGGATTGAGTAATCGGGGATTGAGATTAAAACATTGGAGCATTGGAACGTTTCCGTCAGAGGCGTCTGTTTACCTATGCCTGCCGGCAGTCACTTCTTGATGAGTCCTTGATGAGGTTCCACCTCATCAACCTCATCAACTCATCAATCCTTGATGAGGTTCCACCTCATCAAGTTCATCTCATCAAGTTTAAAGAAAATTGCCACTGATTTTAATGTCTCGGTGGCAACAGTTTTTAAAGTCGCTTTGTTAAGCGGGTTAATTTTTTACATTTTTTGATGAGGTGAAACCTCACCAAACTCAATCAATTTATCGACTCGCGGATTTTATAAAAAATTTTCAATGATTTTTTTAAAAGGAATAGCCGCCAAGATTTACGGCTAATAATTTTTAAATTGTTTAAAGTTTAATTATCCTAACTTTAAACAATTTTTTTAAAAATTTTATTTTTTGGGTTGCCATAGTCAGCCCAATAATTAAAACAAGGTTGATAGCGACGATTAACGTCAGTCCCGATGTGGTTCCTAATTCAGAGACTAATAAATTAGTCACTTTAAAATTTAACCCGACACTGGCTCCGAAGAACAATCCAGCGCCGAGACTATAAATCGCTCCGACCGGGACGAAACAAATAAATCCGAAAACCAATACATTAACCATTGGAGTGGTTAGCCCGAGAAGCATTCCCGTAGCTAACCCGAAAGCCAACCAACTCAAAGATTGACTTTTAATATAGATAAATTTTTTATCCATTTTTTCCTCCTTGTATAATTTTGAATGAATTTACGCCTATATTCTATTATAAAATTGTCTCTTTGTCAAGATTACGAATTTACGAATATGTAACTAATTAAAATTGACGAAAGAAATAATATTTTGTAGAATAATAGCAGCAATTTAAGAGTTTTAACTATAATTGATTTATGTACGATTTTGCCAAAAAAGAAGAAGAGATATTAAAATTTTGGAAAGACAATAAAATTTTTGAAAAATTGAGAGAAAAAAATCAAGGAAAAGAACGTTGGTCTTTTCTGGATGGACCGATTACGGCAAATAATTCCATGGGCGTTCATCATGCTTGGGGTCGAACCTATAAAGACCTTTTTCAAAGATATAAAGCCATGCAAGGATTTGACCAAAGATTTCAGAATGGATTTGATTGTCAGGGGTTGTGGGTTGAAGTTGAGGTGGAAAAAGAACTCGGTTTTAAAACAAAAAAAGATATTGAAATTTACGGCATGGAAAAATTTATTGAAAAGTGCAAGGAACGAGTTTCAAAATATTCTAAAATACAAACCCAGCAATCAATTCGTTTGGGACAGTGGATGGATTGGGAGAATTCGTATTACACCATGTCGGACGAAAATAATTATAGCATTTGGTATTTTCTTAAAAAATGCAAAGAAGAGGGTTTATTGTATAAAGGCAAGGATGTTGTTCCTTGGTGCCCTCGTTGCGGCACAGCTATTTCTCAGCATGAAATTTTAACCGAAGAATACAAAGAAGTTGTTCATCAATCAATTTTTATTAAGTTTCCGGTTGTGGGAAGAGAAAAGGCTTTTTTTCTGGCCTGGACCACTACGCCTTGGACTTTGCCGGCAAATGTGGCTTTGGCGGTTCATTCTGGTTTGGAATACGTGGAAATAAAAGACGGCGCCGGAGAGACCTTTATTTTATTAAAAGAAAAAGCAGACTTGATTTTCAATGGAGAAATTTTAAAAACAATGAAAGGCTCAGAATTAAAGGAAATAAAATATCAAGGAATTTTTGACGACCTGCCGGCCGTAGAACAAAGTTTAAATGGTTATGAGCATCAGGTTGTCCTGTGGGATGAAGTAACGTCAGAGGACGGCACCGGCATCGTGCATATCGCTCCGGGCTGCGGACAAGAAGATTTTATGTTAGGCAAAGAGGTTGGTTTGCCGGTTATTGACCCGACCAATGAAGAAAATAAATATAAAGACGGTTTTGGCGAACTGACCGGAAGTTTTGTTTTCGAAGGAAGGGTTCGCGATTGGGTATTTGAAAATTTAAAAAATAAAAAGTTAGTTTTTAAAATTCAGGACTACAATCATCGTTATCCTACTTGCTGGCGATGTAAATCAGAATTGATTTTCCGTTTAGTTGAGGAATGGTATATTTCAATGGATAAATTAAGAGACGGATTGGTCGAGAGCGTTAAAAAAGTGGAGTGGATACCATCGTTCGGCTTAGAAAGGGAACTTGATTGGTTGAAAAATATGCACGATTGGCTGATTTCCAAGAAACGCTATTGGGGATTGTCTTTACCTATTTTTGAATGTCATAAATGCGGCAATTTTGAAGTAATTGGGTCAAGAGAGGAATTAAAACAAAAAGCAGTTGAGGGTTGGGAAGAATTTGATCCGCCAGCCGGCGGACATTCGCCGCATCGGCCGTGGATAGATAAAATAAAAATTAAATGTTCAAAGTGCGGAGAAATTATTTCTCGTATTCCTGATGTGGGTAATCCTTGGTTAGACGCCGGTATTGTTCCTTTTTCTACTACGAAATATTTTTCTAATCGGGAATATTGGCAAAAGTGGTTTCCAATTCATTTTATTTGTGAATCTTTTCCTGGACAGTTTAAAAATTGGTTTTATTCTCTATTGGTAATGAGTCAAGTTTTGGAAAAAAATCCGCCGGTCAAAACAATTTTTGGTTACGCCACAGTCGTGGATGAAAATGGGGAGGAAATGCACAAATCAAAAGGCAATACTATTTGGTTTGATGAAGCCGTGGAAAAAATAGGGGCTGATGTAATGAGATGGATGTATGTTCGACAAAATCCGGTTGGCAATTTAAGATTTGGCTATAATTCGGCCAAAGAAACGCAAAGAAAACTTTTAATTTTGTGGAATTGTTATACATTTTTTGAAATGTATGTTTTGGCCGGTGATTATGAAGTTCCTAATTTGCAATTACTTGTGTTAAAAGACGAGTTGAATAAATGGATTATTTCCAGATTAAATGATTTAATTAAAAATGTTGCCGAGAATTTGGATAAATTTGATGCGGCTCAAGCAAGCGAAGCAATTGAAGATTTTTTTGTTAACGATTTATCGCTTTGGTATGTTCGCCGCAGCCGTCAAAAATTTCAAAATCCGAAAAATAAGCAAGAAAAAGATGAAGCGGCTCAAACACTATATTTCGTCCTTTTAACTTTATCAAAAATTATTGCGTCGATGATGCCATTTTTAGCTGAAGGCTTATATCAAAATCTTGTTCGAGTTAAAGTTCAAGGCGGGGTTAATTTTAAAGAATCAGTTCATTTGGAAGATTGGCCGAAATTCAACGAGAACATGATTGACAAAAAATTAGAACAAGAGATGGCGCGAACAAGAGAAATTGTCACATTAGCTTTAGCCAAAAGAGCCGAGTTTGGCATTAAAACCAGACAGCCGTTGACCAAACTTAAAATTAACCAAGTTGCCGGCAAATTACAAAAAGAATTATTAAATTTAGTTAAAGAGGAAGTAAATGTTAAAGAAGTGGTGATAGATGTTAATTTAAAAGAAGGGGAAGTGGAATTGGATACGGAAATTACTGATGAGCTTAAAAACGAGGGAGAAATCAGGGACATTATTCGTCAAATACAAAGAATAAAAAAAGAGTTAAATGTTGAGCCGAAAAATAAAGTTTCATTAAAGTATAAGGGCGATGAATATCTGGAAAATCTTTTAAAAAATAACGTTAATTTAATTAAAGAAAAATCATCAGTTGCAATTTTAGGACAAGAAATGGGTGAAAATTTAGAACAGGGTAGAGTTATTAAAATAGGAGAAAAAGAAATTACAGTTTTTGTCAGGGTTGAATAATTTGAGATTATTTAGGAAATAGATTTTAAAATTAATTCTGATAATAATATCGGGCGGAGTTAATTTTCGCCCAATAAGAAACCGCGGGAAACTAAGCTCCCCGCGGTTTCTTATAAAAGAGTGCGGACCCCGGAGGCCCACCGGTTATAAAATGAACAAGATTAGCCTTTTTGTTAATCGTAATATAAAACCGATTCTTAGGGACGGAAGACAAAAGTTTAAGTGGAGTCATTGAAGAATTTTCAGATTTGTCTCGCAGAGAGAGGCCAAACCCGATAGACTTAAGATTTCGACAATCTCTAAGTTTAGGGATTGGTTTTTCTATTTTTTTGTGCTATTATTTAAACATGCCACAGAAGGTAGAAAAAATTTTATTGGGAATAATAAAAGTCGGAACCGTTCTGATTTTATTTTTACCGCTTTTGGTTTATCGCCAAGTTTTTTATCCTTTTGTTTTTCCCAAAATTATCGTTTTCAGAATTTTAGCGGAAATTATTTTTTTTGCCTGGTTATTTTTGGTTTTATACGCCAAAAACAGAGAAAACTATAAGGTTAATTTTAAAAATCCTTTAATTATCGCTTTAACCTCATTTGTGGGGGTTTTGTTTTTAGCGTCTGTTTTTGGAATTGATTTCTCCCGCAGTTTTTGGAGCACCCAAGAAAGAATGACTGGGCTTTTAACTCATTTTCATTTTTTCACTTGGTTTGTTGTTTTAATAAGTTGTTTTTCGGCGCAAAACAACCAAGAATCAAAAGAAAAAAACAGAAAAGATTGGATAATTTTTATTTGGATGAGTTTATCGTGTTCGGTTTTGGTTGGTTTTTACGGATTAGGACAAAGAATCGGATTAGGATTTTTATTAAAAGATGGAGACATTTCCCGAATAAGCTCCACCCTTGGCAATCCGATTTTTTTGGGAGTTTATTCAATGCTGCACATTTTTTTAGCCGGATTCCTGATTTTCATTCAAAAGAAGAAATTGCTTAAATTTATTTCAATTGCAGTTGGAATTTTCAATTTGGTTATTATGGCTTTAACCGCCAGCCGTACGGTAATAATAGCTTTTTTAATTGCGGTTCTTTTATTTGCGATTTTTTTATTTTTAAAATCGTCTTCACGAAAAGCAAAGTTGATTATTGGGCCGATAGCCGGGTTGGTAATTTTGGCGGTTCTTGGCGGATTAATTTTTTTACAAATAGAAAAAAGAATACCGGGGATTAGCAACACTCCGGTATTTATCAGTAGAATATCAAATTTAACCACCAGTCTAGAGCAAAGAACCATGGCTTGGCAAGCGGGTTGGTCGGGTTTCTTAGATCGGCCGATTTTGGGTTGGGGCTGGGAAAATTTCAATGCGATTTTTGATAAATATTATCAGCCGTCGTATTTAACACATGGTCTTGACGGCACGTGGTTTGATCATTCACATAATCAGGTGGTTGATGTTTTAAGTTTATCGGGGATTATCGGATTGATTTCATTTTTAGGGTTGTTCGTAATTATTTTTTGGCTCTTAATAAAAAAAATAAAAATTTTGACCCTGAAACAAGGGATTCCTTTAAGTATTTTAGGGCTAATGTTTTTAGCTTATTTTTTACAAAATTTAACTGTTTTTGACACGCCGGCTCCATTGATTGTTTTTTATTTCAGTTTGGCTTTGGTTTATACTATTACGAATTTACGAATATATACGAATGATATAAATAATAAAAATTTTGCAAATAGTGAAAAAAGTATAAATCCAAATTTTCGATCCCCAAACCCTAATTATCCAGCCACTCGTTTCCCTTTGCCGGTTTTGATTTTTTTGATTGTGGTTTTTGGCGGTTGGGGGATGTATAAATTCAATTTAGAGCCGCTTCAACAAAGTAAACTTGGAATGAATGGTTATCGCGTTGCTGATTTGGATTTTAAATCAAGCGTTGATTGGTATCAACAAGCATTGGCAAAAAATAGTTTTATCAATCAAGGGGTTAGGATTTATTTAGATAAAGAGCTGGCTAAAAAGTATAGCGAGATTAGCGACAAAACAAACCAAAGCGATGCTGATTTTTTAGCTCAAGCCACAGAATTCGCTCTAGAAGAGGGCAACAAGACCGTTCAAGAACATCCGCGAAACGCCAGGCACTGGCTTTATTTGGGACAGTTGTATAATTTGGCGGTTAATTATAATTCTGAATATGTTGGGGCGGCAAAATCGGCGCTTGATAAAGCGCTTGAGTTATCGCCAAAACGCCAGCAAATATATTTTGAATTAGCCAGGCTCGACGTTTTTCAAAAAGATTATAAATCAGCGCTTGATAGGTTATATCAGTCTTGGGATTTGGACAGGAGTGTAAGCGAATCAAAAAATAAATTAAAAGCCGTAGCTGAATTGGCGGCAAAAGAGCAAGATCAAGAAGTGGTTGATAAGGCAAAAGAGATATTGGAGGAAGTAAATAGAAGTAGTGAGTAGTGTGGGCACGGTGGCGAATAGGAGGAAATAAATAGAAGAATTTAAAATCAAAAGTCAATCCGTCTCTACAGCGAACTAGCCAGCGAGGCGAGAATGAAAGCATAGAATATCCATCCCGCAAATCCAAGAGATATTAATATTTTTTATATTTTATTTTTTATTTTTTATTTTAACTCGTCGTCTTGATTTAATCCAACTTTTAAACTAAACTAAGAAAGCATAAATAATAAAATAATTTTAATAATATGCCAAAAATAAGAAATATTTTCGCGCGTGAAATTTTAGATTCGCGCGGCAATCCGACCGTTGAAGCGCTGATTTTTTTGGATAACGGATTGGGAGTAAAAGCGGCTGTGCCCTCCGGGGCCTCAACCGGCAAATATGAAGCTCTTGAATTAAGAGATAATGATCAAAATCGTTATGCCGGCAAAGGAGTTTTAACTGCCTGTCGCAATATAGAAGAGATAATTGCTCCGGTTTTAATTGATCACGAACTTAATCCGGAAAAAATTGATCAAATAATGATTGATTTGGATGGGACGAAAAATAAAAGCAAACTCGGAGCTAACGCTATTTTAGCGGTTTCTTTAGCAGTGGCGCGCGCCGCGGCTCGATTAGTCGGATTGCCTTTGTATAAATATTTGCGCGCTTTCTACCAGTTGCCCGACGTTGATTATCGTATGCCAGTGCCGATGTTTAATGTAATAAATGGCGGAGTCCATTCTGATTCGGGATTAGATGTTCAGGAATTTATGATTGTTCCGGCTATAGAAGCCAGTTTTAGCCAACGTTTAAAAATCGGAGTTGAGGTTTTCAACGCTTTGAGAGAAATTTTAAAAGCCAAGAAATTGACATTTGCCGTTGGAGACGAGGGCGGGTTTGCTCCGAAATTAAAGAAAACGGAAAATGTTTTTGATCTTTTGACCAGAATCAGCGATTTCACCAAACATCAATTAGGAAACGAAGTTTTTTTTGGCGTTGATGTGGCAGCCTCAATTTTTCATAATCACGAAAAAGGAAAATATTTATTTGAGAAAAAAAATCGCACCGGAGAAGAAATGGCTGAAATCTATTGGAAGTGGTTTAAAAGCTATCCAATGATTTCTATTGAAGATCCGTTTGCCGAGGACGATTGGGACCTTTGGGTGGCCTTAACTGAGAAAATAAATAATCTTGAGTCAAAGCTGATTATTGGAGACGACTTGTTTACCACTAATATCAAACGTTTTCAAACGGGAATAGAGAAAAAAGCCGCAAACGCGATTTTAATCAAGTTAAATCAAATTGGAACATTAAGTGAAACAATGAAATGCATTAGTTTGGCGCGGGATAATAATTATCAAATTGTTATTTCTCATCGTTCCGGAGAAACTAATGATGATTTTATTTCTGATTTAGCCGTGGCAGTCAGAGCGGAATTTATCAAGTCGGGCGCTCCGAACAGAGGAGAAAGAGTAGCGAAATATAATAGACTCGCGGAAATAGAGGAAGAATTATAAAAAAATAAAAAATAGAATATAAAAAATAAAAAATAGGAAGCAAGAGATTGGGTAATTAGGGATTGGCATTTACGATTTTTTACTAAAAGTAGATTAAATTCCAATCCGCTCCGCCAGCCGGCGGATGGCGGACTAAATTCCAAATTCTATAATTTATGTCGGATACTCTAAAAAAAATACAGCCGGTTATTTTAATAATATTGGACGGTTGGGGCGTGGCTCCGGACGGCCAAGGCAATGCCGTAATTTTAGCCAAAACACCAAAATTTGATATTTTAAAAGAGAAGTACGCTTATACCGAGCTTTGCGCTTCAGGTCAATGCGTTGGTTTACCAAAAAATCAGCCCGGCAATTCAGAAGCCGGACATTTGAATTTGGGGGTCGGACGAATAGTTAAAGACGACGCTGTTTATATTACCGAATCGATAAAAGACGGAACATTTTTCAGAAATCCGGCTTTTATGGAAGGACTTTTGCATTGCCGGCAAAATAAATCGAAAATACATTTAATCGGTTTGGTAACGGAAGAAAACAGCGCGCATTCTTCACCGGGTCATTGGTTGGCAATGCTTCGTTTTCTTGAGCAAGAGAAAATAGAAGAAGTTTTTTTACATCTTTTTACCGACGGACGCGATTCATCGCAACACTCGGCAATTAAAATTTTAGGAAGATTTGAAAAAAGCGTGAAAAATAATTACAATGGCAATGGTCGCAAAATTAAAACTATTATTGCCAGTATTGTCGGCAGAGTTTATCCTATGGATAGGACCAAACAATGGAATAATGTTGAAAAAGCCTACGACCTTCTTACCTTGGGTAAAGGTTTTAAAGTAAATTCAGCCAACGAAGCGATTATTCAGGCTTATAACCGCAAAGAAACCGATGAATTTATCAGCCCGACTGCAATAGTCAATAAAGAAGGTAAGCCGGTAGCTTTAATTGAAGACAATGATGTAGTAATCTTTTTAAACTTGAGGTCTGACCGGGCAAGAGAATTAACCAAGACATTTGTTCAAAAAGATTTTAATAAAAAAAATCTAAATTCGTTCAGAAGAGAAAGGTGGCCGCAGAATTTATTTTTTATTGCCTTAACTGATTTTGGTCCCGATTTGAATAACGCGCGTGTAGCTTTTCCGTCAAGGGAGATAAAAAACAGTCTGCCGATGGTCTTGGGTGAAATGAAGCAATTTTATATTGCCGAAACGGAAAAATATGCCCACGTGACGTATTTTTTTAATGGCGGCTATGACCATCCGGTTTCCGGAGAAGAGAGGGCGGTGATTGACTCACCCAAAGTCGACCATTATGATTTAACTCCGTTAATGAGCGCCAATGGAGTTTGTAAAAAAACATTAGAAGAAATTATTCGGCAACCTTTAGCGCAAAGACCGGGTTTTATTCTTGTTAATTTTTGCAATCCGGATATGCTTGGACACACCGGCAATATCCAGGCCGCAGTTAAAGGCATTGAATGCGTTGATGAAAATTTAGGCAAGTTGGTTGAGGCGGCCCAAAAAGAAAAATATTTTATTATTATTACCGCCGACCATGGCAATGCCGAGGAAATGATAAATTTAAAAACAGGAGAAATAGAAACGTCGCATACTACCAATCCGGTGCCTTTTATTCTAATTACTCCGCAAAACAAAAAAGTAAAACTTAGAAATAATGGAGAATTGGCTGATGTGGCGCCAACAATTCTTAACCTAATGGACCTGAAAAAACCAAAAGAAATGACAGGCAAGTCGTTAATATTAAAAATAAAAAATAAAATATAAAAAACAGGAAGCAAGAGACTAAATCCGCAATTTTGAATTTTGACTTTTGAATTTTAAATTTTTGTCTATGGCAGATACTTTAAAAAAAATACAACCAGTGATTTTAATAATTCTTGACGGTTGGGGTGTGGCCCCGGCGAGTCAGGGTAATGCTGTGACTTTAGCCAAGTCGCCGATTTTTAATAAACTGATCGCCACCTATCCGACCGCGACTCTCCAATCTTCAGGTGAATCAGTTGGTTTGTCTTGGGGCGAGCCGGGAAATTCCGAAGTCGGGCATTTGAGTTTAGGGTCAGGTATAATTGTTTGGCAAAATTTACAAAGAATAACACAATCGATTGCGGATGGCAGTTTTTTTGAAAATAAAGCTTTTTTAAACGCCATTGATCACGTTAAAAAAAATAATTCAACTTTGCATTTAATCGGATTGGTTTCAAATGGGTCTGTTCATTCTTTAAACGACCACTTATACGCTCTGCTTGAAATGGCCGAAAAGAACAAATTAAAAGATGTGGCGATACACGCTTTTTTGGATGGAAGAGACGCGCCCAGAGACAGCGGATTAGGTTTTATCGGCGAATTGTTAAATAGGACGGATAATGTGGGAATCGGCAGAATTGCCACCATTTCAGGACGTTTTTACGCTATGGACAGAGATAATCATTGGGAAAGGATAGAACAAACTTATCTGGCAATGGTAAAAGGTTTAGCGGAAGAAGAGTTTGATAATTCGTTAAAAGCAATAGAATCATCTTATCAAAAAAAGATTTATGACGAAGAATTTAAACCAGTGGTGATAGTTGACGGGCAAGGAAAACCGCAGGCGACAATAAAAGATAACGATGCGGTGATATTTTTTAATTTTAGGTCTGATCGGGCCAGAGAACTCACTAAAATTTTTGTAGCTGACGAGGCGCCCGATTTTAGAAAAGAAAAAATAAATAATTTATTTTTTGTTACCATGACTGAATATGAAAAGGGTTTGCCGGTTGAAATAGCTTTTCCGCCGGAGACCATTAATAATCCTTTATCTAAAATTATAAGTGAGAGGGGATTGTCTCAGTTGCATATTGCCGAAACGGAAAAATACGCTCACGTGACTTTTTTCTTTAATGGCGGAAGAGAAGATATTTTTCCTAATGAAAAAAGAATTCTAATTCCATCTCCGCGCATTAGTTCTTATGATCAAAAGCCGGAAATGTCCGGACGAGAAGTGGCCCATCAAGTCGTTTGGGCAATCGGCAGTGGAGACTATCAATTTATTGTGGTTAATTTTGCTAATGCTGACATGATTGGACATACTGGCAATCTGGAAGCGGCGATTAAAGCAATAGAGTTTTTAGATGAAGCGCTGGGAGAAATTATTGATGTGGTTTTACGGGAAAATTGGGTGGCGATTATTATAGCTGATCACGGCAATGTTGAAGAAATGGTTAATTTAAGAACAGGGGAAATTAACAAAGAACACACCACCAATCCAGTTCCTTTTATAATTGTCGGAAAAGATTATGAAAATAAATCATTTTCAGCCGAGTCGGAGTTAAGTTTAATGACGCCGTCTGGAGTTTTAGCCGATGTCGCGCCGACAATTATAAAAATAATGAATTTGTCAAAACCTCCGGAAATGTCGGGAACAGCGTTGATATAATGAGGGTCAAAATTGAATTTAGAGTTTACTATTTACTAATCGCTATTTGCTGCTTACTAATTATTGATTACTAAAATATTTTTAAATTTTTTTATGCAAATAACGTATTTTTTTCAAAATTTTAACTTGGACGAAAAGAACAAAGAATTTTTGGAAAACAAAATAAAAAAATTAGAACACTTTTCAGATAAAATTCAGGAAGCGAGAGTAGGTTTGAGTTATCGGCTGAATAGGATTAAAGAGCAGTCGGTTAGATTGGAAATAAATCTGAAAATGCCGAATAAAATCCTAAGAGCCGAAATCAAGGATAAAAATTTATTAACGGCCGTAGAAGACGCAATAAAAAAATTAGAAAGCCAATTGAGGAGATATCGCATTTTTGGCGAAATGAAGAAAAAATTTTCGCAAAAGTTTTTAAGGAAAATAAAAGAGAGTTAAAATATGTCTTTATTGAAAAAATTATTCGGCGACCAAAACGAACGAGAGGTGAAAAAAATGTGGGACATAGTCGGTAAAATTAATGAATTTGAGCCGCAATTTCAAAATTTTAATAATCAAGGACTAAAGGATAAAACTCTTGAGTTTAAAAAAAGATTAAATCAAGGCGAAAGTAAAGACGAAATTCTTTCAGAAGCCTTTGCTTTAGTCAGAGAAGTGGCAAAAAGAACTTTGGGTCAACGCCATTTTGATGTCCAATTGATTGGTGGTATCGCCCTTTATCAAGGGAAAATCGCGGAAATGAGAACCGGTGAAGGGAAAACTTTATCAGCCACCTGTCCCGTTTATTTAAACGCTTTGGACGGGAGAGGCGTTCATGTAATTACGGTTAATGATTATTTGGCCAAAAGAGATTGTGTTTGGATGGGGCAAGTTTATTATGCCCTTGGATTGACTGTTAGTTGTATTACTCACGAAACAGCTTTTATTTATGATCCTTTTTATACAAATCCCGAAGCGTCAACCGGTGGTCAAAATTTAAATGATCAAGATTCAAAAAGAGATAAAATGAGGGATACGATTGGCGTCTTTAAAGTGGAAGAATCTTATTTGCGTCCGGTAAGCCGAAGACAGGCTTATTTGGCCGACATTACTTACGGGACTAATAATGAATTTGGTTTTGATTATTTGCGTGACAATTTAGTTCAAGACCTTGATGAAGTAGCGCAAAGAGAATTAAACTACGCGATTGTTGACGAAGTTGACAGTATTTTAATTGATGAAGCCAGAACTCCTTTGATTATTTCGGCTCCGGCTGAAGAATCGGCTAATTTGTATTATAAGTTGGCGCGGTTGGTTGAAAATTTAAAAACAGGACAGGATTATTTGATTGATGAAAAAATGCGCGCCGCGACTTTAACCGAAGAAGGAATGAATAAAATAGTCAGTTTGTTGGGACAAGACCCTTGGGCTGACAATAATTTGGATTTAGTCCATCATATCGAGGCCTCCTTAAAAGCAAAGACGCTTTTTCAAAAAGATCGCGACTACGTGATAAAAGACGGGGAGATAATTATTGTTGACGAATTTACCGGGCGATTAATGCTGGGTCGGCGTTATTCAGACGGAATTCACCAGGCCATTGAAGCCAAAGAAAATGTTGACGTTAAAAAAGAATCAAACACTTTGGCAACTATCACTTTTCAAAATTATTTTAGGTTTTATAAAAAATTAGCTGGAATGACTGGCACGGCTTTAACTGAAGCTGAAGAATTTTCCAAAATTTATAATTTGGAAGTATTGACTGTCCCGACCAACAAGCCGATGATTAGATTGGATAACCCAGATAAAATTTATCGCACTAAAGAAGCGAAATTCAAAGCCATAATTGAAGAAATAAAACAGTTTCACGAAAAAGGACAGCCGATTTTAATTGGTACGGGTGGATTCAGTATTGGCGAACAAACAGTCGGCGCAATTGAAAAAAATAGAATAATTAAGGATCTCTTAGGAAGAGAAGGGATTGATTGCCAGGTGCTTGATGCCACTAATCACGAGAAAGAAGGACGAATTATTGCTCAGGCCGGGAGATTGGGAGCGGTGACGGTTGCCACTAATATGGCCGGCCGCGGAGTTGATATTATTTTAGGAGGCAATCCGCCGGACACGGAAGAACAAAAAAAAGTTATTGAGTTGGGCGGATTGCATATTATTGGGACAGAAAGACATGAAGCCAGGCGAATTGACAATCAATTGCGCGGACGAGCCGGACGGCAAGGAGACAACGGCTCGTCAAGATTTTTTATTTCCCTGGAAGACGATTTAATGCGAATTTTTGGTGGCGAGCGTTTGAGTTCTATAATGAAAGGGTTGAATATTCCCGAAGATATGCCGATTGAAAGCAGTGTTGTCTCCCGTTCAATTGAAGCGGCTCAGAAAAAAATAGAAGGTTTTAATTTTGATACCCGTAAACATCTTTTGGAATATGATGATGTTTTAAATAAACATCGCGAAACAGTTTATCGTCATCGCAAGAATATTTTAGAAATGAACGGAGAAAATTTACGCCAAGAAGTCTTGAAGATGGTTAAAAACGAAATAACCAAAATAATCAATTTTCATTTTCAGGGCGAAGAGAAAGGAAAATGGGATTTTCAAAATGTAATAGAGATAATTAAAAATATTTTTCCTTTGGAAAATACAGCTAATGGAAAAATCGCTGAAATTATTAAGAAAAACGATTCACATTTATGTCGCAATCAAATTATTGAATATTTTTTTGACTTGGCCGACCAAGATTACGATGTTCTAGAAAAAAAAGTTGAAGCGACCAGAGAAAAGTTGGACAGCTCAAGTCAGCCAGGTTCTTTAATGGTTAAAATAGCCAAGTCTATTTTATTACAAAGCATTGACCATTATTGGATTGATCATTTAGAAATAATAGATAATCTTAAGAGTGGAATCGGTTTGCGGGCTTATGGACAGCAAGACCCTTTGGTTGAATATAAAAAAGAATCTTTTACAAAGTTCAATCAGCTAATGGATGCGGTTAGTAAACAAGTAGTATATTCTATTTATAAAATCGGTTTAGTCGATAGTCCTAAAAAATTAGTATCAAAAGAAATGAAATTAAGCGGTCCGAATGTTTCATTGGCGCCGGTTAGACCTAAGGGACAGGAAAAGGTTGGGAGGAACGACCCTTGTCCCTGCGGAGCGAAAAAACCGGACGGAACGCCGATTAAATACAAACATTGCTGCGGCAAAGATAATTAGATTAAATTATAGTAAGTGAAGACAAACAGTATCTTCCTAAAGCAATATACCCTCGGAAGCCTTAATCTCCAAAACTCTGATTGTTTTATTTCTTATTTTAAATAAAATTATAATAAGACACGGCGATCATGACTTGGAGCGACCAGAATTGATTGAACAATGGATTGACAAAACAGTTTTATTTCTTAAAATATAAACATAAGTAAAGTAATTTATAAATTTATGCCATTTTTTGAAAATTTTATTGAAAAAATGAGAGGAGCAAAGTCGGAAGAAGTCGTTCAGGAGAAAGAGAGAACAGAAGAAGAATTAAGGAAAGAACTTAAAGAATGGGAAGAGAAAAAGACAGAGGTTAAGGAAAAACTTCAGAACATGCGTAGAATAGGAAGCAGTGGATTAGTTCAGAAGAAGATGTTGGAGTAAGCTTATAAAGAGATAGAAGAGATAAAGAAGAAATTGGGAATATCTGAGCCAGGAGACCCGGATATTGAATAATAGTTTTTAGAAATATATTAAGCCAAAAGGTTTCTTACGGAGCGCCTTTTGGCTTTTTGCGGATTTTGATACATTGAAAAAATTCATTAAAATTGCAAAAAGACTTAAGATTAATTTTAAATTTTAATTACAATTTATTGACTTATTCATTAGTTTATCGACCCCACTAACTTATCAGATTATTATCTCGTTATTTGTTATTTACCGCTTAATAAATCATCTCGTGGCGCTTGTTATTAGTATATTGGCAAAAGCCGTTTTTTGTGCTTTAATATAACCATATTAACCGTATTATTTTAATAAATTTTAATCTATAAAATTATGGAAAATGTTATTGAGCAATTTGTTCAGGGTTTAATAAAAAAGGCAGGGATCGACAATATGCCGGAAGATTTTAAAAAAGAGTACACAGAAAAATTAGCCGTTCAAGTTCAGCAACGTTTAGGCATGGTTGCTCTTCAAGAACTTGATGAAAAGGGGATCGCTGACTTTGAAGAATTTATGGGCAGGAAAAAAACACCAGAACCAAACGAATCTTTGGAATTCTTTAATAGTCGAATTCCTGATTTTCCCGCTAAAATTAGAGTAGCCTTAGAACAATTCAGTAATGAATTTGTACAAGGAGCGGTCAAATTAAAAGGAACTAAATTAAATTCATAGATTTTGAACATAAATTATTTTATATTTTTATGACTAAAGAAGAGGCAAAAATCGTTAAAGGGAAAATTAAAGAGTTACAAGATATTTACAATGAATTTGTGGAGAAGCTTAACGAATTAAGAGGCGAACAAAGCGTCATTATTAATAATATTATTAAAAGAATTCAAGACAAAAAAATTCAAGATATTTTAAATAAATTAAAGAATAAATAATCAATTATATTTTCATAAATATATGGAAAAAAATCTTAATAAAACAACAGAGAATATTTCCAAACAAAGGGAATCGGTTGAAAATTTAAAGATATTTTCTTCGGTTCAAGATTTTAAAGATTTTTTAAAGCAGAAACAGCAAGAAATAAGTTTATATGAATCACAAATAAAACAAAAAGAGGAGCTCAAAAAGACAAATAGCGCTTTAGGGACTACGTTTGAAAATCAATATGTCGATAAAGATATAGAAGAGATTAAAAAGAAGATAAGTGATACGCAAAATGAATTGGGAAAATATACGGAAGGGCAGAGTCTTTCACGACAAATTAAACAAAAAGAAGAGGTTAAAATAACAAACGAAGGTTTATTGAGGGGTGGTGATTTAGAGCAAACAAACGGTTTTATTGATAAAGATATCGCTGAACTGGAGAAAAAATTGGAACAAACAGTGGTTAAAAGAAATGAGACAGAGGCCAATTCAGAAATAAAACCAGAGGTGGGGCAAGAAAAAGTAGAAGAATTTGTTGAAAAAGTAGAAGAGAGGAAAAAAGAATTTGATAAAGAGGGAGAATTATCGCCCGAACAAAAACAAGAAGCAAACCCCGAAGAAAAAGAAAATTTGACCAATATTAGCAAAAAGGCGGAAGAAATTACTCAAGGAACCCAAGAAGCAATGTTAAAAAATTTGGGATTTATCGACATTGAATCAAAAGAAATTTTTAAAAATTTAAGCAAAGAAGATATAGATCAACTGCAAAAAATAATGAACGGCGGAGAAGCTGTTGTTCTTCTGGAAAAACAAATAAAAGAATTAGAAAAGGAACTTCATAGTCTCGGCGGTGTTCATATTTTTTCCAGCAAAGGAAAAAAACAAAATATAAACCAGCAAAGAAAAGATATAGAAGAAAAAATAATTAAGAAAAAAGAAGAAGTTGAAAGCGTAAAGCAAAAAGAAATAATTGCTTTTTGGAAGAAAAAAATTAACGAGATTCTTGTCAGACAAGGAAGAGAAAAAGAACTAACTGAAGAAAAAGCTCAGAAAATCGCTGAAAATTTACAAATGATCGTTCAAACGACTATTGAGGCCAAGTCTCAGGATAAAATATCCAAGTTTGGTTGGGAAAAAGCGTTTAGAATAGCCGGTTCATTTGGACTTGGTATTGGAGTTACTCTCGGAGCTTCAGTACTATTAACCTCAGGTGGCGGAGGAATTCTAGTGGTGGCCGGCGGAGTGACTCTGGCTCGTTTAATTCAGAGAAAAATTACCGCAGCGATAAGAGAAAAAAACGGACTAAAGACAGAAGAAAAATTCAAGGAAAAAACAGAAAAAATAAAAAAAGAAATTTTAAATGATTTTTTTGCAGACATAGAAAAAATTAAAAGAGAATTAAGCGGAATAATCAGCAACGAAATAAGAAAAGAAACCGACAAAGACGCCCTAATAGCTTTAAGGGAATACGAAAAAGTTAAAGTTGAAGGAAAAACAGAAGTTATGGAATCTTGTCTCAGTAATGCGGAAAAAGATATTTATTCACTCGCTTTAACTAAAATCAAAGCCGAACATCTTGAAGTAAGCGAGGAACAGCAACAAAATATGGCCGTTCAAATGGCTATGACATTAGCTCAATCAGAAAGAAACAATATTCAAGCTAGAAAAAGATTAGAAGATTTAAAAAAGAATAAACCCAAAGTTGCCGCATTTATTGGGAAATTTAATTTATTACAAGCCGGCGTTTCGGATAAAAAACCAGAAGGAATTAACAAAGAAGAAGAAACTCTTTGGGAGAAAAATAAACATTATATCATTAGTTACGGTGTTGGAACAGTCATTGGTGTTGCCGTTAGAACTAATGATTTAGCAAGGGTCGCTTTGGGAACAGTTGGCGGTATTGGCATTGGCTATGAGATTAGCGAAGTTATGGGGGAAAAAGCGGAAAGAAAGGCCCTTGGCGAGATTAGGGAAATGGTTGGCGAGGCGGAGAGAATTATTAAAGATATAGGGTTTCCGGTCGAAGAACTGCCTAAATTACGAGAAAATGCTATTCTAGTACAATCTAGATTAGAACTTGGTTTATTGGATACAGATCCGATTCTTAAAAATCGAGCAGAAAATTTTATTTATAATATTAAAAAAATAGAGATTGCCAATCAAAAAGTTTTAGCTGAGCTGTTAAAACAGGTAGAGAGTAATAATAAAAATTTGGAAGCGCAAGTCGAAAAAGATGTTACTAGAATAGAGAATAAAACAAAAAGACGAAGGATTTTGTATATGATTGGCGGAGGAGTGGCGATGGGCTTGTTTTCTGCCATTTTTACCAAAGAAGGCAAAAAAGCTATCAAAAAAATACGCGGAATTGAGGGACAATCACCAGAAGCGCCAACACAGCCAAATCAACAACCGCCAGTAGAGCCTAAACCAGATTCAATGGCGATTATTGGTAAAGGCGAGGGAGCAGAACATCCTATTATTAGACAACTTATTCATGATCCTAAAAAATTTGGTTTTAAAGGAGATGTTAATAATGCGGATGAGATTAGTAAATGGGCTGGCCCGCAGGCTCACAGAATTGCCCTTGAAAATGGCATAGTTAAAATGAATCCAGACGGAACAATGACAGAGATAAGAACTGGAGTAGCGGACAGAATAGCAGTTTCAATAAATATGGTTGGTGGAAAAGTTTCAGTTGAAGAAATTGATTTAAAAACCGATGTCGCGGGCGCGCCAGGAACTATTAGTGATTATGAATATAGTCATCATACAACCATACCGTCACCACCCGAATCAACCGATGCTTCAGCGCCTCTCTCCCCAAAATTACCCTTTGAAAATAATGCGAATCAAATTACCGTTCCTCATCCCAAAATAGAAATACCCAAAGGAAATAGCCCATTCGCGAATCCCGAAAATTCCACTTCGCAAATGTTTCATCGACAGGTTGCTGACTCATATAATAATGCGCCTAATCAAACATTAGATAATCAGGTGCCTGATGGGACAAGATCAATTGGCATGGATAATCTTATTCTTCAGCCGGAGACGACAATATCATTACCAGAAGACGTAAGGGGGCATTTGGTAGATTATCTTAAGTTAACAGAAAACGCAGGAGCATCTAGAAGCGACCTGGCCAAGTCTATGGAAGCTTTGATTAATGATTATAAAGTTAATCCTTCGCTGTCCAATGATCCGAATTTTAAGGCTAGCTTAATGGATATTTATCAAGATCAGTTAAGCGCTGGAGTAAAAAAAGGTTTTTTTGATAGTTTATTTACAGGAAGTCAATCCGGTCATCAAGAAACAGAAAAAATACTTGGAGATTTATTACATTTTAAGGGTCATTCCAATGTAGAAATAACAACTATTTTAAAACACATTGCCGGTCCTGATGGTCGCATTGATGCAGGTGATTTATCTCAATTTCAAGATGTAAATGGAGAATTTTCCGCGAGTAATCTTAATTTCCATGCTAAAATTTTTTTAGATACTGTTTATAATAACAAAAATTTACCCACCCCAAATGATGGTTGGCAGCTTCGTGGGATTAATGTCAAAGGAGAAGACGGGGTTTATCATCTACAAAAAGTGAGCATGATAAATGATGGCGTTAAAGTTAAGATTGACTTTCATAATGACGCCGAGCCTGTTGTTTACGATCCAGTTAATGCTGAGGTCATTATGGAGACTCCGGAAGTGCAAGAGGCGGTAATAAAACAATTGGCAACAGAAGCAACGGCAAGTAATTTTGAAAATAATGCGAATCAAATTACCGTTCCTCATCCCAAAATAGAAATACCCAAAGGAAATAGCCCATTCGCGAATCCCGAAAATTCCACTTCGCAAATGTTTCACAAAGGGTTTGCCGATCCACAGAATACATCTGATCAAACCATTCACTCATCAGGTAAAATTTTGCATCCAAATAGCGGAAAAGAAGCTTTATTAAGTGGTGTGGGAAGAAGGGCGCATGGTCTGTCGGAAGAGCCATTAGGCGGGGATAATAATTCCGAAGGTATACATAAAATGACCGAAGAAGCGAAAAATTTTGGAATAAACACCGCAAGAAAAGAAGTGTTCAGCAATCCTAATGTATCAGACCAAACAACCGCTCAATCGGTAAGTGAAACTACATCTACAACAAAAGTTAACCATATATTCAAAGCCCCGACACGTAATGTTCACTCGCCAGTATTTAATGAATCAGATAAAGACATTCCGGATGCTGGTAAAGAAGCTCAGTAGTATGGTATGAATTATCGTCGCGCGGCGCTTGAACAAGAATTGGAAGGATTAAAAAAACAAAGAGGTACTTTAATTGAAGATCTCACTAAACCTAAAAATACAGGGATAACAAAAGCACCAATATCCGAATTGCCAATACCAGCGCTTCAAATATCTCCAGCAAGATCAATTCCCGTTACGCCATTAGCACATGAAAATCCGGCTCAATCGACCCCGGTAATTTATGAGAATTCAGTGCCTGCTCCTGCCCCGGAGGCAGCTCCTCCTGACTCAGCATTGGTAAATAATATTAGACAGAAATTTGGCGATGGTAAAATTGAACCAAAAAATATTAATGGTAAATCATACATTATTCATACAGATCCGAAGAGAGGAATGACTTATCTTAAGCCGGATGGAGTTAAAATGACTTTTGATGAAAGCGCGCCAATAAAGTTAGGGGAAGGTGGTTTAACAGGTCAGAACGCAGCTGATATATTAAAAAATGCGGCTACAAAGAAAGTTGAAGCAACAAAAGAAATGGAAGATATGATGAAAGATTTTCAGGGTAAATAGATTTATTAGAAAAATTAAAAGAAGCTTGGGAGATTAATTCCTAAGCTTCTTTGTTTATGGAAATTCTGTAAAAGAAAAAGGCAAACCCGTGTTTGCCTTCTAATTTGTGTCGGATTTACTTCGCCTTTTTGTTTATTTTGATGGGCGAAGTTGCCGGTTTTTTCTCGGTTG
>CAZNTW010000002.1:33003-36965 GCA_964576065.1 uncultured Gammaproteobacteria bacterium
CCATTGGGAGCCAAAGGCAATTTTAAAAATCAGCTCAGCCAAGTCGTTTGTCTTCCGCCCATGCGTATAGACGACATTGGCCAGCTGTTTTTGCGTTTCTCTCGTTTTTGCAATCTCGGCCAAGGCGCTGTCGGCTTTAAGCTCGACAGTGTCAATCTTTGCCGACACAACTTCGACCTTTTTGTCTATAGCCGCATATACACTGTCGGCATAGACTTCATTTTGAGTCATTACTCTGACCAATCCATTAACGAACGATTGGTCAGCCTTTTCCGATAGGTCGACGGGTTGCCGGGAAATTACTATCGCTACTATTGCCAGAAGTAGCGATAGAACCAATAACCCCCCCACTGTATTACGGTGATTAATGCTTTTCGCGTCTCAATTATCGTCTCTTTTTTTATCATTTCCTCCTTGTTTTGTATTAAATTTACATTAAAATTATAGCAAAAAATAGCAAAAAGTTAAGAGGCATAAATCATGATGCCTGGCGCTTTGGCGGCATTTATAATTTTTCAATAAGTTAATTTGTTGGAAAGTTATAAAAAGGCGTTGGTATTGACTTTTTTATGGTATAACTTATAATAATACATAGAATAAGATATCAATTCTTTTAAAATTAGGGCGAAAATATTATTAATTATAAAATAATATATAAAGGTCGTCCAAATAATTAAAATTAGCAGGTTAAAATTTATGAATTTATTTTTTAACAGCTTTGAGAATCAGCCGTCAATTGAGAATACGGAAAACAGGATTAAAAAAACTGAAAAAGAATTAAGGGATGAAGCAAAAAAAATAAAACAAGAGAGAGACAACCTGAGAACCCGTTACAAAGAAGCAAAGACAGAATCAGAAAAAGAACAAATTAGATTGATGATGAGAAAAATCGTCGAGAGAATAGAGAAAATAACAGGAGAATTGGAGAAATTTGAAACAACATAAATTTAGACGGCAAACAACATTAAGGAATAAAAGATTAAAATCATAAGCCCAAGAGGTTATTATTGTCTCTAAAATATCTTAAAAACAAGCGAATAAGCTTGTCTTTTTTTTTATCTTTGGTAAAATCAGTATATAAATAAGCGGTTATTTATTTTTTTAAATCACAAAATAGGTTTATATGAGAAGAAATAAAATTTGGACAATTTTTATCGGTATAGTTGTAATTACGGGCGTTTGTTTTTTAATTGATTATCCAACCGTGCCTGATTGGGTGCCGGGATATAAATGGTTTTCAAAACCCAAAATTCATCTAGGACTTGATTTACAAGGCGGAACACAATTGGTTTATCAAACCGACACTACGAATATTCCGGATAATCAACGAACTGATGCGATTGAAGGCGCGCGCGATGTTATTGAGCGCCGTGTCAATGTTTTCGGAGTGTCTGAGCCGTTAATTCAAACTGCCGAAGCCGGCGATGAGTGGCGCTTGATTGTTGAACTGCCTGGAATTAAAGATGTGCATTCGGCTATTGAGATGATAGGCGAAACGCCGATTTTAGAATTTAAAGAACAAGCCGCGGCGCGTGTCTTAACTGATGAAGAAAAAACAGCCATAAATAATTACAACAAAAAAGCCGAAGAACGAGCTCAAGATATTTTAAATCAATGTTTGACTGGAGGAGATTTCAGTCAATTGGCCAAAGAATATTCTGAAGATCAGGGTTCAAAAGAACAGGGCGGAGACTTGGGTTGGTTTTCAAAAGGGTCGATGGTGCCCGAGTTTGAAAACGTTGTTTTTAATACTTTGAAAAAAGGAGAGATTAGTCCGACTTTGGTTAAAACTGTTTATGGTTATCATATTATTAAAAAAGACGATGAGAGGGTTAATAATGAAGGAACGGCGGAAGTAAGGGCCAGTCATATTTTGATTGCCGTTGAATCAGAAGAACTGGTAAGCAAATTGACAGAATGGCAATATACCGGATTAACCGGGAAACAATTAAAAAGTTCTTTTGTTTCTTTTAATTCTCAAACTAACGAACCGGAAGTTTCTTTGGAGTTTGATGATGAAGGGGCGAAATTGTTTGCTGAGATAACTAAGCGCAACATCAATAAGCCGGTGGCTATTTTTTTAGATAACGAGCCCTTAAGCATTCCCGAAGTTAAAGAAGAAATCAGTGGCGGAAAGGCGGTTATTAGCGGCAAATTTAATTTAAAAGAAGCAAAAGATTTATCTGAACGTTTATCCGCCGGTGCGTTGCCGGTGCCGATTAAATTGGTGAGCCAACAAAATATAGGTCCGAGCTTGGGCAAAATTTCAATGCAAAAAAGTTTAATTGCCGGCATAATCGGATTTTTGGTCGTGATAATTTATATGATATTTTTTTACCGCCTAAGAGGAGTTTTAGTCGGTGTGGCTTTGATGGTTTATGCTTTAATTTTAATGTCTTTATTTAAATTGATTCCTGTTACCCTTACTTTGGCCGGTATTGCCGGATTTGTTTTGTCTTTAGGTATGGCGGTTGACGCCAATGTTTTGATTTTTGAGAGAATAAAAGACGAAGAAAATCTTGGTAAATCAAAAATAAACGCTATTAAAGACGGGTTTAAAAACGCCTGGTCGGCCATCAGAGACAGCAATGGCACCACTTTAATTATCTGTTTTATTCTTTATCAATTCGGAACAGGATTGGTCAGAGGCTTTGGTTTGACTTTGGGTTTGGGTGTTTTGGTGAGCATGTTTACAGCTATTACGGTAACAAAAAACTTTTTAGAATTAATTAATAAGGAATAAATTTATGTTTAATTATACATCACATCGCAACATATTTTTTTCTGTTTCAATCGCCTTGGTAACCGTGTCAATTCTCTCTTTAATATTTTTCGGTTTAAAGCCGGGTATTGATTTTATCGGCGGAACAATGATGGAAATAGGCTACGAAACAGGAACACCAACCAATCAAGAAATAAAAGATAAATTGGCGCAATTTAATTTGAAAGAGCTTTCTGTTCAGTCTTCTAGCGAGAAATCTTTTATTTTGAGATTTTCTATAGAAAGTTCATCAGAAATTTCAAATGAAGGCGGAGTGGATGAAACAGTTCATCAAAATATTTTGGAATCATTGGGCAACCCCGAAGAAATAAGATTTGAATCAATCGGTCCGACAATCGGCCGCGAGCTTGCAAAAAACGCTAAATGGTCGGTGTTTTTATCATTAATCGCCATTACCGTTTATATTGTTTTGGCTTTTAAAAAATTGGGTAAAATTTTTGGTCATGGTGAATCTTGGAGATATGGCGCCGGAGCTTTAATTGCCTTAGCTCATGATGTTATTATTATGTTGGGATTCTTTTCTTTGTTGGGACATTTTAAGGGCGTGGAAATAAACAGCGCTTTCATCACGGCGATTTTAATTGTTATGGGTTATTCAGTTAACGACACGATTGTGGTTTATGATCGCATCAGGGAAAATTTATTGACTTATCGTTTTAAAGAATTAAACCAAGTTATCAGCGTAAGCGTTACTGAGACGATTGTGAGATCTCTAAACACATCTTTAACCACCATTTTTGCTCTTTTGGCGATTTATTTGTTTGGTGGAGAATCAATTCGCAATTTTAGTTTAGCAATGATTGTCGGTATTGGTATTGGTACCTGGTCTTCTATCGTCATTGCCAGTAATTTCCTTTTATTAGGGCGAAAAAAAGAAGTAGGGAAATAGGGAGCCAGAGGATAGAATATGGAATTTGGAATGTGGAACGTAAAATAGAGAATAAAGATATTAAAGCACAAGAACGTTGGAATAAAAGATGGATAATCGAAGATTGAAAAGTTAAAACTGAGGGATTGAAAAGCAAGAATAAAAAATTAGGCGGTCGGTGATTAAAAAGAGAGAAATAATAGAATAGAATAAAACAACAATTTAATAAATAAAAATAAAGTATTCTGAAATAAAAAATTTATTTTTTACGAAGAATCTCCTACATTTTTAATTTCGAGGTTTACATTCCCG
>CAZNTW010000002.1:37065-49728 GCA_964576065.1 uncultured Gammaproteobacteria bacterium
TTTATGCGCGTGGCGTTAGTTCATGATTTTTTAACTCAATACGGCGGGGCGGAAAAAGTTTTGGAAGTTTTTCACGAAATCTGGCCCCAAGCGCCGATTTTCACTTTATTTTACGACAAAAAAGAAATGGGCGATAAATTCGCCGATTGCGATATCAAAGTTTCACCAATACAAAATTTACCATTAGCCTTAAAAAAATATCGTTGGTATCTCCCCTTAATGCCCAGCGCCATTGAAAGATTTAATTTAAATAATTTTGATTTAGTGATTTCAGACAGCTCCGCTTACAGCAAAGGAGTGATTACTCCGCCCGGCGCGATTCATATTTGTTATTTACACACTCCAACTCGTTATCTTTGGCTTGATACTTATGATTATATTGATTCTTTAAAGGGCGGAGAAAAAATTTTTAGTAAAATTTTGGTTCCGATTTTAACTAAGTTAAGAATTTGGGATAAATTAGCCGCTCAAAGACCGGATTATATCATTACCAATTCCAAATCAATTGCCAATAAAACCAAACATTATTATCAGCGAGAAAGCGCGGTTATTTATCCTCCGGTGGAGACAGAAAAGTTCAGTATCAGCAAAGAGATTGGCGATTATTTTTTAATAGTTTCTCGCCTTAGACCGTATAAAAAAATTGACTTAGTAATAAAAGCTTTTAATAAATTAAAAGTTCCCCTTAAAATAGCAGGTGGCGGCGATGATAAAGAATTAAAAAAAATAGCCGGACCAAATGTTGATTTTTTGGGAGAAATATCAGAAGAAAAAAAATCAGTGTTGATGTCTCATTGTTTGGCTTTTATTCATCCCCAAGAAGAAGATTTTGGCATTACTGCGGTTGAGGCAATGGCGGCCGGTCGGCCGGTTATCGCCTATAAAGCCGGTGGAGCGTTGGAAACGATCGTGGAAGGGAAAACAGGAAAATTTTTTGAAGACCAAAATTGGGAGAGTTTAGCAGAAACGGTGGTTAAATTTGATCCAAATAACTATTCTCCCGAAGACTGCCGTCGACAAGCTTTGAAATTCAGTAAAGAAAGATTTATTAGAGAAATTAATGATTTTGTTAAAAATTGTTTAGCTAAGCCCTAAAATCCGTTTGCTATGTTCTCAGAAAGAATCAATAAATTACAAAAAACAGTCGCCGGCGGAGCAATGATTATTGCTTTTTTTTCTATTTTAAGCAGGCTGTTGGGGCTATTAAGAGATAGATTTTTGAGCAGCACTTTTGGGGCTGGTCAAGTTTTGGATTCCTATTATGCGGCTTTTCGTTTGCCTGATTTGATTTTTAATACCATTGTTTTGGGCGCTCTTTCGTCAGCCTTTATTCCCGTTTTTTTAGAATACTGGAATAAAGACAAAGAAGAAGCCTGGAGAATAACCAATGGATTGTTAAATTTTTTGTTTCTGGCGGTCCTGATTTTTTCAATTTTTATTTTTATTTTTGCTCCTTCGGTAATTGATTTAATGGTTCCCGGTTTTAATCAAGAAGCAAGAGATCTTACAACTTCTTTAACCAGAGTAATGCTTTTTGGTACGATTTTTTTTACTTTAAGCAATGTAGCTAGCGGAGTTTTAAATTCTCTTCAAAAATTTTTTATATATAGTTTGGCGCCGGTAATGTATAATGTTGGAATAATTTTCGGCATATTGGTTTTAGCAAAAGAAGATAGTTTTGGGCTAGTCGGATTAGGTTGGGGGGTAGCCTTGGGCGCCCTCCTTCATTTTTTAATCCAAGTACCGACTCTTTTAAAAATCGGTTATCGCTGGAAACCGATTTTAAATTTTAAACACCCGGCGGTTGAAAAAATAGGATTTTTGATGTTGCCGCGTTGTTTTGGATTGGCAATTTCACAGTTTAATTTTATTGTTACGACTTTTATCGCTTCAGGTTTGGCAATTGGCGCAGTGGCTATTTATAATTTGGCCTTTAATTTGGTGAATTTTCCGGTGAGTATTTTCGGCATTTCTTTGGCAATTTCCGTTTTTCCTATTTTAAGCCGGGCTAATGTTAACGGGGACAAAGAATGTTTTGTTCTCCATTTTTCTTCCGCCATTCGCCAAATTCTTTATTTGATTGTTCCGACTACGATTTTGTTTCTGTCGTTGCGAGCGCAGATTGTGCGCTTGGTGTTGGGCGCCGGAGTTTTTTCCTGGCGAGACACGGTTTTAACTTCTCAAACATTGGGTTGGTTTTCTTTATCATTATTTGCCCAAAGCTTGATTCCTGTTTTTGCCAGAGCTTTTTATGCCAAACAAGACACCAAGACGCCGGTTAAAATAGCGGTGGTTAGTTTTTTGATTAATATTATCGGTTGTTTTGTTTTTGGTAAATTTATGGGCGTTGGCGGATTAGCGTTGGCTTTTACTATTTCTTCGGTTGTTAATTTCGTTTTGCTTTATTTTTTTATTACCAAGAAGGTTGTTTTTTTACCGAGTAAAAAAATTTTAAAATCATTTTTAAAAATATTTGGATTATCGATTTTAATGTTGGGAGTGGTTCAAATAATAAAGTATAGTGTGGCGCCAATAGTTGATATGCAGACATTCATTGGTGTTTTAACACAATCAATTGCGGCGATTATCGGTGGTAGTCTATTCTATTTATTAATGAGCTTGTGGTTAAAATTTGATGAAGTGACGATTGTTGTCAGATTTTTTGATAATAAATTTAAATTTTTTAATAAAATCATTAAATAAGATAAAAAAGGGGAAATGGTTATGATAAACGACAACATCCGCAATTTTTGCATTATTTCTCACATTGATCACGGTAAATCAACTCTGGCGGATCGTTTTTTAGAATTAACTAAAACAGTGACTAAAGACAAATTACGACCGCAATATCTTGATAATATGCCATTGGAAAGGGAAAGAGGAATTACTATTAAATTAACGCCGGCGACAATGAAATATAATTTTAACGGGCAAAATTATATTTTTAATTTAATTGATACACCAGGCCACGTTGATTTCTCTTACGAAGTTTCGCGTTCGTTAGCGGCGGTTGAGGGCGCTGTACTTTTGGTTGATGCGAGTCAGGGAATTCAAGCGCAAACCTTGGCCAATCTTTATTTAGCTCAAAAACAAAATTTAAGCATTATTCCGGTTATCAATAAAATTGATTTACCGAGTATTGATTTGGAAGCGGTAAAAAAAGAATTGATGGAATTGGTTTTGGTTGAAGCGGATCAGATTATTTGCGTCTCAGCCAAAAACGGTTTAAATGTGGAAAATATATTACAAGCCATAGCAAACAAGGTCCAACCGCCTCTGGGAGACGTTGATCAACCGCTTAAGTCTTTAATTTTTGATTCTTTTTTTGATGATTATCGAGGAGTTGTCGCTTCGGTTAGGATTTTTGACGGAGAAGTTAAGGCGGGAGATAAAATAAGATTTTTAGCCACCAACGTTGAAACAATAGTTTTAGAAGTTGGTGTTTTTGTCCCGAGTTTACAAAAAAGAGAAAAACTCTCAGCCGGCGAAATCGGTTATATTGTTACAGGACTAAAAGATATTGAAAAATGTCGAGTAGGAGACACGATTGCTTTGGCTAGTGGCGAAATGATTAAACCATTGCATGGTTATCGTGAACCGCAATCAATGGTTTTTGCCGGGTTATTTTTAAAAGAAGGCGGTCAGCCGGAAAGATTACGTCAGGCCTTAATTAAATTAAAATTAAACGACGCTAGCTTGGTTTTTGAGCCGGAACATTCTTTAGCCTTGGGTTTTGGTTTTCGCGCCGGTTTTCTTGGTTTATTGCATTTGGATATAGCGCAAGAGAGAGTAAAAAGAGAATATGGTTTGGATCTAGTGATTACTTCGCCAAGCGTGGCTTATAAAATTTGGTTGAAAGGAAATGGCAAAGAAAATATGATTTATTCTCCTAGTGATTTGCCGGACCCGTCTCAGATAGATAGAATTTATGAACCTTGGATGAA
Organism: uncultured Gammaproteobacteria bacterium; assembly: GCA_964576065.1. Classification (GTDB taxonomy): domain Bacteria; phylum Patescibacteriota; class Patescibacteriia; order UBA2591; family UBA6264; genus CAZNTW01. Next base: position 41,010 of record CAZNTW010000002.1, read on the forward strand.
GGTTGATATCATCACTCCCCAAGAATTTTTAGGAGGAATGATGGATTTACTGTCAACTGCGCCACAAGGCGCCAAGACGAGAACTGTTTTTTTATCCTTTGAATATTTGGGACAGGAAAAAATGAATAAGCAGACCAGAGTGATTATTCACGCCGAAATGCCTTTGTCTTTATTGTTATCCGATTTTTACGATAAAGTTAAATCCGTAAGCCGTGGTTATGCTTCTTATAGTTATCAATTCGTCGATTATCGTCCGGCCGAGGTGTCCAAACTGGAAATTTTGGTGGCGAACGAACCGGTTGATCAATTTGCCACGATTGTTTATAAGGACTGGGCTTATTTTGTCGGGAAAAAAGTAGTTGAATCATTAAAAGAAATTTTACCTCGTCAGCTTTTTGAAGTAAAACTTCAGGCGGTTATCGGTGGAAAAATTTTAGCTTCGGAAAAAATAGCGGCTATGCGTAAAGACGTGACGGCAAAACTGTACGGCGGAGACGTGACCAGAAAAAATAAATTATTGGATAAACAGAAAAAGGGCAAAAAAAAATTAATGAAATTCGGTAAAGTAAACATTCCGCCGGAAGCTTATTTAGCAATAATAAAAAGGTAAAATAATGATATTGATATTGGTTTAAGATAAATTTATTAAAAACTCGTTTTAGTTGGCGAAGTAATAATTTTTTAAAGCTAAAATCGAAACAGACAAATGAAACATTTTAACCTCAAAAGGCCGGCAATTTTTAAATCATCCAAATCGTTTTCGTATTTTTTAATTTTTGTTTTGGTTTTTGCTCTAATTTTTTTAGGACGGGCTTTCAGTCAAAGAATTAAACTGGAAAAAGAGGAGGTTAGCTTGGAAGAAAAAATTGCAAAAATAAAATTAGAGAATGAAGATTTGTCCAGCGAAGCAAAAAAAATGGCCACAGAATATTTTTTAGAAAAACAAGCTCGCTTAAAGTTTGGACTAAAAAAACCGGATGAAAAGATTATTGTTATAGTTGACCCTAAAAATGTAGGAGAAAAATTGAATCAAGAAAATATCTTAGAAAATAAATTAAATAATTTTAAGATTTGGTGGAATTATTTTATTAAACCAGAAAAAGTGGAAAAATAAAAAATATAAGCCGATTTAAAAAAGAATTAGAAGTAAAAATCTAATTCTTTTCTATATTTTAACTCAAATTTTCGATTTTTAATATAAATAACCCCAGGTTTGCAGTTTGTCGCTATCTTCTAACCATTTTGACCCTATATCTACGCGGTAAAACATATTCTGGACCATAATATTATTGATGCGCGAATAGACTTGTTGTCGTGTTTCTTTAACAGTTGTGCCGGAGCCGGTGATAACAAGCAAACAACCGGATTCGCCGGCAATTCGCCAAATATTGTCAACGATTTTTACGTCTTCTATGTGGACGCCGTCCAAATTAGGTTTTTTGAAAAGAATCGGCAAATCGCGATACATTTTTATGGTTGGCGCGTCTTCTGATTTGGCGAAATAAGTCGGAACCATAATTCTTGCTCCGATTTGAAATCCTTTTTTGGTCTTTAGTTCAAAATTATCGCCGCGCGCCATTTTAAAAAGCCATTCGCCTGCCGGAGTGGTGATGCCCTCCAGTTGGATTTGTAGAATGGGGTAACCGAAGCGGGTGGTAAATTCTAATGGATAAATACCGCGGTTATTGACAATGCAATTCAAGTCAACGTATCCGCGGTAATTTGAAGCCGCCAAGGATTGTTTCATTTTTTCCAAAGTGGCGGTAAAAATCGGATTATTCTGAGCCCAAAAACAAAGCGTGCCCATTTCTCCGGTAAATGGACCAAGGTCGCCGGGAAACAATCTTTTATGTTCAAAATTAATATTGATTGGTTTGATAAATTCTTGTCCGTTAAAAAAAGCGCCGACAGCCACTTCTACGCCGGTTACGTGTTTTTGTAGCTGGAAGATAGGGGCTTTTTTTGTCCAGACATCTTTATTCTGAGTCAATAATTCCAAAATATCATTACCGTCTTCTTCTTGTCCTAAAAAGAGCAAACCCTTGCCACCCGAGGGAGTATTACCGCTTGGTTTAAATACGTAACGGCCCGGATTATTTTTAATAAAATTTATAGCCTCATCATAATTGGAAAATTCATAATGCGGCAAAACATTAATGCCGTTTTTTTTCATTTCCATTTGTCCGAATTCGCGATCCATTTCCAATCGGTCGGTATAAATACTTCCTCCCACAACCAACTTGCCTTTTTCTCTTAGTTTTTCGGCTATTGGCCCGAATTCAACATCGTCAAAAATAATTACATCTGACCAATCAAGCCAATCTTTCCAATTGTCAACTTTTTCTATAAATCCATCATAAACATCAATATCGTTTTTGCTTTTTATGCAACACTTTACTTCATGTCCCTCTTTTTTTAATTGCCAAGCTAAGTCGCCGCTTAAACTTTCTAAAGAAATGATAAGAAATTTTAACGGAGATGATTTAATTTCGGGAGAAACTTTTTTTTCTCCGTTTTTTTCAATTATGCCGTTATTTTGTTTTGGTTCATCTTGCGCTTGGTTGACATTATTTTTTTCAGCCATAAATTTATTTTATTTTTTATTTTATTATAGAGTTAACACTTTTATTTTGAGCTTTAAAAAAAATATGTAAAGATGTGTATAACTTAAATAATAAAAATTTAAGCTTGTTTTTAAAAAATAATTTGCTAAAATTAAATTTAGACATATGGACTATCAATTTTTTAAATTTTTTAACAGTTTAGCTGGCAAAAAAGAGTGGTTGGACATATTGTTGATAATGTTGGGGAACTACTTGATTATGTTCATCCCAATAATTATTTTTTTAGTGTACTTTTTTTCCAAAAGAAGAAAAAAAATATATCCACTTTTGTTGCAGACATTAATCGCCTTCGGTTTAATTTATTTTTTTGTCTATTTGATCGGTTTATTGGTGGCGAGGCCGCGGCCTTTTATTTCACATCAGGATGTTTATCAATTAGATAAATTTTTTTCAAAATCGACTGATTTTTCTTTTCCATCTCATCACGCCGCCGTTGCTTTTATTTTCGCTTGGATTGTTTTATTTGATTGGCGGCGTTTTGGCATAATCATTTTTATTTTAGCTTGTTTGACTGGTTTGGGCAGGGTGTTTATTGGCGTGCATTATCCGACTGATATTGTTGCCGGAGCGCTTATTTCTTTATTGGCGGCTTTACTAATAAAAAAGTTTCTGTTAAAATATATCAAGCATGGAAACACTTAAACAATTATTACAAAAACCAAAACGATTGGCGTCGGGTCACCGAACTTGCCAAGGGTGTCCGATACCATTGATTGTTCGCGCGGTCTTACGCGGGACTGATCAGCCGGTAATAGTGGCAACTGCCACCGGTTGTTTAGAAGTGACTACTACGCTTTATCCGCAGACGTCTTGGTTGGTACCGTGGATTCATAGCGCTTTCGAAAATGCTCCAGCAACAATGAGCGGAGTAATGGCGGTTTATAATTCTCTAAAAAAGAAAAATAAAATAAAAGACGAAGTTAAATTTGTGGTTTTTGGCGGCGATGGCTCAACTTACGACATAGGATTGCAATCGTTATCCGGCGCTTGGGAGAGGGGAGACAATTTTTTATACGTTTGTTACGACAATCAGGCCTATCAAAATACCGGCAATCAGCAATCTTCGGCTACACCTTTTGGCGCGGAAACAGTTACTACGCCAATCAGCAGAACCAGCTGTGGCAAAAACAATTGGAGAAAAGACATTATGAAGATAGCGGCCGCCCACAATCTTCCTTATTTAGCTCAATCGGCCGTGCATAATTGGGCGGATCTGCACCAAAAGGTTAAAAAATGTTTACAAACAAACGGTCCAACTTTTCTTAATGTTCTTTCTCCCTGCGTCCCCGGTTGGAAAATAGATCCAAGTTCGACCATTGAAATATCAAGACTCGCCGCCGAAACGTGTTTTTGGCCGTTATACGAAGTGGAGGCGGGGGTTTATAAGTTAAATTATCAACCTAAAGAAAAAGTTCCAATAAAAGAATTCATTAAAAGCCAGGGAAGATTTAAACATTTATTAAAACCGGAGAACAAAAAAGTATTGGACGAACTGCAACAAAATATTGATAAAAATTGGATGGAGTTGTTAAGAATTTCTAATATTTAGGTAGATTTTAAAATCAGCATTTTTGGTTTATTTAACGATTTATTCGGAGACCAAGTTAGTCTCCTTTTAATTTATTTAAAAGTTGTTATTGGAAGTACTTAGAAATTCGATCTCCAAGTAAATTTAACTTTCAAGCATTTTGTATATTGCCATTATTATCAGTATTGCCAGGCTTTACCCGGCAATACTGTAAAGATTGCCAGGCGAAATCCGGCAATAGTAGAAATTAAAATATCGCGCCGCTAACGGCGCGATTATGGTTATTTTCTAAAAAAATATAGCAGGGGCGGGAATCGAACCCGCGACGGCACGCTTATGAAGCGTGTGCTCTACCGCTGAGCTACCCTGCCTTATAAGTATATATTATAGAAAGATTCAATTTAAATTATTTGAATCTCCATTAAAGCAATGGTTGCGGGGGCAGGATTCGCCAGGCTATACGACGTGGCTAATTTCCACCAGATAACTTTCTATAAAACAATAGTTTTTTTAATTTATTTCTCGCCATATTAAATAGCGTGACCTGGCGCCGAGTCGAATGACTCGGCGGACCTGTTTGGTTAACGCGTTTATGGTTTATCTTTCAGATAAAAATTGTAATGGTTGCGGGGGCAGGATTCGGACCTGCAACCTCCAGGTTATGGGCCTGGCGAGCTGCCATTGCTCTACCCCGCGGCAAATTTTATAATTAATGTTTTTAAATTTTATTCAACCACCCAAACAATTCAGCGAGTCAGTTTGGCGAGATCCAAAGGGTGGTATTCGGCTCGGCCATTACTCTACATTATAATAATAAAAACAATCCGTTTTACTATAATATTGTTAAAGAAATTATAACACAAAAGGATTTAAAAATCAAGTTTAGTTATTAATGAAAAGGATTTGCGCGCTAATTAATTAGTCAACACAAATCTTAAGTAATTTCTAGTAATTTCAGCTATTCCTCGTTTTTATCCTTTTCATCTTTCTTTTTTTTATTTGAGCGACATAAGAAAGAATCGGCAGGTCGTCGATTCTTACCTGGATATTTATTTGAAAAGGATTTTTTTCAATTTTTTTCAAAAATGAAAAATTAAAAAAAGGAATAAGAAAAAACCATCTTACCATTAAACCCCCTATTGTTATATATTGTCACATTTTGAGAATATTTTAATTTTATTGTGAAATTAAAGGATTAATCAATTTTGTGTTTTTGATTTAGATTTTTGTTTGGATTTTGCAATTTGAAATTTGTAATTTATTCCGCCTCTGTCATCCGCCTCTGTCATCCGCCTCCGTCATCCGTCAACTGACGGAGGCGGATGGCGGAGGCGGATACTTGGTGCCGAAGGAGGGAATCGAACCCTCATGGAGAAAACTCCACACGATTTTGAGTCGTGCGCGTCTGCCAATTCCGCCACTTCGGCTAAAAACAGTATGTTAATTTCAATATTTCAGTTCAAAGTCGTAAATATTTTAGCAGAAAATTTTATTTTTTGCAATCTTTGTTGCTGCAGCTTATTTTGTCTCCCTTTTTAATCATTAAACTTCCACATTTTGGACATTTTTCTCCTATTGGTTCGTCCCAAAGAGCAAAATCGCATTTGGGCCATCCGGCACAACCATAAAAGAATTTACCCTTTTTGGTTCTTTTTTTGACGATTTCGTTTTCGTGGCACTTAGGGCACTTGATTCCGGTTTGAGTGTTTTCCGGTTGATCGCCCTTTTTTTCCAATGACTGGGTAAAACGGCATTTAGGAAAATCAGAACAAGCCAAAAAGCGGCCGAATCGTCCGGTTTTAATAATAAGCGGTTGACCGCATTTTGGGCAAGTTTGGTCGGTTTGTTCATTAACAAAAGTTTTGATAATTTGTTTTTCTTTCATAATTAAATTTTGTTTAAATGGTTGATAAAAATTTTTAAGCATAGTCAAGTATTCATTTTTTCCTTTAGCAATCTCATCTAAATTATTTTCCATTTGAGCGGTAAACTGATAATCAACAATATTCGGGAAATGTTCGGACAATAAATTATTGACCAAGATTCCAGTTTCGGTCGGCTTAAACGATTTTTGTTCTTTTCTGACGTAGTTTCTTTGCTGAATAGTGGAAATAATAGGCGCATAGGTTGAAGGACGGCCGATGCCGTAATCTTCCAGAGCCTTTACCAAACTGGCTTCGGTATAACGAGCCGGAGGCTCAGTAAAGTGTTGTAGCTGATTAATTTTAATCAGCGATAATTTTTGTCCCTCAGTTAATAAGGGAAGAGAATTTTCTTTTTGTTTTTCTGGATATAATTTTAGCCAACCGTCAAATTTTATATTCAAACCGTTGGCCCGCAAAATATATTGATCGGCGCGGATATCAATTGAGCTTGAGGTTAAAATCGCCCAGTTCATTTGAGACGCTACCGCTCGCCGCCAAATTAAGTTATAGACTTTGAATTGATCTAAATTTAAATAATCTTTTATTTTTTCCGGCGCGAAATAACAAGAAGTCTGACGAATGGCTTCGTGAGCCTCTTGGGCATTTTTTGAATTTATTTTATAATGTTTAATTTTAAGATAATTTTTTCCGTAATTTTGACTAACAAAATCGCCAACTTCGCTTAAAAATTTTTCTGCCAAATTTAAAGAATCAGTACGCATATAAGTAATTAAACCGATTCTTTGTTTTTCTCCCAAATCAACACCCTCATAGAGTTGTTGAGCCACCAACATAGTTTTTTTTACGGAAAATCCAAGCTCTTTATTGGCTTGTTGTTGAAGAGTGCTGGTGGTAAAAGGCGGTAAAGGCGGTTTTTGCAATTCCTTTGTTTGCATTTTAATCACCGTATATTCTGATTTTTCCAGTATTGTCACTATTTTTTCAATTTGTTCTTTTGTCTTTAAATCAAATTTGGATAAAGTTTTTTCATTTTCCTTGATCAATTTGGCTAAGATTTTTTCTTCATCAGTTTTTAAATTAGCTTCAATTGACCAATATTCTTCCGGTTTAAAATTATTAATTTCTTTTTCTCTTTCCACAATTAATCTTACGGTTGGCGACTGAACTCTACCAGCTGATAATCCTTTGAATATTTTTCTCCAAAGAAGGGGAGATAATTCATAACCAACCAATCTATCTAAGACGCGGCGGGCTTGTTGAGCCTGAACCATATTTTGGTCAATTTCTCGCGGTTCAGCCAAAGCTTGTTTAATTGCCTCCTTGGTAATTTCGTGAAAAGCAATACGATGAGTGTTTTTTGCTTTTAATATTTCACTAAGATGCCAGGCAATAGATTCTCCTTCGCGATCTTCGTCGGAAGCGAAATAAACTTCTTCTGACTTAGCGCTGAGTTTTTTTAAATTGCTGACGATTTTTCTTTTTTTTGTCGGAATGACATATTGCGGTTCAAAATTTTTTTCAACATCCACGCCAATTTTTCCCTTAGGCAAATCTCGGACGTGCCCTTGGCATGATTCAACCACAAAATCATTGCCCAAAAATTGAGTAATAGTTTTTGCTTTTGTTGGAGATTCAACAATTATCAGTTTAGTTTTGGCCGGCGATTTTTTTACTGGCATTTAATTTTATTAAAATTATTTTAATTATTTAAAACATAATAACCGTTTTTCAGATTTTTCACTTTACCGTTTATTTCCATTAAAGTCAAGCAAGCGATAATTTTTGTTGTTTCTATTTTGCTGGTTTTAATTAAATCGTCAATATGAGTCGGCTCTTGATTCAAAATTTTAAGCAATAATTCTTCCTCGGGCGAATCAGCTAAAATTTCTTTTTTATTATTTTGAGTTGCCTCTATATTAAAAGATTCCAAAATATCTTCTGGACAAGTTATTGGTTTAGCCCCCATTTTTATCAAATAATTGCATCCCTCAGAATTTGGATTATCAATATTGCCGGGCACGGCAAAAACTTCTCTGCCTTGATCTAGGGCAAATCTGGCGGTTATTAAAGCGCCTGATTTTTTTGGCGCTTCAATTACCAATACGCCCAAACACAGTCCGGCAATAATTCTATTGCGAGCGGGAAATGTCCATTTTGACGGTTCAGTGTCGGGCGGATATTCGCTGATTACGGCGCCATGTTTGGCAATAATTTTTTCAGCCAAGCTTTTATGAACAGCCGGATATATGGAATTCAGTCCTGAGCCCAAAACAGCGATGGTTTTAGTATTGGTTTCCAAAGCGGCGCGATGAGCCACTCCGTCAATCCCCAAAGCCAATCCGCTTATAATAGTTAAACCGTATTGAGATAATGATCTGATCAGGGAATAAGTAATTTTTTCTCCGTATTTGGACATTTTTCTCGTGCCGACCACAGCTAAAGGATAATTTTTTATAGCTTTTAAATCGCCGGCCACATAAAGTTCTTTTGGCGGATCATAAATCTGTTTCAGTAATTCCGGATAATCCGGCTGATTTACTTTTATGGTTTTTATAATCATGAATAAATAATAGAAGATAGAAAATAAAAGTCAAAGGAGAGGGGATGGATAGAATTTGGAATTTGGAATGGTGGTTTCCAACTTCTATTGCAACAGTTCATTAAATACTTCAATTGGTTTT
>CAZNTW010000003.1:0-33752 GCA_964576065.1 uncultured Gammaproteobacteria bacterium
TAATCAATTAATTAATAGCAACGCTGTTGCGTTAAATGTTGGAAACTAAGTAAATTAAATAATTAAATTGTGAAGAGTGATGGGGGGGCTAAATTTAGTTCCCCTAAATCCTTTTTACAAATAAAATGAATTTATTAAAACAGCTAAGAAAAGAATTAAATAAATTATCTGATCCGATTAGGGCGCAACATTCAAAAAGATATTTTAAAACTGGGCCAAGAGAATATGGAGAAGGGGATATTTTTTTGGGAATTAACATCCCAACACAAAGAAATATTGCCAAAAAATATTATAATTTGAATTTTTTTGAAATAAAAGATTTATTAAAAAGTAAAATCCACACAGAACGTTTTATTGCTTTATTGGTTTTAATGGATAGGTACGGAAAAACAAAAGTAGAAGAAAAAACAAAAATTTTTAACTTTTATCTTAAAAGCATCAAAGGAGTAAACAATTGGGATTTAGTTGACATCTCGTCTCCCAAAATTATTGGAGATTATCTTTTTGATAAAAATAAAGATATTTTGTATCAATTGGCCAAATCAAAAAATCTCTGGAAAAGAAGAATTAGCATTATTTCCACTCAATTCTTTATAAAAAATAATCAATTTGCAGATACCTTAGAAATCGCGCTAATTCTCTTAAAAGACAAAGAGGACCTCATTCATAAGGCTGTTGGTTGGATGTTAAGGGAAGTTGGCAAGAAAAATCAAACCATTGAAGAGAAATTTTTAAAAAAATACGCGCCAATAATGCCTAGAACAATGCTTCGTTACGCCATTGAAAAATTTACGCCAAGTAAAAAGAATTTTTATTTGTCATTAAAGTAAAATTGCGACATTGTTTTTTAAATGTATTTTATTATAATAATCAAATAATCAATTAACCTTATTAATATGGGCGATAGATTTTTTGAAAAAGATCACCAAAAAGAATGCGTAGAGAGATTAATAAAAAGCATAGAAGAGGGAGAAAAAGAAAAAATGGATGACTCTCTAAAAATAGAAAAAACTCCAGAAGAACAGATTAAAATTATAGATGATTTAACATTGGAGCTTGGCAGGATTGAAAATTTAAAAAAACAAGGAAAGTGGGAAGAGAGAAAGAGGGTCTTGCCGACAAAAAAAACACCTTGGCAAAAGGTCAAAGAAAGACTTTTTAAGGATTAAAAATTATTTAAAAAATAAAATAAAAAACAGCTTTAGGCTGTTTTTTATTTTTAAAAAAGGTATAATAAAGGAGTTATAAAAAATCAAAAATTATGTCTTTATCAATCGGTATTGTTGGTTTGCCCAATGTCGGCAAATCAACATTATTCCAAACTATAACAAAAAAACAAGTTGATTGCGCCAATTATCCGTTTTGTACCATTGATCCCAATGTCGGCGTGGTGGCCGTTCCAGATAACCGAGTGGACCAGTTAGTAAAATTAGAAAAATCAGCCAAGAAAATTTATACTACCATTGAATTTGTTGATATTGCCGGTCTGATTAAGGGGGCTAGTCAAGGCGAAGGATTAGGTAATCAATTTTTAGCTAACATTAGGGAAACCGATGCCTTGGTTTATGTTTTGCGTTTTTTTGCCAATGAAAACGTTATTAATACCCAAAAAGAAATAGACCCAATTAAAGAAAAAGAAATTCTTGATTTGGAATTGATTTTAAAAGATTTAGAAACTATCAATAAAAAATTGGAAAAATTAAGCAAAGAAGCTAGAATGGGAGACAAGAAATCAATTAAAGAGCTTGAGGTTATCGGTAAAGCAAAAAACATTTTACAGCAAGAGAAAACTTTATTTTCGCAAATATGGAATCAAGAAGAAAAAAATATTCTTAAATCTTGCCAATTTTTGACCCTTAAGCCTTGTTTATATTTGTTAAACGGAGAGAAAAATGAAAAAAATAATTCTATTGTTGAAGGTTTTAAAAAAAATCATTGGCCATTTTTAGTTGTTGACATTTTGGCCGAATCAGAGGCGACCGATTTTTCTTCATTAGAAAGAGAATCTTTCGGTTTACCATCTGACTCGGAGGTAGACGTTTTAATAAAAAAAACTTACCAAATGCTTAATTTAATAACTTTTCTCACCACCGGACCAGACGAAACTAGAGCTTGGACTTTAAAAAAGGGACAAAAAGCGCCTCAGGCTGGTGGAGTAATTCATACTGACTTTGAAAAATTTTTTATTAAAGCCGCAGTTATAAATTGGCAAGAGCTGATTAAGGCCGGCGGATTTGTTGAGGCGCAGAAGAAAGGGTTAATTAGAACAGAGGGGAAAGATTATGTTATCCAAGACGGAGACGTGATAGAAATAAAGAGTAACGCCTAACTGTTATTTATGAGTAGTGATTTTACCGAAACGGTTAAAATTGCCTGGTTTGGTAAACATTTTGGAGAAGAACCACCATTGACCGGCAATAAGAAGCAGGGTGCGGGAACAATCTTTTTTTCCGGTTGCAATTTGCACTGCGTTTTTTGCCAAAATTATCAGATATCGCAACAAGGGATCGGTCGCAAATGCGATATTAAGGACTTGGCAAAAATAATGCTTAAGCTGCAGAAAAACGGAGCAATAAACATTGACCTTGTAACACCGACAATTTGGTGGAGGCAAATTATAAAAGCCGTTATTTTTGCCAAAAAAATGGGGCTTTCTGTGCCGATAGTTTGGAATTCAAACGGTTATGAAAAATTATCAATTATAAAATCAATGAAAGGATTAGTTGATATTTATTTACCTGACATTAAATACGGCGACAATAAAATTTCTTTAAAATATTCAGGGGTTAAAGATTATACTAAAGTCGCTTTAGCTTGTCTAAAGGAAATGAAATTTCAAGTCGGTTCTCTAAAAATTAAAAAGGGATTAGCGACAAACGGTTTGTTGACGCGTCATTTGGTTTTACCAAATAATTTAAAGAATAGTTTTTTGGTCTTAAAAATGATTTACAATTTGGATCCGTCAATAAATATCAGTTTAATGTCTCAATACGCGCCGACAAACAAAGCCGATAATTTTCCGGAAATAAACACTCAGCTTAGTAAAACTGAATTTTCACAAGTGGTGGAACATTGTTTAAAATTAGGCTTTAAAAATGGTTGGTATCAAAAAACAAAAAGTCAAAAAATTTATATTCCAAATTTTAACAAAACAAGCCCGTTTAATTAAGAAACGTTTTAATAACAAGAGATGACAAAAAATAAATTTTACATTTTACTTTTTATTATTTTGGGCGTTTTAACCAGTTTTCTTCTTTATGCCGCGTTGGAAATTTTATACATTAAATTGCTTATAAGCGATTTTTCAAAATATAACTTTGGCCTTAGTTTAAATGAGTGGGGGATTATAAAATTTGTTGTTGCCACAATTTTTTTATTGATTGGCGGGTTGATCGGGAAAAAACAGGGTAAATTTTGGTGGGAAAAAACCTATTAATTAAAAGAACAGCAAAAAATTTTTATAAAATAATATTATGGCTTTTCTAAAAATAAAAAAAATAAGGATAAATTTGAATGTCAAACTTTTGACAATTTTTTTGGTTATTTCTCTTGTTCCTCTTATAACCGCTATTTATGTGAGTTTTGATAGTGCGCAAAAAACATTGGAACAAGGCGCAATTTATCGTTTAAGTAAAATCAGCAATCAAAAAATAGAACAGATAAATTCTTATTTTTCTGAGATAAAAAAAGAAATCGCCACCCTAAGCAGATGGCCGGGACTTCCTGATATTGTTGAAAATATAGATTATTCGCCGGAAAATATAAATAGCCGGACAGAACTTTTTCCAGACATCTCAACTATAAAAAATTCTTCCGACTTCATTGATTTATTGTTAATCTCAAATGGCGGGAAGACTCTTTCTTTAACGGAAAGGAAAATTATAGCCACAGAAAACCAGAACAATACATTAACCAATCTAATGGTTAATGTGACAACTTCCAGGAAAACAGAAATGTCAGTTTTTAAATATTTTCCAGATGAAAAACTTTTAATTTCTTTTATCGCTTCTCCCATCATAAAACAAGAAAAAATTATTGGTTTTCTCATTTTAAAAATAAACAATAAAGGAATTTATCCGTTTATTCAAGATTATTCTGATTTAGGGAAAATGGGCGATAGTTTGGTTGTTTATAAATATGGCAATGAGGCTATTTTTGCCGCCCCCTTAAGGAGAAATATTAGAGCGGCTTTTCAACAAAATGTTTCTCTGGAATCTTTAAAATTAAAAAATTTTTCGGACGCCTTGACGCAACAAAGCGGTTCGGGAATCATAAATGATTATGAAGGCGTAAAGGTTGTGGCTGTTTGGGAATATTTACCAACCTTTCAATGCAGTCTTATTATAAAAATGGATTATCAAGAAATTTTGTTTAGCGCTGGACAGCTTAAAAATATTTTATTAAGCATTAGTTCCATTTTTTTGATTATTGTTGTCTTAATAATCATTGTAACCGCGAATTCAATTGTCAGGCCAATCAGGGACCTGAATTTAGCGGCAATGGAAATTTCTAGAGGGAATCTTTCCAAAAGGGCGGAAATAAAATCAAATGACGAGATTGAGGATTTGGCTTATTCGTTTAATGAAATGACTGATAGATTGTTAGAAAAAAGCCAGGGACTTTCGATTAATTTGGAAAAATTAGAACAAGAAAAAGAAAAAATTGAAGCTATTCTTTATAGTATCGGCGATGGAGTTTTTGTGGTTAACGACAACAGGCAAGTCTCTCTTTTTAATAGAATAGCCGAAGAATTAACCGGCGTAATCAAAGAAGATGTTTTAAATAAAAAGTATGACGAATTTTTTAAATTTGTTTATAATAAAGATAACAATGAAAGCGCGTCTAAATTTATTGAAATTTCAATTTTAGCCGGAGAAATAAAATCTACTGAAAATAATTGTATCTTGGTCAAAAAGAACGGAGACAAATTGCCGGTAGCGGGAATTTCCGCCCCCCTAAAGGGAGTAGATGGTCAAATTGTTGGAGCAGTAGTTGTTTTCCGCGACGTAACCAAAGAAAGGGAAATAGATCAAGCCAAAACAGAATTCGTTTCTCTTACTTCGCATCAGCTTAGAACGCCGATCTCAGCTATTAATTGGTATGCCGAAATGCTTTTAAAGGAAGAAGTGGGAAAAATTAACTCTGAGCAAAAAAATTATTTACAATATATTTATGATTCCAACCATCGCATGATTGAGTTGGTTAACGCTCTTTTAAGCGTTTCAAGAATTGAGTTGGGAACTTTTGTGATTGAGCCGGAACCGATTAATTTAATTGATTTAATAGAGGATGTTTTAAAAGATTTTGTTTTACTAATAAAAGATGGCAAAATAAAAATAAACAAAAAGTATGACCTTGAGTCGCCGATAATTAATGCCGACCCCCGTCTTTTAAGAATTGTTTTGCAAAATTTAATTTCTAACGCCATTAAATATAATTCTGGAAAAAGAGAAATTAACATAGAGGCGAATAAAAATAAAGAATTTTTTTTAATAAAAGTGAGTGACACCGGTTACGGTATCCCCAAATATCAACAAACAAAAATATTCACTAAATTATTTAGGGCTGATAATATAAAAGTAAAAAATACCGACGGTAATGGTTTAGGCCTTTATATTACCAAAGCGATTATTGAACAAGCCGGCGGAAAAATTTGGTTTGAATCAGAAGAGAATAAAGGTTCAAGCTTCTTTTTTACCATACCATTGAGTGGGATGCGCAAGAAAAACGGCATAAGACCATTAATAGAGTAAATAATAAAGGGTATCAGACATTGGAGTAAGCCACGAACCCTTATTCTCATCCGCCAGTCCATTCAGGGCTCGAGGACCCTTTAGGCCTTCGCTTTGAGAGACTCAGTCTCGATGAGATCGAACGACTGGCGGAGGGGGATTAAACCCTTTGATATTTGCTCCGCCAACTGGCGGATCAGAAAAGCAATCCGCGCCAGCGAACTGTTTTTCTCTCACTCGCTTGATAATAAAATTTAAATTGAATTATTCATTAATAAATTAACTCTAACTTTTAAAATTTATGGCAAAGATACTTATTGTTGAAGACGAAACGCCATTGCGACAAGCTTTATATGACAAACTTAAACGTGAAGGGTTTAATCCATTACAAGCTAAAAACGGAGAAGAGGGGCTGGATATGGCTTTAACAGAAAGACCCGATTTGATTTTAATTGACATTATAATGCCGGTGATGGATGGTATGACTGCTTTAAAATATTTGCGTAATGATGAATGGGGAAAAAAGGTGCCGGTGATAGTTCTAACCAATTTAAGCGATGCGAATAATGTTTCCACAGCATTAGAGAATGGAGCTTATGATTTTTTAGTTAAAAGCGATTGGAGTTTGGCAGATTTAATCACCTTAATTAAGAAAAAGCTGGGAATCTCTTAAAATTATGTTTAATTTTTTCAAAAAATCGGCTTTTGGGTTGGATATTTCAGATTATTCAGTAGAGGTTTTAGAATTAAAATCAAAAATAAGCGTAAAAAATTTCGCTCGGATGACGCTTAATCCCGGTTTTATTAAAGGCGGTTTAATCTTAAATAAAAAGGCGCTAACGCAATCTTTAAAAGAATTTTTAAAGACGAGCGCGATAAAAACACAAAACGTTGTTTTATCTTTGCCAGAATCAAAAATATTTTTTGATTTTTTGGCGGTTCCTAGGGGGTTAAAAGGGAAAAAATTAAAAAGAACCATATTAGCTGAAGCTCAAAAAAATACACCGTTTAGGGTCGACAAAATATATTGGGATTATAAAAAGGTTAAAACTGTCGGACCAAAACAATTTGTTATATTTATCGCTATTTTTAAAGAAATAGCCAATGATTATTCCCAACTATTAATTGAGGTTGGGCTTAAGCCGATTGTTCTTGAAACAGAAGCTATGGCTCTAGGAAGAGCTATTTTAAAAAGCAAAAAAAAAGTTTGTTCAATGATTGTTGATATTGGCGCTAGAACAGCTAATATCAGTATTTTTAACGGATCGCAAAATATAGAATGGTTATCCAAACTTCCAATAGGTGGAAATTATTTTACGCAATTAATTTCTAATAATTTAAGTATTGACTTTGAAGAAGCTGATAAAATTAAAAAAGAGAATGGCTTAACTGGTGATGTCGGGATAGCCACGATTATACAAAATGGATTAAAAGATATAATTCAAGAAGTAAAGAACGTAATTTGCAATTACGAACGACCGATTGAAAATATATTTTTAACCGGCGGATCGGCGAAAATGGCCGGTATCGCGAATTATTTTTCAGAACAAATTAAAAAAGATGTAAAAATCGGAAAGTCAACAATTCTTGAAAAAATAAAAAATGATTCTGTTTTTTACAACACAGTTATTGGTTTAGCTTTAAGGGGACTAAGCAACGACCCGAAAAGAGGAATAAATCTTTTACCTCCCAATAAATTTATTAAACAAATTGAAAAAGAATTTTCAATCAAACCAACCTTCAAAGTAAGATATATTTTTGTTTTTTTCTTTTTGATTTTTTGCGCTTGGTTTATTTCATTTGAAATCAGTAATCAAAAAGAAAATCTGCCGTTAAACAATCAACGGGTAGTTGGAACAGCGGAAGAGATTGAAAGAAAAAATGAAATTATTGTCTCGACTGAGAATAGCGACGTGGCAATTATTAAGGAAAACGAAATCATAGAAGGAGGGTCGGTTTTACCAATTAATAACAAAGAGACTCAGAGTCAATCAACCGAATTAGTAAGTAAAATAACCGCTAAAATAACCGTAAAAAATAATATTAGTCGTTTAAATGTAAGACAAAAACCAACAACTGATTCTCAAATCGTTGCTAAAATTAACTCAGGAGAAGCCTATGATCTCATAGAACAACAAGATAATTGGTATAAAATACAAGTAAATGTTGATTTAAGCGGCTGGATTGCGTCAGATTACGCTATTTTAAATAAAGTAACAAATAATCAGCCGAGGGAAATTCCATTAAGTCAAAAGGAAACGCCAGTAACAATTAATAACGAACAAATCGATATTCCTGTAGAAATAGTTAAATCAGTAGAAATAATTGAGCCGACAGAAGCAGTTGAAGACAAACAAGGTTCTTTTTTTATTGTTTTGTTGCAAAATAACCTTTGGTTAAACGTCAGAAAAGGTCCGGGGCTTAATTATCAAATTGTGAGCAAAATATATCCTGATCAAAAATATGACTTTGTGGAAGAAAGAGACGGATGGTATGAAATAAAATTAGACAATCAAATTGGTTGGGTTTTCAGTCAATATGTTTCTTTAATTAACGAACAAGAATAGACAGGAGTTAAATTATGAAAAAATTATCAATTATTGTTCCGGTTTATAACGAAAAAAAAACAATAGAAGAATTGTTAAAAATGGTTAAGAAAGCAAAAATTGATGGTGTAGAAAAAGAAATTATTGTGATTGACGACGGCAGTTCTGATTCCACGTCAAGCGTTTTAACCAAACAAACCGAAATTAAAATTATTTATCAATCAAAAAATCAAGGTAAGGGCGCGGCAATAAAAATCGGTCTGCAAAACTGTTCCGGCGATATTGTTATTGTTCAGGATGCTGATTTAGAATATGATCCCAACGACATTAATCTTTGCGTCAAACCGATTTTAGACGGATTAGCCAAGGTGGTTTATGGTAGCCGCGAACTTCAAAAACGAAATAAAAAACACAGCTCGTATTTATTTTTTTGCGGAGGGAAAATAGTTACCCTGATGACTAATTTACTTTATGGCTCGCACCTAACCGATGAACCGACCTGCTATAAATGTTTTAAAACTGATTTAATCAAATCAATTAAAATAGATAATAATGATTTTGCTTGGGAACCTGAAATTACGGCTAAAATCTTAAAACAAGGGATAAAAATAAAAGAAGTCCCTGTTAAATATTTTCCCCGCCATCAGGGCAAAAAAATCACTTATTTGGATGGATTTAAGGCTTTATGGACTTTATTAAAATACAGATTTCACGATTAAAATGATATATTAAAAAAACCAGAGACTTAATTGTTTCTGATTTTTTATTTTTTAACTAATAATATTTTATCTGCTCAGCTTGTTGATAATATTCCTGGGCTTTTTCTATTTCATTATTTTGTTTATAAATCGCTCCCAGGGCCTGATAAGAAAAAAAGAAATTCTTATTTATTTCTATGCTTTTTAGCAGTTGTTCTACGGCTTTTTTCTCGCGATTTGTTTTTAGATACAACATAGCTAAATTATAATGAGTTTGAGCATAAATATCGCTTATTTCAATTGCTTTCAAATAATGTTTTTCCGCTTTAATTAAATCATTTTCATCAACATAAGCCATAGCTAGATTGTTATGCACTCTGGCCGTACCTGAGGCATATTTTAAAATATTATTATAAAAAATAATTGGATTACGCCAATCGCGGTTCCTAAATAAATTTAATGATATTAAAATTGCGGCCATAATTATTAAAATGGAAATGATTATTGGTTTAATTTTCGATATTCTCTTCCAAAGATATCTAAGTCCGACAGCTAAACAAAGAAATAGTCCGATAGAAGTAAAATAAAGCCAATGTTCAAGCAAAAAGGAATTAACCGGAATAAGGCCGCTCATTGGAACAAATCCGATAAAAAACCAGCCTAAACCAAAACTTAATAAGGGGGTAGCTTTTTGTTTTAATTCACGAATGATAACGATGATAAAAATTAAAATAATAATTATCGAAACCAATGGTTGCCAAGAAAGGGGATTGGTAAAAATCGGAAAATCGCGTTCCATGTGCAGATTAACGGGCCAAAAAATAAAGGAATAATACATTATTAAAGAAGACAAAAAAGTAATAATTCTGATTGAAAGATGGTCGGTATAAACATTTGAATCTTCGTAAATATTAAGGGTATTTATAAAATTCAGGACAGTTAAACGAAGAATGAAATAAACCATTGAAATGATTAAAAAAGGAATAACGAAACGACAATTTAATATCTTTTGTTGTTTATCAGAAAAAAGTAATTCATAAAGAATGATTAATCCGGGAAAAATTATCATTGTCTCTTTTGATAAAAGTGCTAAAATAAAAGTAAGAATTGAAAAAGAAAGGATTATCCAATTCTTGTTTTTTTTGAATAAAAAATACAGCAAGAATGATATTAAAGCAAAAAAAACGCTTAAAGGATCAGCTGTTCCGCTCATATAAGTGATTGCCTCTGTGTGAACGGGGTGAATGACCCAAAAAAATGAAACTAATGCGGCTAGATAGTCGTTTTTCGAGATTTTTTTTAACAGCAAAAAGATTAAAATTGCATTGCTTAAGTGAAGTAAAACGTTTAAAAATAGATAACCGAACGGATTTAGTTTAAAAAAAGAATAAATCAAAGTGTAAAAAAGTGTTTGCATCGGACGATAAAAATTATCTAGACGCCCGGCACCGGCTCCGCTACAAGTAGTGAAAATTTTCGGTAGATTCTCCCAACTTCTAATAAAAATATTGTTTTGAATCAGAAATTCATCATCCCAGAGAAATTCGTGTGAATAAATGTTCAGATAAGCGAAAAAACTGCCCAAAACGACTATCAGAACGAGGATTAATGGTTTATATTTGACGAATAATTCTTTAAACATAGCTAAAAATTAGCATAAATTGCGAAATTGTAAATAAGCAGATGATATTTTTTAAAAAAAGAAAGGGAAAAAAGCTTAAAAAAATAAAATTGTTCGTTTTTTTATTTTTAATAATTATCGCCATAATTTGGTTGTTTCCTTTGGCTAATCGATCAAATAAGAATAGTTCAGAGGTAAAAAATAAAGAATTAAAAATCGATTCTTCTCCTAAATTTGAAGTAAATGAACATATTATAGGAGGTGATGAAGTTTTTTATAAATTAAATACAGCCTTAGGTTTGAGTGTTCAAGAATTGGAAACAATTTTACGGGCATCCGTTGACACTTACGACTTAAGTCAAATAAAAGCCGGAAATAAAATCAAGGCTTTATTTGACTATGAAACCAAAAAATTTAAAAGAATTGAATACGAGATTGACGCCGACAATCTTCTGGTAGTTAAAAAAATGTCCGATGAGACATTAAAAGCTTATAAAAAAGCGATTGAATATGAAATACAATTAATTCAAGTTGCCGGAAAAGTTGAAAGCAGTTTATATCAGACGGGCCAAAAAATTGGCTTACCTGATAAAATTATTATGGAAATGGCTGATGTTTTTGCTTGGGACGTTGATTTTGTCTTTGATGTCAGAGAGGGGGACAAATTTAAAATTGTTTACGAAAAAAAATATTTGGACGGAAAAGAGGCCGGGTTGGGTAAAATTTTAGCCGCTAATTATCAAAATCAAGATAAAATTTTTTGGGCAATTTATTATAAAGATCAAGAGGGAAGGGGGGACTATTATAGCCTTGACGGTAAATGTTTAAGAAGGCAATTTTTAAAAGCGCCCCTAAGTTATAGATATATAAGTTCAGGATATACACTAAAAAGATATCATCCAGTTTGGAAAATTTATACCACGCATAAATCGGTTGATTATGCCGCAGCTTGCGGCACCCCTATTTCAGCCTCTGGAGCGGGCGCAGTTGTTTCAATCGGTTGGAATAATGTTTACGGAAAAACAATAACTATTCGACATAATAACGTCTACAGTACCCGTTATGGACATTTATCATCTTACGCTAAAGGAATGAAATATGGCGCGAAAGTAACACAAGGAATGATTATCGGTTATGTTGGGACAACCGGCGCTTCTACTGGCTGCCATTTGGATTATGGTATGAGTAAATACGGTAATTTTATTAATCCTCTAACTCAAAACTTCGAGCGATCAGATTCGGTTAAAAGCCCTTATTTCGGAAATTTTGAATTTACAAAAGATATCTTAATAAGATTATTGAACGAAATAGAATAAAAACCCATAAGGACTTGCTAATAGTAATAAATAAGGTTATAATATCAGTATTAACTAATAAATTAATCAAAAAAACTATGGAAGGTTATTGCGTTAAATGTAAAGCTAAAAGAGAAATGAAAGACGCTAAAGAAGTGTCAATGAAAGGAAAGGGTGGCGTTGTTCGCAGAGCTATGACCGGCGTCTGTCCAAAATGCGGAACAAAGATGTTTCGAATTTTGGGAAAAGCTTAAAATTAAAATAGCAAAAAATTAGCTAAATTTTCCCTGTCTTATGTTAGGGGAAATTTTAGCTTTTAATTAAGTTATCATGGACAACAAAACAGTGGCAGGAATTTTGAATCAAATAGCAGATATTTTAGAGATTAAACAAGAAAATAAATTTAAAATTATTGCTTATCGTCACGCAGCCCAAATAATTGAAAATTTACCAGAAGATTTAAAGACGACAATTCAAAAGGGGAAATTAAGAGAAATTGGCGGAATAGGAGAGGTAATTGCTTCTTGTCTCGAAGAGTTGATAAAAACCAACGTTTGTAAACATTGGGAAAAGATAAAAAAACAAATTCCGCGCGGAGTTTTGAATTTATTAAATCTTAGCGGATTAGGGCCGAGAAAAGTAGGATTTTTTTATCAAAAGTTTGATATAGATTCGATGCCGAAATTGAAAAAGCTCGCAAAATCGCATCGCTTACTTAAAATAAAGGGTTGGGGAGAAAAAAGCGAGAAAAATATTTTAAGAGCTATAGAAATGTATGAACAAAATCAGGGACGATTTTTGTTGGGTGAAATCTATCCCTTAGCCCAAACAATTGTTGAAAAATTAAAAAAAATAAAATCAATCAATCAAATTGAAATTTGTGGATCTTTTCGGCGCTGGAAAGAGACAGTCGGCGATTTAGATATTTTAATTACTTCAAAGAATCCAGTTGAAGCGACAAATTTTTTTACGACACTTGATTTGGTTAAAAAAATAATAGTTTGCGGACCAACTAAATCGCAAGTAGTTTTAAAAAATGGCATAAAAGCCGACCTGAGGGTGGTTAGTCAAAATAGTTTTGGGGCCGCGCTCCATTATTTTACCGGATCAAAAAATCATAATATTCAAATTAGAAAATTAGCCTTGGGAAAAAAATTAAAAATTAACGAATATGGAGTTTTTAAAAAAAATGGGAAAAAATTCATTAAAATTGGAGGAGAGAAAGAAAAAGACGTTTTTCAAGCTGTCGGATTACCCTGGATTCCGCCCGAACTGAGAGAGGACAGTGGAGAGATAAAAGCCGCCCAAGACAAAAGTTTGCCAAATTTAATTTCTCTAAACGACATTCAAGGAGATTGTCATCTCCACACTAACTGGTCTGACGGAAAGAATAATATTTTGGAAACAATAACTATGGCGCAAAAAAAAGGCTATAAATATATCGCCATTACCGACCACGCTTCGCCTCTGGTGGTTACAAATGGACTGAACAATCAGCGAGCCTTGAAATATATTAGGGCCATAAAGGCGATTAGGAAAAAAGTTAAAGGAATTAAAATTTTAGTCGGCGTAGAAGTAGATATTAAAAAAAATGGAGATTTATACTTACCAAATAAAATTTTAGAACAAATGGATTTGGTTATAGCTTCTATCCATTCGGGCTTTAAAATGGACAGACAAACAGCGACCCAAAGATTGATTAAAGCCATAGAAAATCCCTATGTTAATATAATTGCCCATCCCACTGGACGAATAATAAACGAAAGAGATGGTTATCCGGTTGATTTTGATAAAATCTCAGAAAAGGCTAAAAAAAGTAAAGTTGCTCTTGAGATCAATGCTCACTGGCAACGACTTGACTTAGACGCAAATCAAGTTCGTTTAGCCAAAGAAAACGGAGTAAAAATGATTATTTCCAGCGACGCCCATAATGTTAATTCTTTTGAGTCAATGAAATTCGGCGTAGCAGTGGCCAGAAAGGGTTGGTTGGAAAAGAACAACGTAATTAACACCTGGCCGCTAAAGAATTTTTTGAATTTTATTAAAAAATAATTTTATTTTTAGATAGAATAAATTTAATATGTTCAGTAGAAACGGAAAAAGAGTTATACGAAATAGCAATTTATCTCCACGAGATTGTTGTCCCAAGAGACGAGTTAATCTTTCAAGATCTCGTTTTATAGAAAGGCGCTTACGAAAAACAAGAATATCCTTAGCTATTTTTTTTTGTTTAATAGTTATTATTTTAGCAATTTATTTTCTTTTATCCTCCGACCATTTTCAAATTAAAAATAAAGATATCAATAAGATAGGAGATTATGGTTTAATGTCAGAACAAGAGCTTGAGGAGAAAATAAACGTTTTTATTGGTGAAAAAAAATTTCTTTTTCCGATGGACAATTTATTAACCGTAAAAATTAAATCGTTAAAAAAATATTTAGCAACCGATAAACGAATAGAATTACTGGAAATAACAAAAATTTTTCCTTCTACGCTATTGGTCAACTTTAAAGAAACTAAACCAGAGGCTATTTTATTAACGGCTGACAATAATAAAAATTATTTAGACTGTGACGGTCAGATAATTTATTCTTATTCAAAAGACACTGTCTTGAATGAAAAGAATCCCAATGATTCTGATTTTACGACACAAGAATCATTTTTATGGGAATTACCGATTTTAAACGATAAGACAAACGCTCTAATTAACGACCAAAATTATCGCGATTTTCTCAAAAATCTCTTAGGTTTTATAGAAAATGACGTTTGGACTAAAAACGGCATTAAAGTAAATTTTGTTGAGTTAGCTGAACAGGGTGGTATTTTCGAAGCACAAGTTATCACTCAGGCTGGTTGGCGGGCGATAATTAATTCGGAAGTAAACCTTGAAAAACAAATCAATAATTTAGACGATATTTTAAAGAACAGGAAAGAGGAGTTTAATAATCTTGATTATATTATTTTAAAATTCGGTAAAGAAGTAGTATTAAAATATAAAAATACGGAATAGCGCAAGTAAACCTAAACCCAATTAAAATAATAGATAAAACAGCTTTTAATAGCTGTTTTTGTTGTTTTGGTTTTATAATCTTATCAAGGGACGTAAAAGAGATCTTGTGCGAAGCATAATAGGCTTATTTTACCTCTATTCCCTTAAAACAATAAACCGCGTGATTAAATTTTAGATAGGTTTTAAAATTTCGGTCCAAATATTTAAATATTCATTTATAAATAAAAATCCTAAAACAAAAATTACCACAATGCTTATTGTTAAAAAAAACAAAGAAGCCGTTGGTGATAATTCTCTCTTCCACCACCCCGTCTTTTTGTTTGATGAATTGTCAAACGCGTTTCGTTGTTTTTGTTTATTGTCTAACATAATATTTATAATAAATACTCTTCTGGATTAACCGGAATGCCCTTCATTCTTACTTCAAAATGTAAGTGCGGGCCGGTTGAAAAATTCCCAGCACCAGATGTTCCTGGTAAACCGCCACTTTTGCCGATAACTGATCCCCTTTTAACATATTCGCCCTCCTGAACTGAAATTTCGTTTAAATGACCATAAATAGTGGAAAACGTGTCGTTATGGATAATCATTATATAACTGTATCCCAATCCGCCATTTTTGGCCCTAGCAACATAACCAGAGGCCGCTGCCCGAACATTAGTTTTTTGCGCCGCTCTTAAATCTATCCCCGAATGTTCGCCAATCCAACTACGATAAGGATAATCTGGATCGTGAAATGAACAGGTAATTCTTTCTAATGGCACTGGCCAAGAAAAAACAATATTTCCTTCCGCTTCCATTGCTTCGGCTTGTTTTTCTTTTTCTTCAGAGATCTTTTTTCTTACTTCTTTTTCTAGAAAAGCAATATCGCTTTCCATTTCTTGTTGTTCGGTGATGGTTTCAGCTAACAAGCTTTGAAATTTCCATTCAGCCCCCTGTGTCTCCTCTAAAATTGTTTGATTGATTTGTTTTTCGGTCACCAATCTAGATTCGACGCTCTTTAGGTCGTTTTTTAAGCCTATTAATTCCTGTAATTTTATTCTTAAATTTTTTTCTTGCTCCTCTAGGCCACTTTTAATAACCTCTACCCTTTTAGCTGAATAGGATAATTTTTCTTGAAGGCTGGCCAAATAACGAGAGTGGTTTAAAATTTCCGAGAAAGAATTGTTGGCAAAAAATATTTCCAAATAATTTTTTTGGTCATATTGATTTATTTTTTGCAAGATACCTTTTAAATCGTTTTTTAACAAATCTATTTCTTCTTTTTTTTGAAGTATTTTCAATTGGATATTTCTAATTGAAAGATTGGCTGACTTAATTTCTTCTTCTTTGGTTTTAATCTCCAGTTCTCTTTCACTGATTTGATCACTTAGAATAGACAGTTGATTTTTTAATGTTGCCGCTTCTTTTCTTTTTAAATCTATTTTTTCGCGATAAACCTCTTCTTGATTTTTTAGTTCTTTAATTGATTTTTGCTGTTCATCAATTTGTTTTTGAATTTTATCTATTTCTTCGGAATAATCAACCGTTATGGCCATAACTTGTCCAGAAATAAAAAAGAAAAAAGAAAAAAGAAAAAATATTGCCGATTTTTTTATATAATTTATTGTTGTTTCTGTCATAATTTCTTTGAATTTTGATTTTTAACGTAATCCCCTATTTTGTGCTTTCTATCCTTTCCCAAATTGAATCAAATTCGTATTTTTTTATTTTTATAAGCCAGAGAATTTTAATCCACAAGTAAATTCTAGCGCAATAAAGCAAAATCGTCCACCAAAATTCTTTTACACTTTTGGGATAAATAAAAAACATTTGAATTCCACCAGACACTTCTTGTAAAAAATTTCTTAATTTTTTTGTATCGCCTATCTGATTTTTTGACTTTTGTGTCGTTGTTTTATATTTTGATTTTCCAATTTTAAATTTCTGTACGTATCCACCGGTAGAGCGAACCTTTTGTTTTAGCCAATCCTTGAGGTTATTTGGATATTTGACATATACCTCGGCTCTTGGCTCATAAACGATTTTAAGGCCCTTTTCTTTGATTATTTGGGTTATTAGCCCGTCTTCCGATAAAGAATTTTCCGGAATTCCCTTAATTAAGTTGCGAAAACCGTACAAATAGCCGGAGCAAGAGAAATTCTTTTTTTTAAGTCTCATTTGGTGAGCGGCTTGAGTTAAAAAACAAGACCAATATCCGAATAAATTATCGCGCGAATTAATGCTTATTGGCTGGCCGGTTACTGCGCCAATATTTTGATCATTAAAACGTCTTAACAATAAATCTACGGCTGAATCCCCTATTTTAACATCACCGTCGGTTAAAATAAGAATATCTCCCTTTGCTTGATTAATGGCTAAATTGATTGCCGTTGGTTTTCCTCGTCCGCAATCTTTTAAATATTTTATAAATTCATTATTTTCCGAAAATTTTTTGACCGTTTCTTGGGTTTCTCTGTCTGGACCGATTACTAAAATTTCAAACTCTTGGTTTATTTTTTGATCCAAAATCGCTTGAATTGCCAAAGATAACGTTTTTGGTTCTTTTTTGGTGGTAATAATTATAGAAACCATAAAAAATATTTATAAAGTATACTTTTGTAAAATTGTATAGATTGGTCCGGCTCTTTTTAACTCGCTTTTCATTAAATCAATCGATTCAACGATAAAAGTGATTTTCCCCCCGTATTTACCGATTAAATTTTTTGGCAAAACTATTTTTCCTTCAGCTCGTCCAAAAGTTAAGTGTGGTTGCCATTCGCGCTGATCTGTTTTTATGCCAATTCGATCCAATTTCTGACTAAAATATTTTTGCCAATTGCTTAAAGTATTTTGCCTTTCTTTTCCTCTGAGAAAAAAGACTTTTGGCGCGTGAATATTAGGGAAAACACCAAAACCACTTATTTTAATGTTTGTTCTAGGTAAATCTTTGGTCCAACGATTTAAAAATTCTTGAGTCTTTTTAATTTGAATATCGTTCAAATATCCTAAAAAATGCAAAGTAAAATGAAAATTCTGCGGTTCAACCCACCTGACCTCGCCGTTAATTTGAGTTTTTATCTCTTCTGTTAATTCTTGTACTTGTTTTTTTGTCTTTGGTGGCAAATTTATGGCGATAAAAGCCCTTGTTTTCATGTTTACATTATAACACTTTAATAAATAAATCTAAATCAATGCGTTTTTGCCTGCAGTATAACCAGTGGAAAAGCATATTTGTAAATTATATCCACCAGTTGGTCCGTGAACATTCAAAATTTCTCCGGCAAAGTATAAGTTATCAATTATTTTTGATTTCATTGTTTTTGGATCTACTTGTTTTAGGTCAACCCCGCCGACAGTAATAATAGCTTTATTAAAACCATCTAAACATTTAACGTTTAATTTAAATTCCCTTAAAAGTTTGTTAATTGTTCCCCTTTCTTTTTTGGTGATTTGTCCGATTTTTTTATTTTCGTAAATTTTTGAAAGTCTGACGATTGTCGGTATTATTTTTTTTGGCAAAAGAGCGTCGAGACCATTTTTAAACATTTTGTTGGGATTAATTAAAAAATCTCTCTGTATCCTTTTGTCTAATGTTTGATAATCAAGAGCTGGTTTAAAATTTATTTTTAGTTCAACCGAACCGGTTTTTAACAATTGTCCTATTTTTCGGCTCAAATCAAGAATTATCGGTCCGCTCATGCCTTTATCGGTAAAAAGGGCTTCACCAAATTGTTCGTCTTGTTTTTTATTGTTTTGATAAATGCCGATAGATACATTTTTTAAACTTAATCCTTCTAGTTCGTTAATCCATTTTTCTTTAACTAAAATTGGAGTTAAGGCCGGTTCTAGTTTGATAATGTTGTGTCCGAGTTTTTTGGCCCAGCCATAGCCATCGCCAGTAGATCCTGTTTTCGGATATGATAAACCGCCGGTGGCGATAACAAAATTTTTAGCAATAATGTCTCGATCGGATAAAATTATTTTCTCAATTGAATGATTTTTTTCAGAAAACCGCATTACTTTTTCATTTTTCAATATTTTGACATTGTTCTGATTTAAAAAAGCAATCAAAGCGTTTAAAATATCTATTGATTTATCTGAACTTGGAAAAACTCGCCGACCGCGTTCAATTTTAGTCTCAATACCCAATTTATTAAAAAAAGAAATTGTTTCATTTGGGCCAAAATTATTTAAAGTCGAAAAAAGGAATTCTCCGCCTGGCCCCAATTCTTTAATAAAAGCGCGGTTGTTTTCTGCAGCATTGGTAATATTGCAACGGCCCTTGCCGGTAATTAAAAGTTTTTTTCCTAAAACCTGGTTTTGTTCCAACAAAACAACTTTAGCCCCATTTTCACCGGCTATACCGGCGGCCATTATACCGGCTGGTCCAGCGCCGATAACCGCTAAATCAAATTTTTCATTTAATTCAATCATATTTTATTTATTTTGGGTATCAGATAACATATTATACCAAATTATCAAAATAAATCTATTATAACCACGCTACAAACAACGCGATATTGTTTTAATAATTTCAGCGCCAAACTTGAAATTTTTTGTAACTTGGTTCCAAAAAATAAAATATTTAGACATCGGCGTCCATAAAATTCAAAAAGACAAGTTTTTACAGAGAAACAAATAAAATAAAAGCAAATCGCTATAGAAACGATTTGCTTGATAATATTTGTGGCGGTTTTGCGCAAAACTTCGCAATTCTTTTTAACAATTTTCGTCAGGGCCTCTCTGAAAATTTTAAAAAAATTACAAAGAATTACGACTTGTTGGACTCTAACCAACAACTTCCATTTTACCTATATAAACATAAAATAAAATGGTTGTTTTATCCGCTTTTCCAACAGACCTGCTCGGTTTTTTTGTCGGATCAGCTTTTAAACTATCCAACCGCCACAAAATCTCCTTTTAAAAATCTCGAACTATATATAATATTCGAGAAAAATTCTTTGATATAAATTATAAAAAAATTATATCAATTATATTATTTTCGTCAATGATTTTTGCTAAAATTATTAGAATATTTAACTTATCTATTTTAATTTTTAAAAATTAAAATGGATATAACCAATAAAATTCCAGTGGTAAAAAATATCACGGGCATAAACGGATAAAAATTACCCTTTCCCCATATTTTCCAAATCCGCCTGGTTAATTTATCAATTATTTCCACGAGGATTATAAAGATAATAATAAAAAACGGGGACAACAAAGAACAAGCGGCCATTTTGGCAAAAACATCGCCCCAAGCGACTTGCCGAAAATAGCGAAAATAAAAAGGTAAAACAACAAAAAGTAAACTCCATCTTAAAATAAGATACGGTATATTTTTCTCCAAAAAATAGTGATAATAAACATCAGTGGCAAAAATTGTTAAAACAAATAAAATCCACACCTGAACAAATTCTTTTTGAGCTGATAAATGTTTTAAGTCAGAAAGCGTTGCCACAGTAAAAGATCCCAACAAGAACCAAAGAAGATAAATTTGAATAGTGTTTATATCTATTATCAATAATTGTTTGATTGTTTCAATCATAACCAATCATTAATTATTAAAGGTAAGCTTAAAAAATAAAATTAATAATACGCCGACGATAAAAGCAAAAAAATGAAGTAATCCCCTTTTTAAATTTTCACCGGTTTTGATTTCGGGGATTAAATCAGAGGCGGCAATATAGATGAAATTTCCAGCGGCAAAAAATAATAAAAATGTCGTGTCAATATTTTTAGAAATAAAATAAACAAAAAGAGCGCAGGGAATAACGGTTAGGGCGGATAAAAATTAAACAGCAGGGCCTTATATTTTTTCCATCCGCCGTGAATCAATATACCAAATTCCCCCATTTCCCGAGGAACTTCATGAGCGGCGCAAATTAATCAAGTAATTATTCCAACCTTAACACTGACTAAAAAAGAACTGGCAATAATTATTCCGTCTATAAAATTATGAATTCCATCAGATATTAAAATTAAATAAGTTATAGGTTCCTTGTGTTCAGACGGAACTAAATGACAGTGGTGCCAATGCAGAAATTGTTCCATCAGAAAGAAAACCGAAAAACCGACAATCAGCCACAAAAAAATTTTTAATTGCGGCTCTCCTTTTTCTAGAGCCTCCGGAATTAAATGTAAAAAAGCTCCGCCGATTAAAGATCCTGTAGAAAAAGCAACTAAAGGAAGAAGTAGTTTTTTCAACAAACTTTCTTTAAAAATCAAAACCGCCAATCCAGTCCAAGCGATTAAGCTAGTAACAAAAGAAAAAATAATTATCCAGACCAAGGTGTTCATAAATAAATTTGCGAGAATAAAAAATAATCAATTATTTTGTCTGTCCTGTGACGGATTCTTTAATGTGAAATTTTATTGATTTGGGCGAAATGTCAATAAGTGAAAAATAAGAAGGATAGGAAATTTCATCTTCAGTTATTTTTATATTTTGCCACCCAAATAACAACCGCCCTCCAAATATCTGTCTAACGGCTGATTACCGGACACCACAATTAAAGCCCCTGTTCTATGTTTGGCTAATCCGTCAATTACTTCGGAAAAATCTTCTGAAGTGGTAAAATAATCGTTGATTGGTAAGTTAGGTCGCTGAAACGCCAACTTGCCCCCCAAAAAAAGGAATTAATTCAAAAAATTTTCTAATTTCTTTTTGAAACACTATTGCTACTATAACAATAAAAAAGGCGAAAAACGATTGAAAGAATTGACGGGTTAATTTAAGGTTGAATTTTCCACTCAATAAATATAACCCAAAAAATAACAAAAAACCAAATAAAATAAAACTTGACTTTGTCTGTTTTGTCAAAACCAGAATAAAATAGATTAAACTGGCAATTATTAAAATATCAAAAAAATCGCGTAATTGAAAGACACTAAAAATATTAAATATGTTCAAAAAAATATCTGTTATTTTAGTGGTTTTTATGAAAATAAATGAGAGTATTACTCCCCTTCTTCTATTTTTTTTCTTAAAAATTGTATTTGTTCTGCGCCTAAATTTTTACCAAAATCTTTCTTAAAAATTTTTTTAATCCCTTCTATTTCTTTTTTCAACAGATTCAACAAATTTAGGATCTCTTGCTTTTTTAAAATTTAAATTTAAATTGCTCAAAATTATGTCTATTTCTTCTTCTGTCATCCCCCTTCCCACAATGACTTAATCCATTCGGATACATCCTTATCTGGAATTTTAGCTTTTTCTTTTTTTTCTTTTTCCTCAAAACCCATATATTTTTATATTAAAATTTATTAAAATATAAAACCTAAGAGACGAACATATTTAATTTTACATTATTTTTAATAAAGGTAAAGAGCGAAATTAGAAAACACTGAAATATTAGAACATTAAAATGGAAAACAACATGAACCGGGAATAGAGCTTCCAAGTCTTTCTTACTAATATTTAAAAGATTTTAATTACTATATTGCGAATCATGAATTGTGTTATTCTAATAAAATGATAAAATATAGATATGGAAAAAGCGTTTTTATATAAAAAACTTCAAAAGAAATCGGTCCAATGCTTAACTTGTTCGCATTATTGTTTTATTTCTGAAAATAAACGAGGACTTTGCGGTGTTAAAAAAAATCAAAATGGCGAATTAATTAATCTGACTTACGGCCGAATTATTGCTCGCCATCTTGATCCAATTGAAAAAAAACCCTTATTTCACTTTTTACCAGGCACTTATTCTTTGTCAATCGCTTCGGTTGGTTGTAATTTTACTTGCTTAAATTGCCAAAATTATGATATTTCTCAAGGTTTTAAAAAAGATATGAACATGTCTTTGGTTGGAGAAGAGATGTCGCCGGAACAAATTGTTAAAAATGCAATAAATTGTCAAGCCGCCAGTATTTCTTACACCTACACCGAGCCGACGATTTTTTTTGAATACGCCCTAGAAACAATGAAAATAGCAAGAAAAAACGGATTAAAAAATATTTGGGTTAGTAATGGTTATTTTTCCCCTCAAACATTAAAAATCATTGCTCCATATTTAGATGCTATTAATATTGACTTGAAATTTTTCGACGATAAATTATATCAAAAAATCTGTGGCGCAAAGTTAAAACCGGTTTTGAAAAATTTAAAAGCTATAAAAAAATTAAAAATCTGGTTGGAAATAACCACTTTAATTATTCCCGGCTATACTGATCAGAAAAATCAATTTAAAAAAATCGCTCAATTCATAAAAAAAGAATTGGGCGACGAGACCCCTTGGCATGTTTCCGCTTTTTATCCGTGTTATAAAATGTTGGAAATTGTTCCCACTCCCCCATCTTTAATTACTGAGGCGATAAAAATCGGTCAAAAAATCGGCTTAAAATACGTTTATGGCGGTAATTTGGGCCTTCAAGAAGATACCTTTTGTCCTAAGTGTCAAACCAAAATAATTGACCGCAGTGGTTATAAAATAGAGAATTATCTCAAATCCGGCGGCGTTTGTCCTAAATGCGGAAATAAAATTGTAGGAGTATTTTTGTGAAAAAATTAGTGAATTTTGATTAAATTATTACCATGGAAAACGAAAAAATCAAAAATTTTTATGATGTTGTTATTGTTGGAGGAAATATTTCCGGACTTGCTTGCGCTAAATCTTTGATTCAATCAAATTTAAAGATACTTTTAATAGAAAAAAATAAGAATGTTGGATAAAAAATATGCGCTGGCGGAGTAAGTTCTTCGGATTTAGAATATTTACCCAATGACGTTTTAGATGTTCCTTTACAAAAAATAGTCCTTAATTATAAAAATAAAACCGTTGTTTTCCCTAAAAATGGTAACATTATCGCCCCCATTGATAGACAAAAACTTTTAAATCAGTGGATTAAAGAATTGGCAAATAATAAAAAAATTTGTTTTTTATACAACGATTCTGTTTCTAAAATTATTTCTAATAATTCTTTAAAAACAATTTCGGAAAAAATAATTGATTTTAAGTTTTTAGTTGGCGCCGACGGCTCTGATTCTTTGGTGAGAAAATATTTGGATATACCCTCAAAAAAAATATGCGTTGCGTTTCAATATATCATAAAACAAAAATTCAAACATTTTGCTATATATCTGGATCCTTATTTATTCGGCGGCGGATATGTTTGGATATTTCCACATCGTGATTATGCCTCCGTAGGTTGTGGTAGCGATATTAGGCTTATTAATCCCCAAAAATTAAAAAATAATTTTGATTTTTGGCTAAAAAAAATTATATAAATACAGCCAATTTTAAGTTGGAATGTCGAATAATAAATTTTGATTACCGCGGTTTTAAGTTTAAAAATTTATTCTTAGCCGGTGACACTGCCGGACTTACTTCCGGTTTTACGGGAAAAGGAATTTATTCCGCCATTATTTCAGGACAACAAATTGCTGACGACATTTTGAAAAATAATAATAAAAATTTAATTGAAAACTGGTTAAAAAAGAAAAATAAGCAAGAATTTTTTATGTTGTTCTTAAAAAATTCTTTATTTAAAAAATTCCTTTTTTCCATAGGAATGAAGATTGTTTCAATGCCAAAATTTCAAACAAAAGCGATAAAATTTATTACCTGAAATTAGTTTTCAATTTTTTGTTTAAATTACAAAAAAACTATTGACGAATAGGCAATTTTTTTATATAATAAATATATGAATAACTTTACCATAAAAGCCCAAGAGGCCCTGCAAAATGCTCATAATCTAGCGTTAGATAACGATCAACAACAGGTAGATTCCTGTCATTTATTATTATCTTTACTGCTTCAAGAAGATGGCGTAGTTTTAGCTATTTTAAAAAAAATGGAAGTTGATATTGAAAAATTAAAAAATTTAACCATCGGACTAATTAGAAATTTGCCGCAAATAAAAATCGGACCGAACGGCGGATTGGCTGAAATTATGGTTACCCCACTAATGCAAAGAACCATTCTCTATGCCACCAAAGAGGCTGATCGTCTAAAAGACGAATATGTAAGCACTGAACATTTGTTTCTAGCGATTTTAAATATCCCTTCTTTGGTTAAAAATTTATTAAGGGATTCCAATATTGACGCTGATAAAGTTTTAAAAGTTTTAGTTGATGTTCGCGGCAACGAAAGGGTCACTGAGGCTGAGCCAGAAGGCAAATATCAGGTTTTGGAAAAATATACTGTTAATTTAACCCAATTAGCTCGCCAGGAAAAATTAGATCCAATTATCGGCCGCGACGACGAGATTAGAAGAGTAATTCAGGTCCTGTGTCGTCGAACAAAAAATAATCCGGTTTTAGTTGGTGAGGCCGGAGTAGGAAAAACAGCCATTGCTGAGGGATTAGCTCAACGCATTATTAAGGGCGATGTGCCAGAATCACTAAAAACAAAGGATTTAATTTCTCTTGATTTGGGCGGATTAATAGCCGGAACTAAATTCAGGGGCGAATTTGAAAATAGACTCAAAGCTGTTTTAAAAGAAATAAAAAGAGCCGATAACTATCTTTTATTTATTGACGAGTTACACACTTTGGTCGGAGCGGGAGGGGCTGAAGGAGCGATTGACGCTTCAAATATGCTTAAACCGGCTTTAGCGCGCGGAGAGTTGCACTGTGTTGGCGCTACGACCCTGAGAGAATACCAAAAATATATTGAAAAAGATGCCGCCCTAGAACGAAGATTTCAAACTGTTTATGTAAGTGAACCGTCAGTTGAAGATACGGTCGCAATATTGCGCGGAATTAAAGAAAAATACGAAGTTCATCACGGCGTTAGAATAAACGACCAAGCCTTAATAGCCGCCGCCAAATTATCACAGCGCTACATTACTGACAGATTTTTGCCCGATAAAGCTATTGATTTAATGGATGAGGCCGCTTCTTCGTTGAGAATGGAAATTGAAAGTCAGCCCGAGGAATTGGATAAAATGAAAAGAAGTTTGACAAAAATGGAAGTCGAAATGAATATTTTTGAAAAAGAAAAAAACAAAGAAAAATTAAGCAAAATTAAAAAGGAAGCAGCTGATTTAAAAGAAAAAATTGATAATTTTTCGGTGCGCTGGAAAACCGAAAAGGACATTATTACCAACATCCATCAATTAAAAGGAGAAACTGAAAAATTAAAGCAACAAGCCGAAATCGCCGAAAGAGACGCTAATTTACAAAAAGTGGCGGAAATAAAACATGGAGAAGTGCCGGATTTAGAAAAAAAAATTATTGCCGCGCAAAAAAATCTTTCCAAAATACAATCTGATAAAAGAATTTTAAAAGAAGAAATCGGAGCCGAAGAAATAGCTCGCATTGTCGCTCTTTGGACGGGAATTCCGGCAACAAAAATGTTGGAAGAAGAAACAAAAAAATTGATTAAGATGGAAGAAGAAATACACAAACGACTGATTAATCAAGAAAAAGCCGTTACCGCCATTGCCAATGCAATCAGACGCTCGCGTGCTGGTATTGGCGAAGAAAATCGTCCCATTGGTTCATTTATTTTTCTGGGTCCAAGCGGAGTCGGTAAAACCGAGTTGGCAAAAAGTTTGGCTGAATTCCTTTTTGATACCGAAAACGCTCTTATTCAATTAGATATGTCGGAATACGTAGAGAAACACACTGTTTCTAAAATGATAGGCTCTCCTCCGGGTTATATTGGTTATGATGAAGGAGGACAATTAACTGATTTAATAAAACGCCGCCCTTACAGTGTTATTTTGTTTGACGAAATTGAAAAAGCCAATCCTGATGTTTTTAACATTTTATTGCAGATTCTAGATCAAGGGCGACTCTCTGACGCCAAAGGACGAACGGTTAATTTTAAAAATACGGTTATAATTATGACCTCTGATCTAGGCTGTGAATTGCTTCAAGATCAAGCTAAAAGATCAGAATTCGGTTTTGGCTCAGAAAAAGAAAAAAATACCGCTCAAGAATTTATTGAAGATAAAATACATCAGGTTTTAAAAGAAACGTTTAAACCAGAATTTTTAAATAGAATTGACGAAATTATCATTTTTGAATCCCTGACCAAAGAACAAATCAGGCAAATTGTTGAGCTTCAGCTTAAAAAATTAGTGGAAAAGTTGGAAGAAAAAAAGATTAAATTAAAAATAACCGAAAAAGCTAAGGATTTAATCGTAAAGATGGGCTTTGATCCCCTTTATGGAGCTAGACCGTTAAAAAGAGTTATTCAAAAGAATATTCTTGATCAGCTGTCTTTAAAAATAATAAGTAACGGAGTAGAAACCGATGTCAATCTTAAGGTTGACGACGAGAGAGGTAAAATAGTCATTAAATAGCGATTAATGAAAAAAAATATCTCTTTAAAAATCAAATTAATCTCCTTAAGTCTAATACTTCTATCTTGTTTATTGCAGTCAAAAATTGTCTTAGCTAAAAACGGTGATTTTGATCACGAATATATTATTTCCGACTATCAGCTCACTGATTATGAAAGCATGACTGCTAAAGAAATCCAATCGTTTTTGGAAAAAAACGGCGGCGCAATAAAAAACTACTTAACAGATGATGTTGATGGGCGAGAAAAGTCAGCGGCAGAAATAATATATCGCGCCGGCCAAGAATATAAAATCAATCCAAAAATTCTAATCACACTCCTGCAAAGAGAGAAAGGATTAATTACCAAGAAAAACCCCAGTCAAGACGATTATAATTGGGCGACTGGATTTAGTTGTTATGATTATGCCCCGATTGTTAAGAAATTCAGAGGGTTTGCCAGACAAGTTGACCGAGCGGCTTGGCGTTTTTGTTATTATTTGGAACATCCTTGGCAATTTCAGTTTAAATCAGGAGCAAAAACAAAAACATTGTCCAATTCAAAAGATAGCTGGTTAATAAAAGATTTTGGACGATTTGTTGCGCCAAAAAATGCCGCTACCGCCAATCTTTATAATTACGCGCCACACCTTTTTGACAACTGGCTTTTTTGGAGTATTTGGCAAAATTGGTTTGGACAACAGGATCAAAAATTTCCCGAAGGAACTTTAATAAGGGTAAAAAACGAAAAAGGAGTCTGGTTGATTCAAAATGGACAGCGTCACCCTTTTCTCTCAAAAAATATTTTTTTATTGAATTATAAATTTGAAGACGTTAAAGATATTGAAAAAAATGATTTATTAAATTATGAAATTGGCGAACCGGTAAATTTTCCAAACTATTCCTTGGTTCAGGATGATAATAATCAAATTTATATGCTGGTAGATCAAACCAAAAGACCCGTTTCGGAAAAAATGTTTAAAGCTATTGGTTATAACTCCGAAGAAATTATTAAAGTTGAACAAGCGGATTTAATTTACTATATTGACGGAAATTCAATTACTTCTCCGTATCCCAGCGGCGCGTTATTGCAAGACAAAACATCAAAAGGCGTTTACTATGTCAAAGAAAATAAAAAATATCCCATTATTTGTTCTGAAATACTAAACGCTAACTTTCCATATAACTACATCATAAAAACGGAAACGGAAGAGTTGAATAAGTTTGAAAGTGGCGAACCGGTTAAATTTAAAGACGGAATACTGATAAAAACCCATGGCAGTCCAACTGTTTATTTAATAAGCGAGGGGAAAAGATTGCCGATTAACTCCGCAGAAACCTTTGATGCCTTAGGATACCAATGGGATAGTATTATTACTGTCTCTAATGAAATATTAAATCTACATTCATTAAGTAATCCCTTAGAAATAACCGCAAATTAATAAATATGATTTGTTTTGCCTCAATTGTCTCCTCTTCCCCATTATTGATTCCGACCATAAATCAGGAAAATATTTTACAAATTCAAGAAACTATTCACGCTTTGGAAAAAATCGCTATTTTGGCGGCAGAAACTGACCCGGAAACATTAATAATAATTTCTCTTAATGACGAAAATTCTGAAAATATGTTTTCCATAAATTTATCCGAGGAATACTTGGCTGATTTCAAGAACTTTGGAGACCTGATAACTAAAATGAAATTTAAAAGTGATGCCGAGCTGATTTATAAAATAAAAGAAAGATTTGAAAATCTTTCTTCTCCATTATCAACCATCATAACGACTGAACCGAATTTAAGTATTAATAATTCTGTCCCGCTATATTATTTAAAACAAAAAATACAAAAATTTTCCCTTATTCCTATTAATTGTTCGTCGGCTGATCAAAAAACTCATTTGTTATTTGGTCAAAACTTGAAAGAAGAAATAAGTTCAAGCAATAAACGAGTGGCAATTATCGCCTGCCATAAACTTTTACTTAAAAAAGAAGCAAGCGACAATAAAAATATTGAAGAATCGCTAATAAATTTAATTAAAAAGAAAAATATTGCCAAACTAATAAAACAAGATGTCTACGATTTGAGGCCCATTTTAGTCTTTTTGGGAATTATTCATAATTTAAAAAGTAAACCAAAAATTCTTTCTTGGCAAAAATTATCTGACTTTGGTTATTTAACAATCAATTTTGATCTTAATTTTAAAAAACAAAAATTTATTAAGGTCGCTTAAACGTCAATATATAAAATATATAATTAATATTATTTAATTTATGACTATTTATTTGTGGATCGTTATTATTGTCGCTATTGTGATTTTGTGGCTTATTGGAAGCTATAATTCTTTAATTCGTTGGCGCAATCGCGTCAAAGAATCGTGGTCGGACATAGAAGTGCAATTAAAACGTCGTTATGACTTGATTCCAAATCTGCTTAATTCAGTTAAGGGGTACGCTGCTCACGAAAAAGACATTTTTATTAAAGTAACCGAGGCTAGAACCAAAGCTATGGACGCGGCTTCGCCCGAAGAAAAATCTAAAGCGGAAAATGGTTTAACTGAAACATTAAAAACGTTATTTGCTGTGGCGGAAAATTATCCGCAATTGCGGGCTTCAGAAAATTTTAAAGCCCTGCAAGATGAGCTTACTGACACGGAAAATAAAATTCAGGCCTCCCGACGTTTTTATAACGGCAATGTTCGAGATTTTAACACCAAGCAAGAAATTTTTCCGATTAATATGATTGTTGGACTTTTGGGTTTTAAAAAGGCGGAGTTTTTCCAACTAGAAGAAGAAACAGCCAAACAAACGCCCGAAATTAAATTTTAATCTATTATTATCCCCAAAAACAAAATGAGGGGTTTAGCCTCTCATTTTGTTTTTCTTAATTTATTTTATTAAAACTTAAACCTTCCAATAATCCAAGGCCTGTTTTAGTTCTTGATGTTTTTGAGCGTAAACTTTTAAGGGAATCTTTTTTATTGTTGCTTCCACCGCTTGTCTGGCTGCCCTGGCTCCAGCCGCGCTGCCCTGGGGATGACCATGAATACCGCCGCCAAAATTAATAATTACATCTTGTCCTAAAATTTTCACTAATTTGGAAGTCAAGCCTGGATGCAGTCCACCCGAAGCAATGGGAAAAACCGACTTTAGTCCGCTCCAATTTTCTCTTAGTTTGTTAAACCCTTCCCAATCTTCTTTTAAAAGTTCATTGATTCCTAAAACTTCTTTTTCACTGCCTTCCATTTTTCCCACTACTGTACCGGTATGCAATTGATCAATTCCGGCTAATCTTGCTAAATTAGCCAAAACCAGCATTGAAATACCATGCTTTTTGTTTTTCGTAAAAGTTGAATGTCCGGCGCGATGGCCATGAATAATTAGTCCTAAATTTCGATTTCTTAATGATTGTACCGCGGCCCAGCCAGCGGAAACAATGTCTATCATTACGCAATGTCCACCCATTTTTTTAACAAATTCCGCGCGTTTTAACATTATTTCAACCGGCGCAGTAACATTAAAAACATAAACTTTTTTTTCTTTAGTTTGTTTTTCAACTTGTTTTTTAAATTTCAAAACCTTGATTACTCTATCCTCAAATCGGTTAAAAGATAAATCTGTCAAATTTTCATCATCTTTGATTATATCAACTCCATTAGTAAAAACTTCAGCCGCTAATTTGGCGTTTTGCTCGGAATTAAGTCCGACTTTCGGTTTCATAATACAACCGACTAACGGCCGATTATATACTCCGAGCATTTTTCTAATTCCGGCAATCCCCCATTTTGGGCCAGGAAAACCGTTGATATATTTTTGCGGAAATTCAATATCTTCTAATCTTAAATTTTCCACCGCTTTCATGCTGAAAACATTTCCGCCAATGCTTGATAAGAGTTGGGGAATATTTTTTGGCTCAAACAAAGCCAAGGGATAAGCTATTTTGAAAACTCCGGTTTTGGAATTAACATAAAAAATTCGCCCGGCCAATTTTTCAAAAGTCTTAGGTGATAAAGTCGTTATCTTGGTCCAAGTGCCGATTGATGATTCTTCGGCGACTTTAATTGCCAATTCAGACAATGATAATTTTGATTCGCCGTAAAAAACGGCAATGATATCGTTTTTATAATCAGGCTTATAATTTAATCTTAAATAGTTGTTCATATATTCTATTAAATTTATTTTTCTTTATATTTTCCCATCTAAAACTGCAAGTCAGTCTTCGGCCGAGACCATTGAAATCGTTTTTATGTTCTAATGCTCATATGTTCCAATGTTCCAATAATTCTAAAGGTATGGATACAATTTTTTGGTGTATTTTTTAACATCTTTTGCTTTGATTATTCCCGTCTCGCAAATAATGCCGGTAATATATTCGGCTGGAATTTTATCAAAAGCAAAATTAATAACTTTTAATTTTTTTGGCGCTTGCGACCAAATTTCTTTTGATGAACGTTTTTCTATTTTAATCCATGATTTATTATGGAATTTCAATAAAGGAGCGGCAATATATAAAGGAACTTTTTCTTCATGAGCAATCACGCCAATACCGAAACTGCCTATCTTATTAATAACTGAACCGTCGGATAAAATAGCATCGGCTCCTAAAATAATTTTGTCCATTTCTAATTTTTTGCCGGAATAATGGGAAATTAAAAATCCGGCCGAAGAATCGGCAACCATAGTAATCGGTATTTTCGCTTGAATCATTTTTTTTGAGGTGATTCTGCCCTGAAAAAGAGGCCTGGTTTCGGTATTAAAAACCTTAAAAATAATTTTGTTTTTTTTGGCTTGAATTAAAATTTGTTCAACCAACCAAGAATGACAATGAGTAAAAATATTATCGTTATTTTTAATCACTTCTTGTCCATTCTTGACTATTAAACCGGTCGCTTTATTGAGAACGGCTAAAAATTCGGCGCTGATTTCTTTAAGGCATTTCTTGGCTTGCATAACATTCTGCGGTTTTATGTTTCTAAGTCCAAAAAAAATGATTTTTACTCCGTTTTGCGCCATTGGTTCGGTCGGCCTGGCTGACAATAAACAATCAGCCGCTTTTCTAACTTGTTTTTGCCATTCCCCTATTTTATTTTCTTTAATTTCAATACCAAATTTATTTAAAGACAAAACTACTGCTTTAGCTACGGCTGTCGCGCCTTGAATTTTTAATGACTTAATATCTTGAAATGTTTGTTGAATTATTTTGTTCATATACTCTTATTATATAACTTTTGTTTCTATGGTCAATGCTTTATAAAAAAGTTGTATAAAAAAACCAAAAAATTCGTTTAGGCATAACCTAAACGAATTTATGATTTAAAAATTCTTTAGTCATCAGTCTTTAATCAAAGTATTCAGTATTTAATTTTCAGTATTTTTAAAAAACATGACCGAGAGGCGACCGCCAAGATTATCACTGCTGCTGTCGCGACTGCTGCCGCTAACACTGGCCGCGCCGCCATCGCCCGAGCCGCCCCCACTCAAACACCGGTCAGTATCTTTGTTGCTAATATCTTTTAAAACACCGGAATACCATTCCCGGGTGTTTGTTTTTGAGTCTTGAGGCTGATAAAGGGTTGTTTTGAGGTTGGCAATCAAAGCCGGGATGAGAATGACTTTGAACTTGGGAATTGAAAGGTTTTTGTCTTGAAACGCTTTTTTGATTAATTCTTCCGCTTTGGGAATGATTTTGTTAGTCCAATCATCATGAGTATGCCTGAAACGGTTGGGGTTGGGATTGTCTTTGAATATTTGTTTTAAGATTGATTTTAGCCAATCGTTTTCAGAGTATTCTTGAGTTCCATTGTCCCGGGCGTGTTTTCTGACAAAATAAGGCTTTCGGCTTTTACTCCATATTCTTTCAAAATTTTTATTAAATCGTCAATTTTAATTTCATTGGAAACCACCAGCCCTAAATCGTAAAGTTCGCCGGGAGAATGTGAAATTCTCTCCAGGGTCATAAAAAATTTTTTAAGTTGTTCTTGTTGTTGATTGGTCATAATTTTTTTGTAATTTATATTATATAAAAATCTTCTTTTAACTCTTAAATCATAGCAAAAAATAGAAAAAGTCAATAAGCGATAAACAGGCTCTTGATAAACAAGTTTAATCTGTTAAACTTTATGCTATGAGAGACAAAAAAATAAAAATTAATCTAAAAAAAGAAAAAAAACAAATACAAGAAACCTCTATCCAACAGGTGGTTAACCATTATTTTCATACCAAGGGATTATCTTTAGACCAAATAAAACAGGACGCTAAAAAACAAAAAATTATCTATTCCCGCTATACCAGACCGGCTAAACAACTTTTAGAATTGGCCGGCGGAATAAAACAAGCGAAACAAGCGATTGACCGAGTGGCTGAATGGGCTAAATCGAGAAATCTTGACTACGCCATTGAAACCGTATTTAAAAAATGGCTTGAATTGGATAAATTAAAACCCAAAGAAGTGGTTAAAAAACCGTTTTTTC
Source organism: uncultured Gammaproteobacteria bacterium (assembly GCA_964576065.1). GTDB lineage: Bacteria > Patescibacteriota > Patescibacteriia > UBA2591 > UBA6264 > CAZNTW01. Next base: position 33,583 of record CAZNTW010000003.1, read on the forward strand.
AAGATAATCATATGATTTGGAGTCAAACTAAAAACAAATGGTTTGTGGTTGGCGATGATGGCGATTGGCTGGAATTTGCCGGCGATGAAAAAGACATAGAATGGCGGATTGATAATAAATAAAAGAAAACTTTTTAAAAGTTTTCTTGAATTCATTTGATAAGTTAAAAA
>CAZNTW010000004.1:0-30736 GCA_964576065.1 uncultured Gammaproteobacteria bacterium
TTTTTGGCGTTTTACGCCAACATTGTTGCGTTAGATTCTGGACTCAAATATATTTATTAATTAACATTTAACATTAAAATTATTTTATGTCTAAAAAGAATATCCATCCAAAATATTATCCCAAGGCCAAAATAAAATGCGCCTGTGGAAACGAATTTAATGTCGGATCAACGGAAGAAAAACTTGATGTTGAAATATGTTCAAACTGCCATCCTCTTTTTACTGGCAAGCAAAAATTAATTGATACAGCTGGCCGATTAGAAAGATATCAAAAAATAGTGGCTAGATCTGAAAAAATAAAACAAACAAAAAGGAGCAAGGTGGAAAAAACTAAATAATTTTTATTACTATAAATTCATTCGTCGCCGTCAAAATTTATTTTGGACAGTCTGCGATTTTTTAATTATAAATTATTAATCCGTTAAAACTAATAACGCAAATGACAAAAATCTTTTACGAAGTCGATCAATTGGAAAATCAAATAAAAAATTTAGAGGATCAGCTTCAAGACCCCCTGATTTATAATTCTTCAGAAAAAATAAAAGAAATTTCTAAAAAATATAACTTATTAAAAGATTTGTTGCGCGATTTTATTCAACTAAAAGATATTAATCAAAAATTATTTGAGGCGCAGAAAATGTTAGCTGAAGAATCAAATCAAGATATTGTCGCCCTGGCGCAAGAAGAAATTAAAAACTTAGAAACGGAAAAATCATTATTAGAACGGAAGATTGACCAAAAAGAGAGGGGGGAAAACAATAATTCAAAAGAAATCGGCGTTGTTGTCGAGATAAGAGCGGGCACTGGTGGCGATGAAGCCGCTCTTTTTGCCGCCGATCTTTTTAGGATGTACTCGCGCTACGCCGAGAAAAAGCAGTGGAACACTAATTTGGTGTCTTCTCATGAAATAAGCATTGGTGGATTTAAAGAAGTTATTTTTGAAATTAATGGCGACGATGTTTATAAATTCTTAAAAAATGAGAGCGGCGTTCATCGCGTTCAACGTATCCCGGAAACGGAAAAAAACGGACGAATCCATACTTCCACCGCCTCAGTTGTGATTTTATTGGAGATTGATCCGACTAACATTAAATTGGACCCCAAGGATTTAAAAATTGACACATTTTGTTCATCGGGTCACGGCGGACAAAACGTACAAAAAAACGAAACAGCAATAAGAATTACTCACTTACCGAGTGGGTTGGTTGTGTCTTGTCAAAATGAAAGAAGTCAAAAACAAAACAAAGAGAAAGCGTTAGCCGTGCTTTACTCTCGTTTAATAGCAATCGAAAAAGAAGAAAAAGCTAAAAAACTTAAAGAAAAAAGACTATCACAAATAGGAACCGGTGATCGATCCGAAAAAATAAGAACCTATAATTTTCCACAAGACCGACTTACTGATCATAGAATAAAAAAATCTTGGTATGGCTTAGAACAAATATTAGATGGTAATATGGAGCCAATAATCCAAGATATTTTATTGTTTGAAGAAAATTTGTCTAATAAATAATTTGGTGTTGATTGGAAATTACCTCTATCCAGGTTAAACCGGGTAGAAATTTTATTTCTTCTCCGGTTGTATTGTAAAATTTAGTTCGAAAATCAAAATCGCTATATTGCCATTTCCCAGTAATCATTTTTCCGTCGCGAAAGATAAGGGCCTCCCCTGTTCCATTCAAATTAACCGATCGATGTCCAATTTCATCAATAATTTTTATTTCCGTCTTTTGTATCACGATATTTCTAGCTTTTATTTGTTCTCCTTTATCATCTAAAAATTGATCTCCATTTTGAAAACGTAAATAATTTTCGTTTTCTTCGTCAAACTGCCAGACTACCGGCTCGCGATAATTAATTTTAATAATTAAATTATTCACGCCATCTTCAATTTCCTTTGACTCCGCAAATTGCCATTTTGTAAAATTCGGCTGTAAAGCTTCAGTCAATTTTTTATCCTCAACAGCTTTGGTAATTAAACTTTTAGAAATATATAAATTATGGGGTTTTTCTCTTTCTTGGCTACGCCAAAAATATATTCCATTAGCGCTAATTTCATCTAAATTGTAAATTCGATATTTATTACTCTTGAGTTGAGATAAAAAATCAGAACTACCTCCGGCATGTATAAATAACGGCTTATATTCTCCGGCTAATTCGGCTAAATACGGACGAGCCGATCTAATCGGGCCAATCTTTTCGGGCAAAAAGTCATAACTGAAAATTCCAACTAAACGGGTTAAGTCGGCTTCAACCGGAACCTCATAAACAATTACAGCTTGGTCCAATCCGGATAACGGCCTAGCTTCGCTAAAATTATCTATTACCGCCGCTATCACCGCTTGTTTTTGCCAGTTACCATCTAAAAATCTATTCTCTATTTCTGGTTCTAAAATCGCTTCCTGACTTTCTTCGACACCAGTGCTCTCGGTTGGATTATTCATTTCAGAAGAATTATTATACGTTACTTCTATATCCCGCATTATTTCTTTAGGAGATTGTTTGCCATTATTTTCCAAAAAATAATCAGCCGTTAAAAACGAAACTAAAAATATTGCCGGAATCAATAACGCCCAAATAATAATTCTTGCCTTCATAACCGTTTAATTATTTTTCTCTTTATTATCATTTTTTAATTCTGCCTCAATTTTTTCTTTTTCACCTATTCTTTCTGGTTCGGTCGAAGCGACTTCAACTACCGGTTCTTCTTCGGTTTTTGGTTCTTCCACCTGAATTAATAAAGCTTCGGGATCGCTTAAAATCTTAATTTTATTAGATAAACCCAAATCTTTAATTCTTATGGCGTCGCCAAATTTTTTAATTTCCGAAATATCAATTTCTATTTCATGAATCAAGTCGTCTGGTAAACACTCTATGTGAATTTTATCAGAACCGTGGATCAAAACGCCTCCCAGCTCTTTGACAGCTGGCGATTCGCCAACAAATTTGAGTCCGACCTCAACAGAAACCTTTTCGTCAGCTTTAATTTGTCTAAAATCAATATGACAAATTTTGTCGCTCACTGGTTCTCGCTGAACTTCTTGAATTAACGTTTTTACCGGTTTTTCTTTTTCTATTTCCAAATCGATCAAACTACTTTCTCCTGCTTGTTTAAAAATTTTTTCAAAATCAAGATAGTTAACTTGAATCGATCTAGACTGAAGCCCGTGTCCATAAATCACCGCGGGAATAATCCCCTTTTCCCTTAAAAAACTATTTTCCTTTCCTTTTGTTTTACGATTTTCTGTTTTTAAAATTAATTTAGTCATAAATTTATTTTTTTAATTATTTTAAATTAAACGAGTCCTAAAATGTTATCATATTTTCATATTTTGTAAATGGTTGATGAATAATAATACTTTCAATTACGCCTAAAGTTAAAAGGCTAACTAACAGAGAACTGCCGCCATAACTCAAAAATGGCAAAGGCACGCCGACAATTGGAACCAGTCCAATGTTCATTCCAACATTTATTATCAATTGGACAAAAAAATAAATAGCGCTCCCCAAAATCGCAATTAAACTAAAATTATCATAGACGGTTCTTCCAACCACAATTAAACGATAAAGAAATAATGAATAAATAATCAAAAAAAATAAACCGCCAACTAAGCCGAATTCTTCAGCCAAAACAGCAAAAACAAAATCTGTTTCACTTGCCGGTAAAAATTTCAATTGCGATTGCGGACCCAGACCAAACCCTCTTCCTAAAATTTCTCCCGACCCAACGGCAATGATAGATTGAGTAATCTGATACCCTCTTTCCAAAGGATCACTAGACGGACTAAAGTAGGTAGAAATTCTCTCTTTTTGATAATCTTTTAAAAAGGCAAACCAACCAATCAGGGAAATTAAAATAACTATTATCAATAATCCCAAAATATGTTTTTTGTTCTCGTCTATTAATAACAAAATTCCTCCCCAAAGAAAGACAATCATCGCAGCTGAACCTAAATCCGGCTGAAAAAAAATTAAAAAAATTAAAGGAATGATTAAAACAAAACTGGCAATTATATGTTTAACCCTTATTGGTTTCCGCGATTCCTGCCAAAATTTCGCCAAAATAATAATAGCAGTAAATTTGGCTAATTCGGCCGGTTGAAAATTTAAACCACCAAAACTCAGCCAACCTTTAACGCCCCTAAATACATGGCCAAAAAATAAAGTAAAAATTAGAAACAAAATAGTAAGGACGTAAACCAAAAATACCGCTGACTTTATGAACCTATAATCTACAAAAGAAACGGCAAAAAATAAAACTAGACCAATTATAAAAAATATCAGTTGTTTAACAAAATTGTTTGATCCGCTCCCGCCCGCCAAAGATAAACTATACTGAAGGACTAAGCCAATTATTATCAAAAAAAGCGTTAAAATAAAAAGGGAGAAATCAAACCGTTTAATTTTAACTAAATTAAACATTTTAAAAATTAGATAAAAAAACGGTTTCGTCAAACACGTTAATTTCTGACTCTACCTCTATTGAGTCGTGGGTGGGAATATTCGTCCACAATATTTCCATTTGTCTTTTTTCGCCAGATTTCCAAGACTTGGCCGTTAAAATATTAAAACCAACCACCCTTGTTCCTTGTTTTAAAATAACAGTAAACTTTGTTTGCCAAAAATCATAAACCGATTTATTATTGATTTGAAAAGAAATTTTTGGAACAGCTTTTATCCCTTCTTTCGGAAAAATATAACTAAGGTCAATCTTATCTACCGACAATAATGGCAAAATTTTCAACCTTTTGTCGTCTATTAATTTTATTCTTTGCCAATTGATATTAGAAATAATCAATCGTGGATTTAAAATTTTTTTTTCCGTTTCTTGCCCCAAAACAAGAAGATATTTTTTTCCTTCGGGCAAAATAAAGTTTTCTTTAACCTCAGACTGTCCTCCATCCCAAGTAAAATAATAACTTATTGAACTAAGTCGCCAATTGATATTAGGATTTTCCACTAACGCCCCTAAGTCATATTTAAATTTTTGGTCGGATTTTGTAGAAACAATTAGATTAAGTAAAATCGGATTAGAAATTACCAACTCGCTTGGTTTTGACCTTTTGTGCACCTCATTATAATCAATTTCACTGTTAATAAAATCACTCATCATTTTTTCATACGCTTTGGTTGATGTGAAATAAATTACAAACTGCCAAAACGCCACTAACCAAAAAATTACACCAGCCCCAATAGCAACAATTAAAAAAAATTTACGAAATTTTTTCTTATTATCCAAATACCATCTCGCTATTTTAAGCTGTTTATCGCTAATATTTTTTTCGCTCATAAAAATTATGTTATTTTTTATCAGCATTAAAGGACGTTTACTTATCCTATTCTCCTATATATTATACTCCCTAAATTATATCTTCGCAAGACGAATTGACCAAAATTTAAATTTGAATTATAATACTCTTGTCAATAATCATTAATTTTTAAAATTTATTTTATGAATTTACAAAACTTTTTTTACGTCATTAGCAACTCGGCTAACATCATATTATCGCTGCTTTTTATTTTTTTAATCGTTATTTTTATTGTTATTGCCGTCAGGTTGGCTAAAACTTTTAAAAAAATTTATCAAACTTCGGAAAAAATAGACCAAACTGTCGGCGAAGTTAAACAAAAAATAAAATACTCAGCTTTAATCGGAGTTTTTGCTGAAACTATAAAACAGGGCTTGAGTTTAATTAATAAAAGCAAGGAAAGAAAAAAAGAAAAAGAACAAAAAAAAGAAAATTAACATAAATATGTTTACTCATCTCCACGTTCATAGTCATTATTCTTTACTTGATGGTTTGGCAAAAATCGATGATTTGATCACTGAAACAAAAAATCTGGGAATGAATGCTCTAGCTATCACCGATCACGGCGTAATGTACGGCGCAATTGAATTTTACCAAAAAGCGAAAAAACAAGGCCTCAAACCGATTATCGGCGTTGAGGCTTATTTGGCGCCAAACGGTTTAACCAATAAAAGACCAAAATTGGACGAAAAGCCCTATCATTTAATACTTTTGGCTAAAAACGAACAAGGTTATAAAAATCTACTTAAACTAACAACCATTGCCCATTTGGAAGGTTTTTATTATAAGCCAAGAATAGATTTTGAAATTTTGAAAAAATATTCCGGCGGCTTAATAGGTTTGAGCGCCTGTGTGCAAGGAGAGATTCCGCGCTTGATTCTCAATCAACAAAAAGAAAAAATTGAAAAAAGATCGTTAGAGTATAAAGAATTATTCGGTCCGGAAAATTTTTATTTTGAAGTTCAATTTCACCCCAAAAGTAAAGAACAGATTGTTGTTAATAAAGCGCTTTTTGCTTTATCAAAAAAATTAGAAATTCCAATTGTTGCCACTAATGATGTTCACTATATTAAAAAAGAAGACGCCGACATTCAAGATATTCTTCTTTGCCTTCAAACCAAAAGAAAAAAACAAGATAAAGACAGAATGTGTTTATTGGAATATGATCTTTCTCTGCGCTCACCAGAAGAAATGACGGAAAATTTTAAAGATTATCCAGAAGCTATCGCTAACACGCAAAAAATAGCCGCCGCTTGCAATCTGGAAATAAATCTTAATAAAATCAAACTCCCCAATTTTCCTCTCTCAGATAATAAAACCGCCGATGAATACCTTAGGCAGATTTGCGAAGAAAAATTTTCGCAACATTATCCGCAAAAAACAAAAGAAATAATAGATCGGTTTGAATATGAATTATCCATAATAGCCAAAACAGGATTTGCTCATTATTTTTTAATTGTTCAAGACTTTGTCAATTGGGCCAAAAACAATAAAATAATGGTTGGCCCGGGAAGAGGTTCGGCAGCCGGTTCAATTATTTCTTACATCCTAAACATCACCAGTATAGATCCTTTAAAGTACAATTTGATATTTGAACGATTCCTTAACACCGACCGTATCGCAATGCCTGATATTGATCTTGATTTTACTGACACTAGAAGAGATGAGGTTATTCATTATGTAGAAGAAAAATACGGTCGCGACCATGTCGCGCAAATCATTACTTTTGGAACTATGGCTGCCCGCGCCGCCGTCAGAGACGTTGGTCGTGTTCTTAATTATCCTTATTCGTTTTGCGACAAATTAGCTAAAATGATTCCTTTTGGCAACACATTAGAACAGGCTTTGAATTCGGCGGAAGAAATTAAAAATATTTACGCCACCAACGAAGACGCAAAAAAAATTATAAACGTAGCTAAAAAACTTGAAGGGGTCGCTCGGCACGCCTCCAAACACGCTTGTGGGGTAATAATAACCCCGGAACCATTAGACCAATGCGTTCCCCTGCAATACGATGTATCCGGAGATGAAAAAACAATTATCACTCAGTATGAAATGCACGCCGTAGAAGATTCGGGACTTTTAAAAATGGATTTTTTGGGACTAAAAAATCTGACTATTATTGAAAAAGCGTTAAAATTTATAAAGTATCGTCATGATGTAGAAATTGAAATTAATAAAATTCCATTAGATGACGCAAAAACTTTTAAACTCTTGCAACAAGCCGAAACGACTGGAGTTTTCCAGTTGGAATCGTCAGGCATGCAACGTTATTTAAAACAACTTAAACCGACTATTTTTGAAGATATTATTGCTATGGTCGCGCTCTATCGACCGGGACCGATGGAATTGATTCCTGATTATATTGCCGGAAAACACGGCCTAAAAGTTCCAACCTATATTCACCCCAAACTAAAACCAATATTAAGTATAACTTATGGCATTGCTATTTATCAAGAACAAATTTTGCAAGTTGCTCGCGATTTAGCTGGCTTTACTCTTTCTGAAGCTGATGTTTTAAGAAAAGCTATGGGTAAAAAAATAGCCCAATTACTTAAAGAACAAAAGAATAAATTCATTCTGGGTTGCATAAAAAATAAAATATCCAAAGAGACAGCTGAAAAAATTTTTTCTTTTATCGAGCCCTTTGCCGGTTATGGATTTAATAGAAGCCACGCCACTTGCTATGCCACCATCGCCTATCAAACCGCTTATTTAAAAGCCAACTACCCGGTAGAATTTATGGCTGCTCTTTTGACCGCTCACAAAAATGATACCGATCGCATTGCTATTGAAGTAGAAGAAGTAAAAAAAATGGGCATTGAGGTTCTTCCTCCTAATATTAACGAAAGCTACAAAGATTTCACCGTTATTGGAAAAAAACAAATTAGATTCGGCTTATCAGCTATTAAAAATGTTGGCGAGGGTATAGTTAAAGAAATTTTAACCGAAAGACTGGAAAGCGGACTTTTCCAAAACTTAGAAGATTTACTTGGACGAATTGGCTCAAAGGACTTGAATAAAAAATCATTAGAAAGCCTGATCAAAAGTGGCTCATTAGATAAATTGGGCGAACGCAATCAACTTTTGAACAACATAGAACTTCTTCTTGAATTTTCCAGAAAAAAACAAAAAGACGCGAATAATAAACAGACTAATATCTTTGGATTTTTGGGGATTAGTGGAAAAAACAATCTTAGATTGGAAAAAATCACTCCGGCCACCCATCAACAAAAATTGCTTTGGGAAAGAGAACTTTTAGGATTTTTTATTTCCGAGCATCCACTGAAAGAATACGAAGAGTCTCTAAAAAAATATGTCACACAAATTAGACAAATTACTTCTGAAAAATTTAAATCAATAAAAATTCTCGGACTAATAACTAAAATTAAAAAAGTAATTACTTCTGCAAAAGAAATAATGATTTTTGTCAAAATTGAAGACGCGTCAGGTGAAATTGAAGCAATTATTTTTCCTAAAATATTTAAATCAACTGAAAAAATTTGGCAGGAAAATAAAATGGTCTATATCACCGGAAGAGTGTCTGACAAAGATGGTTCTCTAAAAATCATCGCTGAACAGGTTAAAGAGGTTGACCAAAGCACTTTAGATAATTTGTTGCTAAAAAAACAATAAATTGATACAATAAAAGGGCAAATAGCTTTAAAAAATCCGAATTTTCAAATAACACGCACAGTTTACTATTATTATTTAATTATGAATGAATCAATCTTGTACGGCGAGACTTGCATTCTAACCAATTTATGCCTAAAATTTACATTTCATTTCAAAATAAGATTATCTGTTTATTTGTAGTCCTAACCATTCTAATGTCCGGTGGAGTAATTTTTGGTTTACTCCAATCGTCTTACGGTGCTTATATCACCATAATACCCGAATCAGAACAAATAGATGTTAATTTTAAGGTAAGAATGATTGAGGGTACTATCACAAAGACCAACACTGAAAAAGATTTACCGATAATAACCGGTCGAATTATAGAAAGCATTCAAGAAGAACAAAAACAAGGTATCCCCAAAGCCACAGTTTCGGTGGAAGATTACGCCAGTGGAGAAATTATTTTGACCAACAACACGCCATCGCTAGTTTCTTTTGTCGCCAGCACTCGTTTTTCTTCTCCGGAAGGATTGATTTTTCGGGCAATTGAAGAAATAAAAATTCCAGCGAAAAAACAAGTAACCGTGGCTGTTCGAGCGGAAAAAATGGGGGCTGAATATGAAATAGGTCCAACCACTTTCACTATTCCCAATCTTCGCGATTCTTATTTGCAAAAAAACATCGTGGCTGAAAGTAATAGCCAAATGACTGGCGGAATAAAAAAGGCCGGCATCATTATGCAAAACGATCTTGATGAAATTAAAAAAGAGGTTAAAAATAATTTACTCAAAAAAGGCTTGGAAGAAATCCAAAATCAAATTTCGGGAAAAAATCTAAAAACAATCATTAAGTCGGAAATGCTTGATGAGAAATCGGACGGTAGGGTTGGCGACGAAAAAACTGAATTCATTATTTCAGAAAAAATGAAAATCGGCGCGGTAGTATTTACTGAAAAAGACTTACTAGATCAAGCTATTTTAACCTTGCAACAAAATGTTCCAGCCGGCAAAATCCTGCTTGACTATGAAACAAAAAGTTTGTCTTGTCTCCTTAAAGAATATGATTTAATAAAAAAACAAGGTATTTTAGAAGTTCAGTTCCGCGGGAGAATGATTATCGGAGAAAATAATGAAATTTTAGAAAAAACCAATTTCCGAGAAGCAACCACCGAACAAATAAAAAATTATTTGCAACAATTTAAAGAAATTAAACAAATTCAAGTAAAGTTAAGCCCGCCGTTATTGTTTCAAAGGGCGCCCTATGACCTGGAAAGAATTAAAATAACAATAATAAAATAATAAATATGAAAAACGAAAGCTTATCGTTGGAATTAATTCGTCACTCTACCAGCCATTTGATGGCAGCGGCGGTTTTGGAATTATTTCCTAAGGTCAAATTCGGCATTGGTCCGGTAATTGAAAACGGATTTTATTATGATTTTGACTTAGATAGAACTCTTACTCCGCAAGACCTAACGAGGATAGAAAATAAAATGAACGAATTGGCAAAAAAAGACTTAAAATTTATTAAAAAAGAAATGGATATTAATGAAGCCGTCGAATTGTTTAAAAAACTTGATCAGCCCTATAAAATTGATTTATTGCAAGATATTAAAGAACATGGAACTACAGAAAAATCATTAAAACATAAAAACATTTCCGCCAAAAGCGAAAAAACATCGGAACAAAACAAGGTGACGATTTATCAACTGGGCAATTTTATTGATTTGTGCCGCGGGCCCCACGTTGAATCAACTGGACAATTAAGAACCTTTAAATTGAATAAAATCGCCGGAGCTTATTGGCGCGGCAGCGAAAAAAATAAAATGTTGCAAAGAATTTACGGTCTAGCTTTTTATAACAAAAAAGAGCTTGATAATTTTATTTTTTTAATAGCTGAGGCGGAAAAAAGAGATCACCGCAAACTCGGACAAGACCTTGATTTGTTTCAAATCAATGATGATGTGGGTCCGGGACTTATTCTCTGGCATCCGGCCGGCGCAACTTTAAAGAGAATTATTGAAAATTATATCATTGATGAATATACTCAAAATGGATATTACTTGGTAAGTACTCCGCATTTAGCTAAATTAAATCTTTGGAAAACTTCCGGTCATAATAATTTTTACCGCGAAAATATGTTTCCGGTTATGCATATGGAAGAAAGCTTTCAAGAAGAAAAAGAAGATTATCAAGTTAAACCGATGAATTGTCCATTTCATATTGCTATTTATAAACACGCCATTAAAAGCTACCGCGATCTGCCGTTAAGATACACAGAATTAGGCACGGTCTATCGCTATGAAAAATCGGGTGTCTTACATGGATTAGCCAGAGTAAGGGGCTTTACTCAAGACGATGCTCATATTTTCTGCACGCCAACTCAATTAAGTCAAGAACTTGAATCTATCACAAAATTTGCCATTAAACTTCTTAAAACTTTCGGTTTTAAAGATTACGATATTTATCTTTCTACTCGGCCGGAAGAAAAATTTGTTGGCAGTTTAGCCAATTGGGATCTAGCTGAAAAAACTTTGGAAAATTCATTGAAAAAAATGAAAATAAAATATAAAATCGACCAAGCTGGTGGAACTTTTTACGGGCCTAAAATTGATATTAAAATAAAAGACAGTATCGGGCGAGCCTGGCAATGCACTACCATTCAAGTTGATTTTGCCTTGCCGGAAAGATTTGACGTCTCATATATTGACGAAGGCGGCAAAAAACGGCAACCGATTATGATTCACCGCGCTTTACTTGGTTCTTTGGAAAGATTTATTGGCGTCTTAATTGAACATTATGGCGGCGCTTTTCCGACCTGGCTCTCGCCCACTCAGGTCTATCTCGCGCCAGTTGGAGAAAAACATTATTCAATTGTTAAAAAATTAGCTGTTGAATTAAAAAGTCATAATTTGCGCGTTGAAGCCGATTTATTAAACGAAACCATCGGTTACAAAATCAGAAAAGCCGAAAAACTGAAAATTCCTTACATTTTGGTTATTGGCGACAAAGAAGCCAAAAGCAACTTTCTTAATGTTAGAATGCGGGGTAATGTGGTTAAAAAAATGACTAAAAAACAATTTATTGACAAATTATTAAAAGAGATTAAAGAGAAAGAAATAAAAAAATAAGATTTTAACCGTGTCCGACTTTGTCAATTGTCAAATTGTCAGAATTGCAAAAATGATTCAAAATTATACTAAATTAAAAAAGATGTCTGGAAACGCTTTACTATAACAGTTTTCCAAATGGTAAACTTTGGGGACAGTCCCCATTAATTAAAAAAACTTAAACCGCTAATATGGAAAATTCAGTCAAACAAAATGAATATATTCTATCGCAATTCTATTCTGTGGATGGACTGTTTGAAATTATTTTAGCCTTAGAAAATGCCGACAAAAAAGTTTTTTACAAACATTTCCCCGGAAAATTGCTTTGGGCAACAAGAAATCAAGAAGAAGTAGCTATAAATGATAAATTGATAGAAAAACTCATAACGACCGCCGAATCAATTTTTAAAAAGAATTTATTATCTGAAAATGATTATAATGAAATTTTGACAAGAATTGATGTTTTAAAAAATAAATTTGAAATTTAATAATTGGATATGCATCTTCAAATACTAAATAAAATATTTTAAACAAATAATATTTAATTTACCAATATTAAACTATATGACCCAAAAACAAGTATTTACGAAAATTTTTGCCTTAATTTTTATGGCAACTTTAATTTTTCCTTTTGGCAATATTAAGGCGCAAGAAACGCTTGATGTGGAAACAACCGAAAAACAGGTCGTCTCCCCTGTCGTAACAGCGACCACCACAGAAACCAACCAGCAAATAATCGAAACCACAACTTCGGCTGAAGCAGATATGGATGAAAATATTGAAGCCAAAGATTTTGGTGTCTCTGATTCTAAAATACTGCCTAATAACGCCTTTTATCAAGTAAAAAGCCTTTGGCAGGGGTTACGCTCGGCTTTTACTTTTAATCCAATTAAAAAAGCTGAACTAAAGCTTCAATACGCCAATGAAAATTTAATTGAAGCCAAAAAAATGGCGGAAACGAAAAATAATCCGGAATTAGTGACCAACGCTCTGGAAAAATATCAGAAACAGATCGCCGGCGTAGCCAAAGCGATGGAAAACGTTTCAGAAAAAACAAAAGAAAGGGCCGCAAATTTAGCAGAAAAAATTATTGATTACTCTTTTAAGCAACAAAAACTTATTGATAGTCTTGAAAATAAATTAGACACCCAACAAACAAAAATAGCGCAACAAGCCAAAAATCAGGGCATAGAAAGCTTAGGAAAAATTATTAACGGAATAATTCCCCCCGAACAAATAAGCAATAAAATCAACGAGGTGATTGATAATCAAAAAGGCAGCGAATTTAAAGATTTTAAAAATCTGGAAGTTTTAAAATCGGTTGGACAAAAAGTGCCGGAAGCGACGCGTGAAGCCATTCGTCAAGCCCAACAAAACGTTTTACAAAAATTAGAAGTTAAAATAAACAAACTTCAAGAAAGTGAAAAATTTCAAAATTATATTGAAAACACCGGCGGGAACAAAACCATTCAATCAGAAATTATTGAAGAAATATCTCTAGGTGAAACACCTCAAACAATCGCTCAAGAACCGGAAAAAGCTAAAAAACAAATAGAAAAAGCAAAAAACGAATTGCGGCAAATTTTAGAAAACAAAAATTTCGAAAAATATTTGACTGATTTAACCCTAATTGAGATCATAAAAAAACATTTAAACGAAGCGGAAACAGCTTTTAATCAAAAAAACTTTGGCCAAGCATTTGGCCAAGCCACGTCCGGATTGCATCAAATCGCCTCTTTGAAAAATTTGATTAAAAAAGAAGAATTGCAACAAAACAAGGTCAAAGAAAAGAACAAACAAACAGAACAAAAAGAAGAAAAAAGAGTCGGAATGGCTAATCCGGCTTCTGTTTTTTGTAAAGAAAAAGGCGGCAGCCTGGAAATAAAAACTGACGAAAATGGCGGACAATTCGGTATTTGTCACTTACCCGATGGCACAACTTGCGAAGAATGGGCCTTATTTAGAGGAGAATGTCCTCGAGACAACAAAAAGCAAGAAAAGACACCGGAAAATAAAGAGACTCCCAAACCTTCTTGCCCTGAATTATCACAACCGATTTGCGAAAATGGCATAATAATTCCCATTGATAAAGATGAAAACGGCTGTCCGTCAGCCCTAAAATGTATGGGGTTGGGCGAAAAAAAACCAATCGAAGAACCCGTTAAATGCGATGATAAAAAAGATACCCTTGATTCGAACTGGTGTAAAGACGGAAAAATAGTTTATCCTGTTGGGAAAGATAAAAACGGCTGTAAATTTTCGCCAATATGCGTTAAGTCTGAAATGGAACAGATGCCAATCGTTGGACCAAATGTGCCTCCAGCGCCTCCGTCATTACCCAGTCCTAAGCCTTCTATTCTGCCCAACAAATCTCCAGTAGACTGCATCCAGGTGATAACCCCAGCGACAAATAACGGAATTTGCAAAGAATTTCCCACTCCTTGCGATGTTCCTGATGGATGGCAAAAAGTTGCTAGCTGTTCAAATGAACAAAATTCAATAAATGAAAAAATATTAATTGATAAAAGGAGACAAAAAGTAAATGAAAATAACACTTTAACTGTCCCCAAGAACATAAAAGACACCCCTAGTATAAATAATTTAATTTCACCCGCTCCAAAACCATCAACCAACCTGAATCTGCCTGAAAAAATAAAAATCAATTCTAAAAAAACTGTTTTACCAGAAGGATCTTTGGGTAAATTGGGATTATGGGAAAAGATAAAAAATTGGCTTGCTAAATAAAGATTTTAAGCCCTAATCCGTTCTTCAATGTGGCCGGATTAGGGCTTTTATTTCGCGTAATTGGATCTTTCTACGCAATGATATTCTTATCTATATGATAAAAAAATACTGCATTATAACCTACGGTTGTCAAATGAATAAAAGCGACAGTGAAAGAATTGCCGCAATACTGCAAAAAAATAATTACCAACCAACTGATAAAATTACTGAAGCTGATTTAATTGTGGTTAATATGTGTTCAATAAGACAATCGGCCGTAGACAGAATTTACGGTTTAAAGAAAAAATTCTTTGAATTGAAAAAAAATAAAAAAAACCTTAAAACAGTTTTGACCGGTTGTTATCTGCCACCTGACGAAAGAAAATTTAAAAACTTCTTTAGTTTTATTTTTAGAATAAACGAACTTAATAAATTTCTTGATTGGCTAGGAATAAAAAATAATAAAATTAAAAATTATCTTTCAATCCGTCCTGTTTATTCATCAACTTTTTCTGCTTATGTGCCGATTATGACCGGCTGTAATAATTTTTGCACTTATTGCGTTGTCCCCTATACTCGCAAAAGAGAAATCAGCCGACCGGTTGAAGAAATAATCTCAGAGATAAAAAATTTGATAAAAAGCGGAACTAAACAAATAATTTTGCTTGGACAAAATGTAAACTCTTATCAGGGAAAAATAAAAAAAGTTAATACCAAAAAATTTATTGATTTCGCCGATTTGTTGAAATTAATCAATGATATTCCTGGAAAATTTTGGCTTACTTTTATTACCAGTCATCCTAAAAATTTATCCGATAAACTCATTAAAATTATGTCGGCGGGGAAAAAAATAATGCCTTATCTTCATTTGCCAGTCCAAGCCGGAAATGATGAAATTTTAAAAAAAATGAATCGTGGCTATACTATTAAAAATTATAAAAAACTTATTTATAAAATTCGTAAAAAAATTAAGACCATCAGCATTTCAACTGACATTATAATCGGATTTCCCGGTGAAACAAAAAAACAATTCGCCGGAACTGCCAATTTAATGCGTCAAATCGGCTTTGATATGGCCTATCTGGCTAAATATTCGCCCCGCCCATTAACTGCTGCCAATCGATTAAAAGACGATATTTCTTGTGAAGAAAAAAAACAAAGATTAATAATCCTTAACGAAATTCTTAAAAAAACCGCTTTAAAAAATAATCAAAAATATTTAAATAAAAAAATTGACGTTTTAATAACAAACCTCAATAAAAATGGTTTTTATCAGGGATTAAGTCAAAATTTTAAAAGTGTGATTATCCGCAACTCAAACAAAAAACAAATTAATATCGGCGATTTTCATAAAATAAAAATTAAACAGGTTATCCCTTGGGGGTTGGAAGGTGAACTTTAAATGACACTTTTTTTATTTTTATCAAAATCAAAATATATACCGTAATCAGCAATGTCGCCAAAGGAAACAGGTTCCACCACCAACCAAATTTCACAATAGTATTATATAAACCGTGCAATAAAATAGCTATTATTAAACCACGCCATATAATTAAATTCGGGTTTTTATAAAACTTGAATTTTATAAGCCCTAAATGATAACCAATAATACCTCCGGTCAAAAAATGCATAAAAACACTGGTGACTCCTCTCAACAACACCGTACCAACACCAGAAGAAATGTCTGAGAAAGAAAAACCATAAAGAATATTTTCAATAAAAGCCAAACCAAGTCCGACAACCATACCATAAATAAAGCCGTCGCGCAACTCGTCAAAATGACGCGAAAAATAAATTTTCCATTTTAAAACAAAATATTTGCCTATTTCTTCAATAAATCCGTCTACTAAAAATGACAAAATAAAAATAACAAAAATCGGTTTGGTTGAAAAAATATTTTGAACTAAATTAGTAAAAAGACTGGCCAAGAAGGTAATTGGAACAACGATCAAAGCTCCATAAAAAAAAGTTTTAATTATCTGGCGACGCGGTTCGGGGGCAAAACGATCAAACCTTAAACAAAGAAAAATCCAAAACAAAATCGGCCCGGCGGACAATATCAGAAATACAAATAATTTCTGCAGGGTAAGTTCAGTGAGTAAATTGACAAACAAATTCATACGATATTATTATAAAACACTCTGAAAAAATAAACAAATGCCTCAAAGTAAAAAATTAGAAAAACTTATAGTAGTGCTTGGTCCGACAGCCAGCGGGAAAACAGAGCTGGCGCTTAAGTTGGCAAAAAAATTCAATGGGGAAATAATCTCCGCTGACAGTCGAACCTTTTATCAAGGAATGGATATTGGCACGGCAAAGCCAGAAATAAACAAATTCACTCCGCCAACTGACAAACAATTGACAAAAATATTTGCCAAAAACAGACCAGCCTCTGGCGGGAAAAATAATAGACCAAAAGAAAAAAATAAAGAACGGTGGAAGACACCTATCATTATTAGTGGGATTCCTCATTATATGATTAATATTATTAAAGCAAATCAAGAATTCACTGTTACCAATTTTAAACAAAAAACCATTGAAATTATTAAAGACATCCATTTAAGAAACAAATTGCCGTTTTTAGTCGGAGGCGCAGGATTATATATTAGTGCCGTTGTTGATAATTTAAATATTCCTGAAGTTCATCCTGACAAAAAAATAAGAAATAAATTGAATAATTTATTAAAAAAACACGGGGTAAAATTTCTTTGGCAAAAATTAATTTCTCTCGACCCCGAGGCAAAAAAATTTGTTGATCAAAAAAATCCGCGTCGAATTATCAGAGCGTTAGAGGTTTGTCTGAAAACAAAAAAATTATTTTCCGACTTGCGTAAAAGGGGGAAAAGATTATTTAAAACTTGCCAAATCGGAATCAATGTCCCCAAGGAAAAGCTTTATCTTAAAATTAATCAAAGGGTTGAACAAATGATTAAAAAGGGATTAATTAAAGAAACAAAAAATTTGATTAAAAAATATCCTGATGTCCCCTCTTCCCTGAAAACAATCGGATACCAAGAAACTGCTTTATTTTTGCAAAAAAAATTATCTTTAATCGAAACCGCTGAATTGATTAAAAAAAACACTCGACATTATGCCAAGCGCCAATTAACCTGGTTTTCTTCACACAAAGAAATTAAATGGATAAAAACGCAGCCCCAAGCCGAAAAAATAATTAAAAAATTTCTCTCTCTATCATCCCCTTCAATAAATTAGGATCAGCTTTGCCTTTAGTTTTCTTCATAACTTGACCAACTAAAAATTGTACGGCGTTTACTCCGCCTTTTTTAATTTTCTCAACTATTCCCGGATATTCTTTTAACGTCTCTTTGACTGCATCCGTTAAAGAATCCTCATCGTCAATGATTCCTAAATCATAAGTTTTTATAATTTCCTCAACCCCATTTTCAACCATCAGCATTTTTTCTAAAATTTTTTGCGCTACATTGCCGGGAATTTTATTTTTATAAACAAAAATTATAAATTCGGAAAATCTTTCCGGGCCCACCTTAGACAAAGAACCGCGCTCCTTATCTTCTAATGGCAATAGGCGATTAATTAGCCAATTAACCGCCATTTTGGCTAAACTTTTTTTATTTTCATTCCAAATCTCTTCATCCGTACCCTCAACCGTTTCTAAAGAACTAATCCACGATTTTAGTTTTAGAATCGTTTGTTCGGCAAAATCAGCCAAAATTTTATTATTAGTCAAAAATTCTGCTTCGGTTCGATTAAGCGCATAATCATCAATAAGTCGTTGCCGTTTTTGCCTTGGTAATTCTCCAATTTCATCTTTAAGACGAGATAAATTCTGGCTAAAATCTTCCAAATATAAGGGCGGTAAATCTGGTTCGGGAAAATAACGATAATCGTTCTTCTCTTCTTTCTCCCTTTGTTCAAAAGTAGTATTTAAATTTTCGTTCCAACCGCGAGTATTTTGAATTTTTGGAATTTTATTTTTATTCCATAAATCAGTCTGCCTTTTAATCTCAAAAATAAGAGAATCTTCGACTGATTTAAAAGAATTTAAGTTCTTTATTTCCGTCTTGGAGTAATATTTTTTATCTCCTTCGGGCCGAAGAGAAATATTGACGTCGCAACGCATTTGTCCTTTTTCCATATCAGCGTCGGAAATCCCCAAATATCTGGCGATTAATTGCAATTCTTGAAGGAAAGTTTTGGCTTCGCCGGGAGATCCAAAATCCGGATTAGTCACTATCTCCAAAAGTGGTACGCCGGCGCGATTGAAATCAAGTAAGCTTTCCCCATTTGATAAATGAAAAAGTTTAGCTGTGTCTTCCTCAATATGTATTCTTTCTAAAGTGATTTTCTTTATTTCCCTGCCTGAATTAATTTCTAAATAACCTCCATTAATCAATGGTTGGCTGTATTGGCTGATTTGATACCCTTTGGGTAGGTCGGGATAAAAATAATTTTTGCGATCAAACCAACATTTTTTTGCCAAAACACCATTCAAAGCCAAACCTAACCTTAGACCCATTAAAACGACTTGCTGATTTAAAACTGGTAAAACTCCTGGGTGACCCATACAAACAGGACAAATATTTAAATTTGGTTCAAGATTAGAAGGCAGGCCAATATCATTAGATTCTCGATTAACACAATTGCAAAAAAGCTTACTTTTTGTTTTAAGCGCCAAATGAATTTCCAGGCCGATAACCGGCTCTAATTTTTTACTTTTTTTAAACAGCATTTTTCCTTAAAATTACCGCTGGAATCGTTTTAAATATTATTTGTAAATCAAACATAATAGACCAATTTTCAATATAATAAATATCCAACCTTGCCTCTTCTTTAAAACTAAGAGTTGAGCGCCCTGAAATCTGCGCCAAACCCGTTATTCCAGGTTTAATGGTTAGTAACTGTTTATAGTCATTACGATACAAAGCAACCTCCTCTGGTTCATGCGGGCGCGGTCCAACCAAACTCATCTCACCTCTCAAAACGTTAAACAATTGCGGGAGTTCGTCTAAACTGAATTGACGCAAAATTTTTCCAAATTTTGTTATTCTCGGGTCGTTTCTCAGTTTAAATAATGGGCCATCATTTCTTTCATTATATTTGACTAATTCTTTTTTCATTTTTGCGGCGTTTTTAATCATTGAACGAAATTTATAAAGCCTAAATTTTTTCCCCCTCTCGCCAATTCGTTCCAATCCGACGAAAATCTGACCATTGGAATCAATTTTTATAATCAACCCTAAAATCAAAAAAACCGGCAAAAGCAACAATAAAATGAAAAAAGAAAAAAATATATCAGAAAAACGTTTAACAATTCTTCCCCAACCCTCTAAAGATGTCCTCTGAATAACAATAACCGGAATACCATTGATTGTTTCCATTTTAACATTACTGGCCAGAGCATCAAAAATATCGGCCGTATATTTAAAAACAATTTGATTTTCTTTACAAAATTCAGCCAACTTAAACACGTCATTCCTGTTTAAGCCAGGATTAGCTTGAATAATTTGATTTACTTGTCCGAGTTTATCAAGCCAATCCGCGAATAAATCGTCTAAATTGCCAATTCGCCCGATTACTTTATAACCAAGCTCCGGCGTTTTCTGGATATAATCATTAATTTGATCCGCTTCTCGGCCAGAACCAAAAACTAAAATCGGTTCTAATCCTTTTCCCTTGCGATAAGACCTTATTTCATAATAGTGAATAAAAACCCGCCCGACACTGACAAAAATAATCGTCATTAACCAACCGGCCAAAACAATAAAACGCGAAGAAAAAAATTCTCGATTGAAAAAAATAAAAAGGACTATCAACATTGTCCCAACTGAACAGCCGAGAAAAATTTTTGAAAATTCCTTTGAAAAATGCCTCCTTTCGCTCAAATTATAAAGACCGGTCAAAGCGAAAACTATCAACCAAACCAAAAAAATAGCCGCCGAAGAAAGCAAATAACATCCGAATTGTATTTCAAAAATTACCGGACGCAAAACAACCAGGGCGCTGAATCTTAAATAATAAACAAAGATGCCGGCCGTAATCAGCATTAAAAAATCCAAAGGAAGCAAGAACACTGAAAAAATAAGATTAGCTCTTTTCATACCCTCTTATTTTAGCAAAAAACAAAAAAAAGAAAATGCGCGACGTGGGCAGACGTCGCGCGTAATTAACTAATTCGGAGAATAGCCGGCGTAAAGCGGCAATTTTTTGATTCTTATAATCTCAAAAACTGCCACTAAAAATTTTTTATTTTTGACTTTCGCCCAATATTTTATCTGGGCGAAACTTCCTACTCGGCTGTCCGCGACAAAGACATCAAAATCCTCGTCAATCTCTTCTCTAAAATTTTCAGGACAACAGAAAAAAATTTTGCTTCCTGACAATTTCTTGTTAGATAAAACAAGTTCCTTTATTAATTTAAGGGAACTTTTTTTCATCTCACTTGTTATTACTAAAACTTTCAAAACGTCCTCCTTTTTGTTTGTTGTTTTATTTTTATTGAAACCTTAAACGATTCATCATGGGCCTTCGCAAACGATTGTGCGGTAACATGTTATAAACCGCTTTAGTAAAAACTTCTGATGGATTTTTAGCCATTACATCCTTCATCTTTCTGGTTTTTAATCCGCTAGGATAGCCGCTATAATGGTAATAATTTTTTTGTTTTAATTTTTGACCGGTAATTTTAATCTCGCTAACATTTTTAATAATTACTGAGTCTCCTAAATCCAAATAAGGAACATATTCACTTTTCCCTTTACCCATTAATAAACCGGCCACTCTCACCGCCAGCCGTCCTAAAACCTTATTTTTAGCGTCAATGTTGTATATTTCTCTATTAATAATCTTTTTCATAAGTTAAACTAATTCTAAAATAACCATCTCGGCCGCATCACCGCGACGAGTTCCGATTTTAATTATTCGACAATATCCGCCATTCCTTTCTTTATAGCGCTGACCTATCTGTTCAAGTAATTTTTTAACCGCCGGCCGATTTTGAAAAAATGAGTTAAGCAGACGATAATTATTCAAATTATTTTCCTTAGCTCGAGAGATCAAACGTTCAACAATGGGCTTAACCGCTTTGGCCCTGGCTTCGGTAGTTTTTATTTTTTCTTTTTCAATCAAATTCAAAGCCAACCCCTTTAATAAGGCGCGTCGCGGACCAATCTTACGATCTAAAATTTTACCTTTTTTTCTGTGACGCATATTCAAATATCCTAATTAATTTATTTCTTAGCTTTTTTTTCTTTTTTAACTTTTTTGCTTTCGGCTTTATTCTTAATTTTTGTTTGTTTTTTTATTTTTACTTCTTTTTTTTCCTTGGGCTGAATGTCTTCGGCTAATTGAATTAAAGACGAAAACTGTTCTTTTAATAAACGTGCTGATGTTAAAAACGCCTCAAACGGAGAGATACTTCCATCAGTCTCTATTCCCACAATTACTTTATCAAAATCGGTTCTTTTGCCAACGCGAATATTGTCTATATTGACTGAAACTCGCAAAACCGGACTAAAAATTGAATCAACCACGATCGTTCCCAAATCAAGTCCAATTCTTGATTTTTCTTCCGAAGGAATCCAACCATAACCGCGATCGACCCAAATCTCCATCTCCAAAGAAGCCTTTTTCTCCGTTAAATTAGCAATGACTAAATCGGGATTAACAATTTCCACGTCAGAAGATTTTTCAATATCTCCGGCTTTAACCGGACCTTCTCCTGAAGCCTTAAGATTTAATCTAATCGGCTCTTGTTTGTCGCTTAAAATTTTTAACCGAAGCAATTTTAAATTTAAAACGACATCCAAAACATCTTCTTGCATTCCTGCTAAAGTGGAAAATTCGTATTTTATCCCCTTTATTTTAACCGCCGTAACTGCCGCTCCTGGTAAAGAAGCCAACAAAACCCTTCTCAATGCATTACTCCAAGTTGTGCCGTAACCGGGCCAACATGGTTCAATGATAATTTGACCCTTATTTTCGTTTTCTTTGTCGGGTTGATATTCCACTTTTTGTGGCAAAAAAAGATTTTCCATATAAACTCATTCGAACATTTAAACATTTGAATATTAGAACATTTCTCTCAAATAAAACTTATTATAATATTCTTATGTTCTCATGTTTTATGTTCTCGTGTTATAATGATTTAATAATTTATTATCGGCTATAAAAAGCAATAATCAACTCTGTCTCAAATTCTTTTGGTAAATCTTCCTCTTCTGGATCTTTTAATATTTTTATCTGCAGGGTTTTTTTGTCTAAACTTAACCAGGAAGACAAACTTTCTTGATTTTGAGAAGAAATCTGTTTTTTAATTTCTTCTATCACCGACTGCTTTCCGCTTGGTTGAATTATATCATCGATTTTTACTTGATAAGAAGGAATGTCAACTCTTCTGCTATTAACTAAAATATTTCCATGAGAAACAGTCTGTCTCGCCTTGCGTCGCGAAGAAAAAAATCCAATTCTAAGCACAACATTATCCAGTCTTTTCTCTAAAAATCTTAAAAACGACTGCTCGGTGTTGCCTTTTATCTTTTTGGCTTTAATAAAATAATTTTTAAGCTGCTTTTCTGAGATATTATAAACCCTTTTCAAGCATTGTTTTTCTCTTAATTGTCGCCCGTAATCTGAAAGCCGAGGATAACCCTTGGGGCCATGCATTCCAGGCGGATATTTTCTTTTTAAAATAGAACACTTAGCTGAATTGCAACGATCGCTTTTTAGAAAAAGTTTTTTTCCTTCTCGACGGCATGTTTTACATTGTGGTATTGCTTTCATTTTTTTAAAAAATTTAAAGTGTTAAACCCTCCTTACTTTTGGTGGCCGGCAACCATTATGCGGTATAGGAGTAATATCTTTTACTGAAACGATGTTCAACCCATTGGTGTAAAGCGAGCGAACAGCCGACTCTCTTCCCATTCCCACGCCTTTGACAAAAACTTGCACTTCCTTGAGCCCCGTGTCTTTGACTTTGTCAACCACATCCTTAACAATAATACTCGCGGCATAAGGTGTGGCTTTTTTGGGGCCCTTAAAGCCTAAGCGACCAGCGCTTGACCAAGATAAGACATTTCCAATCGTGTCGGTTAAGGTAACGATGGTATTGTTATAAGTGGCTTGAATATAAGCCCTCCCTTTGGGTGTATACTTAATTGTTTTGACTTTTTTAGCCATAAATTTAAAAATTTATACCTTTTTGGTAGCTGGCCGGTGACCGCTACCCATGGTTTTCCTGGAATTTCCACGCACCGTCCGACTGTTTGTTTTTGTTCTTTGCCCCCTAGCTGGTAAATTTCGCGAATGCCTGGTTCCACGATAACAACCTATTTCTTTCAACCTTTTAATGTTTGCTAAAACATCTCTTCTTAAAGATCCTTCTGTCTTATAGTCGCTCTCAATAACCTTTTTTAATTTTTCCGTTTCAGCGAC
This sequence comes from uncultured Gammaproteobacteria bacterium, assembly GCA_964576065.1. Lineage (GTDB taxonomy): Bacteria > Patescibacteriota > Patescibacteriia > UBA2591 > UBA6264 > CAZNTW01. Next base: position 24,169 of record CAZNTW010000004.1, read on the forward strand.
TGTAAGGTCTTTTACTTTTTTATCAACGCTTATTTCTGTTTTTCTTAAAATTTCGTTTGATATTTTGCGACCAATACCAAAAATATAGGTTAATCCTATTACAACTCTCTTGTTGGGCGGTAAATTTATTCCAACTATTCTCGCCATAATAAAAATATAAAATTAATTTGATTTTAATGAAACATTTAACCCTGTCTTTGTTTGTGCTTCGGGTTTTTACAAATTACATAAATCCGCTTGCCACGGCGGACTATTTTACAAAACCGACAAATTTTTTTAACCGACGACCTAACTTTCATAATTTTAATAGTCTTAAAAGCGGTAGATCACCCTGCCTTTAGTTAAGTCATAAGGACTAATTTCCAGCCTTACTCTATCTCCGGGCAAAAGTTTAATTTTATTAATTCTCATCTTCCCTGAAAGGTGAGCTAAAATTACATTACCATTATCAAGCTTTACTCTAAATTTAGCCGACGGCAATAACTCTTCTACCAATCCCTCAATAACTAAAAAGTCTTTTGAAACTTGTTGACTGTCGGGCATAGTTTAATTAATATTTAAATTGTGAGATATTATCTTTGACCATATCATGCAAGATATACACATTTTACACTATTAATAAATTACTGTCAAGGCATTTTGTTCAATGGCTGAGCGGAAAATTTAATTCTTTTCGGGAAAAGCGACATTCTTTTCCAAAACGGCGGCCATATTTTTATGCGAACATCTCTAATACTTGAAATTTTTTTCAACTCCGATTCAACAAAATCAACTTTACTAAATTTTATTTTTTGTTTAAACGACTCAAAGTCGTAATCCCTTATCGCCTCTTCCGTCAAAAATAAAGAAATTTTTGCCTGACCGGCCAAAAAATTTTTCCCCAAAACTTCTATTTTCCAATTTTGCGGACGCAAGGCGATTAACCGTTTTTCTTTTTCAATAATCAAAGATTTGTAATCAAGTGACACATTTTGGCCATAAGAATCAGCCAATAAATTTTTAGCCTTGTTCTCTACCAATTTTATCAAATCGTTCCGAAAAAAAATAATTGCCGTTCCGTTAGAATTATTTACCAAGTCTTTTAAAAAATAACAGTCATAATAAGATACAAAATTTTTTAATTCAACCTCTTTCCCTGGTATTGTATTTAAGTTAGGAAGGACTTCAGTAACGGCTAGATCAATGTTAATATCTAAATTCATTACCAATGGTTCAGTCGCCACCAATACCTCCACCTTGGCCGACGGACCCCAGGAAAAAATAAAAATCAATCCTAAGATAATCAAACAAACAAAATAAAATTTAAAAGAAAAAAAACAGTATTCCATAATTAAAAACAAATATACTCCCTATTTAACAATAATTATGCATTCTCTTTTGGATTTTATATTTTAACACTTTTGACGATCTTGGCAAATATTAAAAAAGATGTAAAATAAAGTAGCTATAACATTAATTTTAATTAAACCAATATGACCCTGCCTATTATTCAAAAAATAAAACTAAATAATTTTTCTTGGATCGACATTTCTCGCTCCTCTCTAGAAGAAATGGAATATCTCAAAAAAAATTTTGATTTTCACCCGGTGCATTTAAATGATTGTTTCTCTTCCATCCAAAGGCCAAAATTTGATCTTACTTCAGATTATGCCTTCCTGGTTTTAATTTTCCCTATTTATAATAGAAAAACAAGAAAAATAGTCTCATCGGAAATAGATTTTTTTATTGGGCGTGATTATCTTCTTACTGTCCACCGAGGAGAACTTTTGCCTCTTATTAATTTCTTCAATCTTTGCCAGGTTGACCAAACCGAAAAAGAGAAATATTTCACCGGAGATTCGGCCGCTCTAATTCACGGAATTTTGCAACGATTATTTTCTCATTGTGTTCCAATCTTAGATTATTTTAACCTAAGTATTGGTAATATTGAAGAATTGATATTTAAGGGTTATGAAAAAAAAATGGTAAAAGAAATTCTATTAGCAAAAATAAACATAGTTAATTTTAGGAGAATAATGCAATCCCACCGCGCCGTCATTTCACAACTACTTAAAAAAAATAATCTTTTTATTAAAACAGACGATTTAAAGCTTTATTTTGATGAAATTTTAGAAACAAACGGAGACATTTGGAATGTTTTAGAAAATTTAAAACAGAATATTGAAGCCATTGAAAATACAAACAATTCACTTATATCTTTTGAACTTAACGATATAATAAAAATTTTAACTATTGTTTCTTTCCTTATTTTGCCAATTACCCTGATTGCAAATATCTTTGGTATGAATCTTAAATTTATGCCACTAATAAATAGCCCTATTTCATTTTGGGCAATCATCGGGCTTATGATTGCGGTTCTCGTTAGTCTAATTTTTTACTTTAAAAAAAGAAATTGGCTCTAAATTCGTTTAAACTTTAATCAGTTAACAAATATCACATGCTTAAAATTTACAATACCTTAACTAAAAAAAAGGAGATTTTTTCTCCTCGCCAAGATAAAAAAATTAATTTTTTTGTTTGCGGGCCGACTGTTTATAATTACATGCACATCGGTCACGCCAAAACCTACATCCAATTTGATGTTATTGTTAAATATTTGCGTCATATTGGTTATAATGTTTTTTACCTTCAGAATATCACCAATATTGACGATAAAATCATAAAAAGTGGCAAAGAAAAAAATATTGAACCCTTAAAACTGGCTGAGCAATTTGAGGAGTATTATCATCAAGACGAGAAAAAACTTGGTATTAGCGCGGTTAATAAATATGCCCGAGCTACTGATTATATCGCAGAAATAGTAAAACAAATAAAAACTCTGTTGGAAAAAGGATACGCCTATAAAACAAGCGACGGTTATTATTATGATATAAAGAAATTTAGCGATTACGGCAAACTTTCCGGACGGACATCGCTTGAAACAGGTGATTCAGTCTCGCGCATTGACGAGAGTATAGATAAAAAAAATCATAATGATTTTTGTTTGTGGAAATTTTCTAAGACAAATGAACCAAGTTGGGAAACAGAAATCGGCGCCGGTCGCCCAGGCTGGCATATTGAGGATACTGCCATTACGGGAACAATTTTTGGGCCACAATATGATATTCATGGTGGCGCCCAAGACTTAATCTTTCCTCACCACGAAGCTGAAATAGCTCAAATGGAAGGCGCTTCAGGGAAAAAACCAATGGTTAAATACTGGCTGCACACCGGATTTTTAAAAACAAATGGCGTTAAAATGAGTAAATCATTAAAAAACTTTACCACTGTCAGAGAGATTCTTGAAAAATATGACTACCAAACAATAAGATTCTTTTATTTAAATAGTCATTATCGAAGTCCGATTGATTTTAATGATAATTCTTTGAACTCGGCAAAAGAGGGACTGGAAAAAATAAACAATTTTATTCAAAAAATAAAAAAATCAAGTCCGGATAGCAATCTCAAAATAGTCGAAAAAACAGAAGCTGATTTTTCCGAAGCAATGGATAACGACTTTGATACTGTTCGGGCGTTGGCCGTAATTTTTGATTTTATTAAAAAATCGTATAAAAAAGATATTATCGGCGGAAAAAAAACATATCAATTATTTAAAAAAATCAATGATATTTTTGATATTTTTAATTTCAGTGAATCAATAATTCCATCTGAAATTTTGGGGCTAGCCCAAGAAAGACAAAAATTAAGACAACAAAAAAAATGGTCAGAGGCCGACCAAGTTAGACAAAAAATAGATAAACTGGGTTTTAAGGTTGAAGATACGCCCGACGGCTTTATTGTTAAGAATTAATACCTAAAAACTCTCTTACTATTACCCAAACTTTTCCTGATATTTCTTGAATTGATAAGAGTCGCCCGCGCTCCACGCATTCAATGGTTTTAAAATCATTACGGAAAATTTTCGCCACTTCTAAATAAATTTTTTCGGCTTGTTTCAAATGGGAGAGATCTTTCTCGTGAATATCTCTTTTTTTATTTTTTAAATATTCCTTCTTTTTTCTTTTTTTGATTAAAAAATAAGCTATTTCCGCCGGCATATGTAAAAAGATATTGAGGTCGGGTTTGGGAATAGACAATGTCCCGTATTCCAAGTCTTCAATCCACTTAAAAAATTTTCTCCTATTTTTTTGATCTTTGATTTTCAGTCCTTGGTGTCCCAAATTTGATCCAACATAACGATTAGACAAAACAAGCTTACCACATTTTAACCACTCTCTTATTTTAAAAGAGGCTTCATACCTATCTAAAGCATAAAAAAGGGAAGCCTTATGGGCCCCAACATCACGCCAATCTCCGTAAAAACCGCTCAAATACTGTTTAATAAAATATGACGACGGTTTATTATATTGTGGGAAGTCGACTGTCTCAACCTTAAAATCGTTTTTTCTCAATCTTTGCAATAAAACTTTAAACTGTTCTGTTTTCCCTGAACCATCAGTGCCTTCAATAACAATAAACTTGCCTTCCTTCATAAAAAATATAATAAAATTTAAATTTGAATCTTTATTCCCGGCCCCATAGTTGAAGAAAGATAAACTTGTTTGATAAAAGATCCTTTTGCTCCGGCCGGTTTAACTTTTTTAATCGCGTTCAGTAAAACTTCAAAATTTTCTTTTATTTTTTCTTGAGGCCAAGACGCTTTGCCTAAAGATTGATGAATGTTCCCACTATCATCATTTTTAAAGGAAATTTTTCCTTTTTGCAATTCAGAAATAGTCTTACTTACATTGGTTGTTACTGTTTCGGTTTTAGGATTTGGCATTAAGCCTTTGGGTCCTAATATTTTAGCTATCTGAGACAAATTTTTCATCATTTCCGGTTCGGCGACAGCAATATCAAAATCGCATTTACCGCTATTTTTTATTTCTTCTATTAGTTCTATTCCGCCGACTAAATCGGCTCCGGCGTCTTTTGCTTTCTCAATTCCGGCCGTGCCCACAAAAGCGGCTATCCTTTTCTTTTTGGACGAACTATGAGGAAGGGTCACCATTCCTCTTACTTGCTGTTCTGTTTTTGAGGCGTCTGTACCCAAACGAACATGAATTTCAACGGTTTCATCAAATTTTTTGGAAGAATTTTTTCTAATAAATTCCAGAGCTTCATCTAAAAAATAAATTTTTGTTGGATCAATTTTATTTTTCTTTTCTTGACATTTTTTGCTACGCATAATTTTTATTTATCTATTATTTCTATGCCTATTTGCCTGGCTGTTCCTTCTATGATTTTAACAGCCCCCTCGAGACTGTCCGTATTTAAATCAGGCAGTTTAATTTTAGCAATTTCTTCAACTTTTGACTTAGTTATTTTTCCGACTTTTTGTTGCAAGGGTTGACTGGATCCTTTTTCAATTCCGGCAGCTTTTTTTAATAAATCGCTGGTAATTGGAGACTTAATGACAAAAGAATAGGTTCTGTCCTCGTAAACAGTTATCTCTACCGGTAAAATATTGCCCACCTTACTTTGAGACTGTTCATTGAATTTTTTGCAAAATTCAGCGATATTAAGACCATGTTGACCCAAGGCCGGACCAACTGGTGGCGCCGGATTAGCTTGACCTGCGTTAATTTGGAGTTTAACTATTGTTTTTATTTTTTTTGCCATAATTTTAACTTATTATATTTTTTTAATTTGTAAAAAATCCATTTCAGCTGGAGTTTCTCTTCCGAAAACAGAGATTAAAACTTTAACTCTTCCCCTTTCTTCGTCAACCTCAGAAATTTTGCCCTCAAAACCCTTAAATGGACCATCAATTATTCTGACTGGGTCGTTAACATTAATATCAATCTTATACTTCGGTTCCTCAATGCCCATTCTTTTTTGAATTGATTTTACTTCTTCGACTGACAAAAAAATTGGTGTTGTGCCTGATCCAATAAAACCGGTTACCCCGGGAGTGTTACGAACAACATACCAAGAATCATCGGTAACAACCATTTCCACCAAAACATATCCGGGAAAAATTTTTTCTCGAATAATTCTCCGTTTCCCGTTCTTTATTTTTATCCTTTTTTCTGTTGGCACCAGAATATTAAAAATTTTATCCGAGACATTCATTGATTCCACTCTCTGACGCAGGCTTTCGGCCACATTTTCCTCGTAGCCGGAATAAACATGAATGGTATACCAACATTTTCCTTCTTGTTGTATCTGTTTTGGCATAAACGTTACGCTAAACGCAAAATTTAGATGTCCTGTTAAACAATTTCACTTTTAATAAATTTTTTGCAAACCGATAATTTAATGGGACAATTTTTGTTATTTAATAATTTTAAATTGACTTATCTTCTTGATTTTTTTATCTGCCAATAAGCAAACAGCTAAAGACTTTTATTTTACAAGACAAGCTGTAAAGCTTTGGTTAAAATAAAATCTATTATACCCAAAAAGGCGGCCACCCCTAAACTTATTCCCACAACCAAGAGCGTATCTTTAATTGTTTGTTCTTTAGTCGGCCAACTTACTTTTTTGAGTTCAATAATTGAATTTTTAATATAATCTTTTATTTTTCTAAACATATTTTATCTTTAAAAAGACCCCGCGGTCTTATTTGTCTTATAATAGCATATTG
>CAZNTW010000005.1:0-28348 GCA_964576065.1 uncultured Gammaproteobacteria bacterium
ATCAGTCAGGATTTTGCTCAAAAAAGGTTCGCGCTGCGTTCAGTAATTGCGACCACCATTTTTAAGAATTAGAAGCGTTTTTAGCGCTTCTTTTTTATTTTTCCAACCATTTTTTTCGCTTCGGTTAAAAGTCGCTTCCAATATCTTTTCTATGAACTGTTGATAATTCAAACCCGAGGCTTGAGCCGCCACAGCTACTTCATCGTTTTTTCCCAAATACGGATTCAAGTTTGCTTCTAAAACATAAATTTTTCCGTCCGGCCCCACCCTGATATCAATTCTGGCATAATCTCGAACCCTCAAGGCGCTATAAATTTTTACCGCCGCTTCATAAATTTTATTTTTAGTTTCCGGCGACAGGTCAGTCGGTATTTTAATGCCGATTGATTTGTACTCTTCAGAATCGTTTTCTATTTTGGCGTTATAGGTGTAGATTTTTGGTTTAGTTATTGGCCAGCGCGAAAAATCCAACTCAACTATTTCCAATGGTTTGATTATTTTGTTGCCCAAAATTGCCACAAAAAATTCCCGGCCATCTATAAACTTTTCCACCAAAACGTCGTCCTTTATTTTTTCGTGAACCTCTTTTATTTTGGTTTTTAGTTCTTCTTCGTTATAAACAACAGATTTTTCGTCGATGCCTATTGAGGCATCTTCGTGCACTGGTTTAACGAATAAAGGGTACTCCATTTTAAGGGTTGTTATTTCTTCTCCCAATGGTATCAAAACAAAATCGGGATACTGAATTTTGTGAAAATCAAAAAGTTGTTTGGATAAATATTTATCATTGCTCAAAAATATACTCCCGGACGAAGAGCCGGTAAAAGGGATTCTTATCATTTCCAAAAGAGCGGTGATATTAAATTCAAATTTATCGTTATTGCGGAAAGTCTCGCATAAATTAAAAATTAGGTCAGGTCTCTCATGTTTTATTCCGTTGGTTATTCTTTCTATACTTTGGTTGACGGGCAAAAGGACTACTTCGTAATTCAAATTGAGCAAAACTTCCTTAATTTGGTCAACCACCTCATCGTGGACCGGTCTTTTTTGCGGATATTTTTGATAAAAAAGAATTAGAATTTTAGTTTTTGGTTTTAATGGAGGAATGATTTTTTTATACCAATCTTCCAGCGTTAAATTCATGCTTTCTATAGGAGAAACCAAATCTTTTTTAAATAATGGGATAGGAGTGTTTTTATATTGTTTTATCAGTTCGGCGGCAAAAGCCAATTTTTTATAAGCTCTGGTCCTTCGGTAAATGGTTTTCCAATCAAAGCCCGGCGTGATTAACAAAGCAAAAGTTTCGGCAAAATCTTCGTCCGGATGTTTTTGCGCGTACCAACCTTCCAAATGTCGGACAAATTTTTTACTTCCCACTACCGGCGCAAATCTGTCGTCATAAGGCTTGTCATAAACGCCAAAAATTTCATTCCATTGCGGTAGCTTATAAAGAGAATAGGCGTAATTAAAAGTATGTCCGATTTCGTGTCTTAAAATTTGTTGAATTTCTTCGTCATTTTCCAATTCGCCGGTTTTTTCCGAATGAATCTCTTTTAATAGTTTATTGGCTAAATAAAAAGGAACACCAACGATTGGCAATCCATTCGGACAACCCCACTCATCAGTTAAATAAAAATCAGGGCGAAAATCAATACCAGAATTTTCCAGTTCTTGGCAAACTTGATCAATAAAAATTTTTATTTCCGCTTGGTCAACAGTTAACTCCATTTGGTTAATCGGGGTTTTAAGGAGTTCTTCTTTAGTTTTGTTTGGCAGAAAATTGTTGCTCGTATCTTTATTGTCCATACAATAATTGAATATTTCTAGTAAAATAATTTATTGGCGTCTGTGATGATTTTAGCAAATGTTTTTTGATTGGTCTATAAGATAAGCGTTTTAATATTTTATTATCATACAAACATTGGTCGAATTGACCGATGGGGGGAAATCAATTATTATATAAATAATAAATAATCATTTAATGAAATAAGTTTATGACAAAAAATAATGAAGTGGGAAAAGAGCGTAGCGTTGTTTTGATTAAACCGGACGGTGTTAAGCGCGGCATTGTCGGAGAAATTATCCAACGTTTTGAAAGGGCTGGTTTAAAGATTGTGGCCATGAAAATGATTTGGATTGATAAAGAAATGGCCGGGCAGCATTACCCAAATGATAGAATAGAATTATTAAAAGGAATGGGAGAAAAAACGTTAGCTACTTATGAAAAATACGGTAAAGACCCGAAAGAAAAATTGGGTACTATGGATGCGGTGGAGATTGGCCGTATGATTAATAACTGGAATATGGATTTTTTGACCTCCGGTCCAGTGGTAGCCATTTTGCTACAAGGCTCTCACGCAATAGAAAACATTAGAATGATTAATGGCAACACCATTCCAACTTTTGCCACGCCAGGAACGATTCGCGGTGATTTTTCTATTGATTCGTCAGCTCTGGCAAATGAAAAGGGTAGGTCAATTCATAATATTGTTCACGCCTCGGGTAATTTTGAAGAAGCTAAATATGAAGAACAGCTTTGGTTCCGCCAAGAGGAAATATACGAATATCGTCGAGCAGAGGAGTCAGTAATGTTTGAATAAAAATTAATTTAAAAATTTGGGATAAAATTGTCGTAAAATAAAATGATTATAAAAAAAATTGGAATTATCATTAACCATCAACAATACTTTGGTTTTCCCGGTCAAACGATATTAGAAGAGGCTAAAGACAATAAAATTAATATTCCTTTTCTTTGTTTTTATCCCGATTTGGCCACAGGGGCCAGTTGCGGAGTTTGTTTGGTGGAGGTTGAAGGGAAAAAATCTACAAAAAGCCTGTTCAACGAAAGTTAGAGAAGGAATGAAAATAATTATTGATTCTGAAAGAGTTAAAGCGGCTCGAAAAAAAATTTAGCGCGACTTTTCAGCCAACACCAAGAAGAATGTTATGATTGTGTTTGGCAATTAGACTGCCGTCTTTTACAATTAGCCAAAGAACACTCTTTGCTTTTTGCTGACTTAAAAGAAGAAAAAAAAGATTATTTGATTTATCAAATCGGGCAAACTTTGATTTTTGACAGTTCAAAGTGTATTGAATGCGGCAATTGTTTTAAAATTTGTCAACAGCAAGGGGTTGGTTTTTTAGAATCAAAAAAAGAAAAAGGAGAGCTAAAAATAAAATTGAGCGAAAAAAATAACAAAGATTGCGTTTATTGCGGACAGTGTTTAATTCATTGTCCGGCCGGTTGTTTTGAGGCGGTGGGCGAGTTTGAAGACATAGAAAAACCATTGAACTTGAAAAATAAAATTGTCGTGGCTCAAATAGCTCCGGCCGTTAGGACCAGCTTAAACGAGGAATTCGGTTTAGGGCCAGAGATTTTGACAATTGAAAAAATCAGCGGCGCCTTAAAAAAGATCGGATTTTCTAAAATTTTTGACGTAAGTTCCGGCGCAGATTTTACCACCATTGAAGAATCGAAAGATTTTATAGAACGATGGAAAACTCAAAAAGATTTGCCTATGTTCACTTCTTGTTGTCCGGTCTGGGTTAAATTTATAGAATTTTATTATCCGAAATTTATTCCCAACCTATCAACGACCCGTTCTCCACATATAATTTCCGGAGGTATAATCAAAACATTTTGGGCAAAACAAAATAAAATCAATCCCAAAGATATAATTGTTGTTTCAGTGATGCCCTGCACGGCAAAAAATATGAAATTACCAGGAAAGAATTGAAAATCAATGGTTTAAAATCGGTTGATTACGTTTTAACTACTCGGGAATTATCTCGACTTTTGTTTAAGAATAAAATTGATTTTAACAAAATTAAGCCGCAAAAATTAGATTATCAGTTGGGAGAGTCGTCTGGTAGCGGCATAATTTATGGCATCAGCGGCGGAGTGATTAAATCAGTCGCAGAACTGTTTATCATAATCTGACTGAAAAAATATAAAAAAGATAAGATTTAAGCCGATAAAAGATATTGATCGAGCGCAAATGGCTGAGATTAAAGTTGGTCAAAAAATAATAAAGATCGCCACAGTTAATGGATTGGGATCATTAAAAATTTTTAATGAAGGTTAAAAAGAATCCTAAATTTTGCGATTATTTGGAAGCAATGGCTTGTTTTGATGGTTGTGTTGGCGGTGGCGGTCAGCCGTTGCCGACCGAGGGTGAAACCAGAGAAAAAAGAAAAGCGGCTTTGTCTCAAATAAGTAGGACTAAAAAGACAAAATTGGCGTTGGAAAACAGTAGCATCAATGATGTTTATCAGAAATTTTTTAAAAACAGCAAACAATTTAATCAAATTTGTCGAACAAAATATTTTTTACAACAAAAAAAACGAGGATTTGATATTCTACCCTCGGGTCATTATTAATACTAAACGAATATTCTAAAACAACAGTTGATACGATTGTTTTAAACAAATTTTTTTCTCATTGCTCGGTCGATGTTTTTTTTCTCTTCCCTTTTTTTAATAGTTTCTCTTTTGTCCCAAAGTTTTTTACCCTTTGCCAATCCGATTTCAACTTTTATTATTTGGTTTTTGGTATATATTTTAAGAGGAACAACGGTAAGCCCGCGGATACTAATTTTGCCGACAAGGTTGGAAATTTCTTTTTTGTTTAGAAGCAGTTTTCGGCTTTGAGTTGGATTGTAATTTTGTTGGATTTGCGCCGATGGAGCGTATGGATCAACGTGAACATTAATCAGCCAGGGCACGTTGCGGCTGTCAATGTTAATATAACCGCCATCTAAATTGATGCGACCAGCTTTAATTGATTTTACCTCAGGTCCGGTTAAAATTATTCCCGCCTCAAAAGTTTGAATAATTTCGTAGTTAAAATAAGCCTTTTTGTTGGTAATCGATTCCATTGGTTTTTAAAATAAATTATCTTATCCACAATTATAGCACATTGATTTAGTTTTTGAATATGGTAAAATGTTAATGCTTGCAACTCTTAACAACTAATATTCAAAAATGAGAATTGGAATAGATTGCCGAACAATTTTAAATCCCGAGAAAGGAGAGGGAGCTGGTATTGGTCATTATACTTATCAATTGGTAAAAAATTTATTAGAGATTGATAAAAAAAATAGTTATTTTTTGTTTTTTGACAAATCGGTTCAAGTAAAACGGATCTCGAAATTTAAAAAGAAAAATGTTTATATCAGATTTTTCCCTTTTAATCAGTATAAAAAAATGTTGTTAAATGATTATATGCCTCTTTTGGTAAGCGCAACTTTATCTCGGGATAAAATAGATATTTATCATTCGCCAACATTATATTTGCCGCGTTCATATCAGGGGTCAAGCATAATAACAGTTCATGATTTAGCGGCCTATAAATTTCCAGAGTTGTTCTCAACAGAAGAAAGTCGTCTCAAAATTAACGCCCTAGATTCTTTGGGTCGCGCTCAAAAAATTATCGCGGTTTCGCAATCTACCGCTAATGACCTGAATCAGATTTTTAATATTAAACCGCAAAAAATAAAAGTTGTTTCTAATGGAGTTGATGGGAGATTTTTTACCAAAAGGACCGAGGCGGAAATTGCAAAAATAAAAAGTAAATATAAAATAAAAAAAGATTACTTATTTTTTATCGGCGCATTGGAGCCAAGAAAAAACCTTATCCGTCTTATTTCAGCTTATGAACGACTAAGGAAAGGTTTGGTTGAAGTTTTTTCTCCCAAACTAAAGAACACCAGTCAGCGAGTTGAATTATTTTCTAAATATCAATTGGTTTTAGCCGGAGCGGAAAAGCAAAATATTAATCGACAGAATAATTGGGTAAAGAAGATAAAGGACAAGGTGAATAAATCAGGCTTTAAAAAAGACATTATTCTAACCGGTTATGTTGGTTCGGACGATTTGGGGCCGCTTTTTAGTGGAGCTAAGTTGTTTGTTTTCCCCTCTCTTTATGAGGGATTTGGCTTGCCGGTGATTGAAGCAATGGCCAAGGGTGTTCCCGTAATCACCAGCAACACATCTTCATTGGTTGAAATTGCGGGGAAAGGAGCGATTTTGGTTGACCCTTATAATGTAGCCGAAATTGCCGGAACCATAGGGAAACTTTTATTAAATTCCGATCAGCAAAAAAGTTTAAGTCGAAAGGGGTTGAGATTAGCAAGACAATTCAGCTGGAAAAAATGCGCTAAAGAAACACTAAAGGTTTATAAGTCAATATAATATAAATAATAAAAATAATTTTTATTTTATGTCAAATTTAATGAGTAAAACAGAACAATTGTCGGTTGAAAAAACGGCAAAGAACGGCGAAAGCAAAAAAGGACTAGTTTTGTTGATAGTCGGCATAATAGTTTTAATCGCCATAATTGTTTTCTTGGTTTTTACAATTTTTGTTTTTCCAGGAAAAGACAGTTGGTACGCGGTTTTTTTGTCCAATGGTCGAACTTATTTCGGTAAAATCGTCAAACAGAATTCTCAAATTTTAGTTTTGCACGATGTTTATTATTTGCAGGTTCAACAACCTGAGACTAAAGAGGGAGAACAGGCGCCACAGCCACAGATTTCTTTAATGAATGTTAAGGACGAATTACACAGTCCGGAAAGCGAAATGCAAATTACTCGTAGCCAAATATTCTATACCCAGAGATTAAGACAAGATTCTCAAATAGTTTTGACAATCACGCAACAGCAAGCGAAATAAAATTTCCTAGTTGATAAAAATATGGGAAGCAATCGGCCAAAAAAAAATAAAGTGAATATTTTTGGCAAAAGTTTTGTATTTCTTTTTTTTATTTTATGTCTGATTGCAACCTTTTTTTATTTTAATAAAAATAATCCACAACAAGATAATCAAGAAATAATTTTTGAATTGAGCGGAAAGCCAGAGGCGGCTTTTGGCGAGGAGCAGGAAATTGTTTTATTGATAAAAAATAAGGATAAAAATAAAATAGACCGAGTAGAAGCGCTTTTAAATTTTCCAAAAGATTTTAGTTTTGAACAGAGTGAACCGATTTGTCAAAAAAAATTAAACACGGGTTGTTTGTGGGAATTTACTGAAATAGAAAAAAATGCGGAGCAAAAAATTAAAATAAAAGGAAAATTTTTTGGCGAAGTCGAGCAGTCACAACTTTTTGATGGTCGCTTGAGCTTTTTTTTGACCGGATTTTCTTCCCAATTTCAGAAAAGCGTATCTTATTCAACGATTATCAAACCGTCTGTTTCTTTTGCTTGGCAACTTCCAGAAACGGCCAGCTTTGGACAAGAAATTGAATCTACAATTATTTTGGAAAATCATAGAAACGAAGTTGTCACTGAAACGACCTTGATGATTAAAAATCCATCAAGTTTTATTTTGACCGAGTCAAATTTGTCTAAAATCGCGACCCAAACCAAACAAGGTGGTTGGCTGATCGGCAGCCTTGAAGCTGGAGAAAAAAAGAAAATAGTTTTGAAAGGGTTTTTATCCGATCCAACCGCTACTGAAGCGGAATTTTTCGTTCAAGTCGGTTTATTAAATCAAGATAATTTTTTTTCGCAAGCGCAAAAAACAAAAAAAATATTTTTTGACCAATTTTTATTAATATTTTCTTTGAAAGCGAATGAATCGGATGAGGTAAATCAAAGCTGTTTATGGGGACAAACCATTCCGATTAAAATATTTTATCACAACCAAACCAAAGAAACGGTTAAAAATATAAAATTGTTTTTAAAATTGACCGGTGGAAAGTATGTTGATTTTAATAGGTTTTATCAGTCATCGGGAGATTATTATTCAAATCCGGATTCGTCAGTTGCGTCAACGACCCAAAAAATTTATTCTTTAATAACCGTTAAATCAGACGATCCGTCGTTTCAGAAGTTTGAAAGCGAAAAAGAATTAGAAGCGGATTATTTTTTAAAAGAAATTAAGTCAGGACAAAAAGGGATAATTAGTTTTGAAATTCCAATAAAGAGCGGGCTGGAAGCGGCAAAAAATGAATTTTTCCAAGGATTGATTTCAATCCAAGCGCTGATAAAGGGGGAAATCGCTCAAGGAACAAGTTGGGAAATTTTAAGCGAACAGATTAAAGCGCCAATTAAAACAGAGATTAAGTTAGAATCAAAAGCTAATTATTATGATGACGAAGGCGTTACGATTGGACAAGGACCATTGCCTCCGCGGGTTGGAGAGGCAACTCGTTTTTGGATATTTTGGCAAATTAAAAATACCACCAATTCGGTTAATGAAATTTTAACAAAAACGATTCTTCCTGCGGGAGTAAGGTGGACAGGAGAAACAAAAGCGACGCACGGTTTGATTTTGTATAATGAAAAAGATAGAGAGGTGTCGTGGATAATTCCACAACTTTCGTCTTATCAAGGCGGACCATATTCGCTGGTTGAAGGAGGATTTGAAATCGAAATAATTCCCGACGTTTCGGGGGTTGGGTTAGTTTTGCCTCTGACGGAAAAAATATTTTTTCAAGCCAGCGATTCATGGACAAAAGATTTATTGATAGAGACAAAAGAATGCTTGGATACTAATCTGAAAGACGATTTTTGGGGGCAAAATAAAGGAATAATTTTAGAAAAGACAGAATAAATTAGTCAGATGATAATATCAAAAACTCAACACTTGGATGGTTTAATTTTGAGCCGTAAGAATTGGTTGGAAAACGATAGAATACTTTCTTTTTACAGTAAAGAAGAAGGGAAGGTGGATATTTTGGCTCGCAGTTCAAGAAAAATTGAATCAAAATTAAGCCCGACTGTTTCCGAACCATTTGCTTTGTTAAGGGTTACGGTTGCTTCGGGTAGAAAATTTTTTCATCTTATCGGAGTGGAGACCAAACAGCATTTTAAAAAAATATTAAAGAGCGAAGCTAAATTAATAAAAGTAAACAGCGTTTTTAATCAAATCGACAAGTTGATTGAATTTCAAAAAAAAGACGCCAAAATATATTTTTTAGCGGCGAAATTTTTAGAAACAGTTGAAAAAATTCCCGAGATTAAATTAAAAATAATCAGTAGCGCATTTTTGATCAAATTTTTGGCTTTTTCCGGATATAAACCGGAGATTAGGCATTGCTTAAATTGTCACCAAGAACCAAAAGAGGGTCTAAATTATTTTGTTTTTAGTCGGGGCGGTATTGTTTGCGCAAAACATTTGGAAGATCCAGACAACTTGGAGCAAAAGGAAAAAATAAACCAAAAAACCTTGAAAGTTTTACAAAAATTGTTATATTGTAATTTTAGTTCGTTGGCGGCAGATACGTTTTTTAAAAATGAGATAGATTCAGCAGAGAATATAATTGTTAAATTTTTTAATTGGCATTTAAGCTAAGATAAATTTTGCGTTTTGCCAGGAACAACCAATTTTATGAATTTTTATGTTTCGATTATTAAAACAATCTAAAATATCGCAAGCTCGCTTAGGAAAGCTAACCACTGCCAGCGGCGTCATTACAACGCCGTTTTTTATGCCCATTGCCACTCGAGGAGCAGTCAAGGGAATTTCTCCTGACAGATTGAAACAAATAGGAGCAAAGATAATTTTATCCAACACTTATCATTTATTTCTAAGACCGGGAACGGATGTTATTGAAAAAGCCGGCGGGTTGCATAAATTTATGGGTTGGTTTGGTCCGATTCTAACCGACAGCGGCGGCTATCAGGTTTTTTCTCTAGCTAAAATTAGAAAAATAAAGGAAACCGGAGTCGAGTTTAGCTCTGAATTAAGCGGACAAAAAGTTTTATTAACTCCGGAAAAAGCCATTAAAATTCAACAGACATTAAAGTCGGACATAATAATGGTTTTGGATTATTGTTCGGAATATCCCGTTTCTTTTGATCAGGCAAAAGTGGCGGTTCAAAAAACAATTGAGTGGGCGCGTAAAAGCAAAAAGTTTTTTAAAAGAAGTTATAAAGAAATGATTTTTGGGATTATCCAAGGGTCGGTTTATTCAGATTTGCGTCAAATTTGCGCCGAAAGTCTGATTAACGTCGATTTTGACGGCTATGCTTTGGGCGGAGTGTTTGTCGGCGAACCAATAAAGAAAAGTTTTGAAATAATCAAACAGGCCGGAAATTATTTGCCCGAAAATAAGCCGCGGTATTTAATGGGAGTCGGAAAACCCGAACAAATTGTTTTGGCAGTCAAATTTGGCATTGATATGTTTGACTGTGTTATTCCAACCAGAAACGCAAGACATGGACTATTGTATGCAAAAATGGGCTGTCCAATTAATCGACTTGGGTTTGATAAAAGTTTTTATAAAGAAATACACATTACAAATTCAAAATATAAAAAAGACTTCAGGCCCATAGACGGTAATTGCGATTGTTATGTCTGTCGTAATTTTTCTCGCGCTTATTTGAGGCATTTATTTTTAAACAATGAGTCGCTCGGACAGAGTTTGGCAACTATTCACAATTTGGTTTTTTATTTGAATTTAATGAAGGAAATCAGAGGACTAATTAAACAGGGGAAATTTTAAAACAGGAACGCTTTTTATTTTTAGAAAACCTGTTATTATTAAAAGCAACTTAAAATAGACGAAATAATCGTTATGAATCAAGATTTAATGGGAAAAATAGTTAGTTTGTGCAAGAGGCGAGGATTTGTTTTTCCTGGATCGGAAATCTATGGCGGGTTGCAGGGATTTTATGATTTTGGCCCTTTGGGCGCGGAAATGAAAAACAATTTAAAAAAGTTGTGGTGGGATTGGATGACCAAAGAGCATAAAGATATTGTTGGTATTGACGGCGCAATAATTACCAATTCGAAGGTTTGGGAGGCTTCAGGCCATATTAAAAATTTTGTCGACTCTTTGTCTGAATGCAAAAAATGTCATCATCGTTTTAAAACTGACGATATTTCTAGTGATAAATGTCCGGATTGCGGCGGCGTTCTAACAGAGCCTAGAATTTATAATATTTTGGTTCCGACACAATTAGGGGTAATCGAAGAAGAAAAAATAAATGCTTATTTAAGAGGAGAAGCTTGTCAAACTATATATTTGGATTATAAAAACGTATTAAACAGCACTAGATTAAAAATTCCTTTTGGTATTTGTCAGATAGGAAAGGCTTTTCGCAACGAAGTGACGCCGGGAAACTTTCTTTATCGCCAGAGAGAATTTGAGCAATGGGATTTACAGTGGTTTTGTCACCCAAACGAAATGAAAAAGTGGTTTGAATATTGGAAACAGGAGAGAATGAATTGGTTTAAGAGTATTTTCCGTCATTCAGACAATCTTGGGTTTTATAAGCATGAAAAATTAGCCCATTACGCAAAAGAGGCTTATGATATAGAATATAAAATATCTCCGATAGGAAAGGAAATGGAAGGTATTCATTGGCGGGGAGATTGGGATTTATCCAATCATGCTAAATATTCAGGACAAGATTTAAGCTATACAGACTCAGAGACAAAAGAAAAATTTATTCCAAATATCGTAGAAACCTCGGGAGGAGTGGATAGGACATTTCTTTTCTTATTGTTGGATGCTTACGAAGAAGAAGGCGATAGAATTATTTTAAAATTAAATTCAAAAATTGCTCCATTTAAAATAGCTGTTTTCCCGTTATTAAAAAATAAGCCGGAATTAGTTTCAAAAGCGGAAGAAATTTATAAGGAATTAAAAAAGCATTTTGTCGTAGCTTGGGATGACAGAGGAAATATCGGCAAGAGATATTACGCCCAAGATGAAATAGGGACGCCTTATTGTGTGACGGTTGATTTTGATACTCTGGAAAACAAGGAAGTGACAGTAAGAGATCGCGACACAACAAAACAAAAAAGAGTAAAAATCGATGAATTAACGGATTATTTTAAAGAAAAATTAAATTAGATATGTACCGACAAATAAAATTTTCCAATGGACTTAAACTAATTATTGCTCCGCAAAATAAAACAAAGGTAGTTACTATTTTGATTCTTTTGTCGGTCGGTTCTCGTTATGAACCGAATAATTTGAATGGCGCCTCTCATTTTATTGAGCATATGATGTTCAAGGGAACATTGCGAAGGCCAGACAGTTTGTCTATTGCTAAAGAATTAGACGGGCTTGGCGCCGAGTACAACGCTTTTACCGGCAAAGAATATACCGGCTATTGGATTAAAATCACCAAAGAAAGAGCGGAAATCGTTTTTGATGTTCTTTCTGATATGCTTTTCAATTCTGTTTTTAAAAAAGAGGAGTTTGAGCAAGAAAGAGGAGTGATTTTGGAAGAGAGTAAAATGTATAAAGAAAACCCATTGCTTTATATTGATGATTTATTTGAAAGTAGTTTATATTTTAATCATAATTTGGGAAAATTAATTATCGGCGAAGAAAACGATGTTAGAAAAATGAACCGCGAGGGACTATTAAAGTACAAAAAAATGTTTTATCTTCCCGGCCAAATGGTTATGGCCGTTGCCGGTGAAATAGAGGAAGATAAAATAATAAAATTAGTCAATCGCTACTTTGGTTGTCAAAAAAACAAAAAAAAGAATAATGAATTTAAGTTATTTTTACCAGCTAAAAAAAGCAAAAATAGGGTTAACATAGCTTTCAAAAAAAATTTAAAACAAGCGCAAATCGCTTTGGGTGGATTATCTTACCCATATAACCATCCCAATATTGAAGCCTTAAGATTGCTGTTAATTATTTTAGGCGGCAATATGAGTTCTCGACTTTTTATTGAAGTAAGAGTAAAAAGAGGATTGGCTTATACGGTCAACGCTGATTTGAGGGCTTATCGCGACATTGGTAATTATGGAATTTTTGCCGGAATTGATAAAGATAGAACCAAGGAAGCGATAGAGGTCATTTTAAACGAATTGAATAAAATTAAGAAATTCGGCGTTACTGAAGAGGAATTGATTAGGGCTAAAAATTACACCGATGGCTCTCTTAAGCTCCAAATGGAAGATTCGGCCAATTTAGCCAAGTGGTATGCAGAACAAAGTCTTTTTGCCAAAAAAATCAGTACACCCGAAGAAAAAATAAAGCAGGTTAGAAGGGTAACAGGCGAGGACATAAAAAAAATAGCCAATCAGCTTTTTAGCAAAAAAACATTGGTTATAATCGGACCATTTAAGGATAAAAAACCGTTCTCGCGAATTTTAGAGAAAAAAGTATAATTTAAATGTTGATTATGGTTATAAAAATGTTTTATGGAAAATCAAAAAAACCAACAAAATACAACTCTAATTAAAATAGATGTTTGGTCAATCGTTAAGATTATTTTGTTATTTTTGTGTTTATGGATTTTATACTTGATTAGAGATATTGTTCTGATTATTTTTTCCGCCGGGTTGGTCGCGACTATTACTACGCCGATGGTTAATTTTTTCGAGAAAAGAAAGTTTCCGCGTTGGTTAGGAGCGATGATTATTTATTTTGGAATCATCTTGGTTTTTGGGTTGGTAATTGTGGCCATCGTTCCAATGGTCGTTTCGCAGACAGAAACTTTATATTCCCAATTACCAGAGATATTAAAGGAAATCACCGGAGATACTAATTCAGTTTTTCATCAGCAGTTTGAAGATTTATTGGAAAGCTGGACAAGCCGTTCAAGTATCAGCAGTAAAACTATTTTTTCTTTTTTAGGCAGTTTGGCCGGCCAGATAGTGTCTTTTTTTATGATTTTTCTTTTGTCGTTTTACCTTTCAATTAGAAAAAAACCGGTTCGCGAGTTTGTTAATTCATTGGTTCCTGGGAAATACCAAAATTTTTTGGAGAATTTTGTCAATGCGGCCAAAAGAGAAATTGGGGCTTGGGCTAGAGGAATATTTTTGCTTTGTTTGTTTGTCGGCGGATTGGTTTATCTTGGTTTAATTATTATGGGCGTTGAGTATCCTTTAACTTTAGCGGTAATTGCCGGTTTGTTTGAAATTATTCCCTATGTCGGACCATGGTTGGCCGGGGTAATTGCGACCATAGTGGCTTTAACACAATCGCCAAGTTTAGCTTTATTTGTGATAATATTTTATTTAGTTGTTCAACAAATTGAAAACGCGATTATTTCTCCCAATATTATGCACCGAGCGGTTGGATTAGATCCAATGGTAGTTATAATCGCTTTGTTAATTGGAGGAAAATTAGCCGGACCAATGGGGATGATTTTGGCGGTTCCTTTGGCAACCATCGCCGTCATTTTAATTAAGGATTATTTGAGATATAGAGAGAAAAGAAAATTAATTTAAATATAATGTTTACTAAAAAAATAGGCATTGATTTAGGCACAACTAACAGCTTGGTTTATTTGCCGGGACGAGGAATCGTTGCTAATGAGCCATCAGTGGTGGCGGTCTCAACCGTTGATAAAAGTATTTTAGCAGTTGGCGATGAAGCTAAGGAAATGATTGGAAGAACCCCTGATACTATTGTCGCAAAAAAACCATTAAAAGACGGAGTTATTGCTGACTATAAAGCGACCGAAGCAATGTTAAAATATTTTATTGGTAAGGCGATTGGACGTTTTAATTTTTTTCGGCCGGAAATTATGGTGGCGGTGCCGGGAGGAATAACCTCTTCTGAAAGGAGAGCGGTTATTGATGCAACCATGAAAGCAGGCGCTAAGGCGGCTTATATTATTAAAGAACCAATAGCGGCGGCGATTGGTTCAAATATTCCCATAGGTTCAGCTTCGGGACATATGATTATTGACATTGGGGGAGGAACAACCGAAGCGGCGGTTATTTCTTTGGGTGGTATTGTAGCTTGCACTTCAGTTAGGGTGGCTGGAAATAAGTTTGACTCAGCCATTGCTAATTTTATTAGGAAAAAATATAATCTTGCCGTAGGAGAAAGAACGGCTGAAGAAATTAAAATTAAAATCGGATCAGCTTTGCCGTTGGAAAAAATATTAAAATTGGATATTAGGGGAAGAGACATGATTTTGGGTTTGCCGCGAATTATTACCATAAACTCCAACGATATTACTGACGCAATTCAAAATGAATTACAAGCGATTGTTTTGGCGGTAAAATCAGTTCTTTACGACACTCCACCAGAGCTTTCGGCCGACGTGATGGAAAAGGGTATGGTTTTGTCTGGCGGAAGTTCTTTATTGAGAAATTTTGATAAACTTCTAACCCAAGAAATTGGAGTTCAGGCTTATTTATCAGACGAACCGCTTTTATCAGTGGCGCGAGGCACCGGTATAGCCTTGGATAATTTGGAATCATATAAAAAAAGCATTTTATCTATGCGTTAATTTTTAAAATGATTATTGGCATTGATGCTTCTCAAGCAAGTCGCGGAAAAAAGACAGGGATAGAGTGGTATAGTTATCACTTGATTCAACACTTAAAAAATATCCCCTTATCAGACGGGGATAAATTTATTTTGTATTTTTCTGAGATGCCGTCAAAAGAATTAGCCGAGGTTCCCAAAAACTGGGAAATTCAAATTTTAAAATGGCCGTTAAAATATTTTTGGTCGCAGATAAAATTAGCCCGCCAAAAACCCGATATTTTATTTTCTCCCGGCTATGGTTTGCCTATTTTTTCCCGAGCAAAATCAGGCGCGGTTACCATCCACGATTTGGGATTTAAAAAAATACCTAAAGTTTATTCATTTGTTCAAAAATTGTTTTTTACTTTTATTCATTATTGGACGCTAAAACGCGCTGATAAAATAATTGTCCCTTCAGAATCAACCAAAAAAGATTTAATTGATTTTTATAAAATAAAACAAGAAAAAATCAGCGTAATTTATGAAGGTTATGATAAGGATATTTTTTCGCCTTTAAAAAATTATGATAAAATAAAAGTTGTTCTTGATAAATATAAACTGAAACAGCCCTATTTTCTTTATGTCGGTCGATTAGAAAGCAAAAAAAATATCAATGGTCTTTTGGACGCTTATAATAGATTGAGGGAAACAAAAAATCAAGCTCCAAGTTTAGTTTTAGTTGGCCGACCGGGTTTTGGTTATAAATCAATTAAAGGAAAAATCAAAACAAGTCAGCGGGTTTATGAAGTTGGTTATATTAATAATCAAGATTTGCCTTATTTTTATCAAGGAGCCGAAGCCTTTATTTTTCCTTCTTTTTATGAGGGGTTTGGTTTGCCAATAATCGAAGCAATGGCTTGCGGTTGTCCGGTTATTGCCAGTCAAACTTCTTCCTTGCCGGAAGTTGGCGGTGACGGCGCTCTGTATTTTAATCCGAACAAAACAAACGATTTAGCCGAATTAATGGAAAAAATATCAATTAACATCGAATTAAAGAACGAGATGATAAAAAGGGGGTTGGCGCGGGTTAAAATTTTTTCTTGGCAAAAATGCGCCAAAAAAACAATGGAGCTATTGTTAGCCGGCAAGAAAAAAAACAATAATAACAGTAATTTCTAAAAAAAATAAATGGAAATTATCGGTCATCAAAAAATCGTAAAAATTTTAGATAAAAGTATAATAAAAAACAGACTAGCTCATGCTTATTTGTTCTATGGTCCGAATGGCATAGGAAAAACTAAGGTTGCGGAATATTTTATTACCAAGCTTCTTTGTTCCAGTAAGATTAATCAACCTTGCGGTAAGTGTGAAAATTGTCGACAAATAACAAAAAAAATACATCCTGATGTTATTTGGGTTTCAAAACAAGAGGCTAGAATGGAGCTCACTGAAAAGAATAAAATAGGAGTTGAACAAATTCATGCCATTCGAGATTTTCTCCTTACCAGCCCCTTTTCCGCTAATCGTAAAATTGCTATAATAGAATCAGCTGACAGTATTACCTCGGCCGGAGCAAACGCTTTTTTAAAAATTCTGGAAGAACCGCCATCAAGGTCAATGATTGTTTTGATTGCCAGGAGTTTTTATGGTTTGCCGGCGACCATTAGATCTCGTTGCCAGATTTTAAGATTTTCCCCGCCAAACAAAGAAGACACCAAAAGTTTTTTAAAAGAAAAATTTTCTTTAGCTGAAGGAAAAGCGGACGAGATTTTAGTCAAGACAGCCAATCGGCCGGGCACGGCGATTAATTTTGCCCAAAACCCCGAGATTTTAGAAAAAAATAAAAAAATTATTGATCAAATTGTTAAAATTTTGTCCAAAAAGGACTTTGAGGCGGGAGTTGAATTAACCGATTTTATTTTAAGCTTTCAGCCAAACCTGGGAGAAATTTTGAATGTTTTATTAGGGTTAATCAGAGATCTGATTATATTTAAATTGACGGTTTCGCCAGTTGGGTCAATCGACTCCAACCTTAAACGACTCTCAAATAAATATTCTCAACAAGAATTGATTTTTTTAGCAAACGAAATTATTGAAACGTCGAAGATGATTTCAGCTAACGTTAATCCAAAGCTGGTAATAGGAAATTTATTTATTAATATTTAAACTCAATTTATATGTTAAAGAAATTTTTACTTTTGGTTATTTTTATTTTGACGGCGACTATTCTCAGTGGCTGTTTTGAGATCAAAAAAGAATTAACCTTGATTGGTGGCGGAGTTTTTAAATCTATTGATGGCGGGGCAAATTGGGGGCAAACGGCAACTTTGTCCAGTTTGCCCAATGAAAATCAATTTTTAAAAAATGGCGACGTAAATGTTCTTATTTTTGATCCGCAGAATAGCCAAACCATATATTGGGGAACTAAAGAGAAGGGGCTTTTTGTAAGTATTGATGCCGGGTGGTCGTGGCAGGAAATAAAGAAACTTCCCCAGACTAAAATTAACGCGGTAGCCGTTGATCCGTATGCCAGTCACATAGTTTATGTGGCGATAGGAAATCAAATTTACAAAACAACAGATGCCAATCGTAGTTGGAAAAGCGTTTATTTAGAGGGTTTGAATAACGTAGAAATTAATTCCGTGGCCGTGAGCTACGCAACTTCCGACGTTATTTATGCCGGACTTTCGGATGGCAGAATGATTCGTAGTCTGAACGGAGGGATTAGTTGGAGTTTGATCGGTAATTTCAACGGAAAAATAAGTCAAATTTTATTAAATTCAAAAAACCCAGATATAATTTACATAGTAATTAAAGAAGCAGAAATCTATTTTTCTGTTGATCAAGGGGAAAAATGGCAAGCTATGGCCAAGGGTTATAATTCTCTTTTGACGGGAGAGCCAATTAAAAATTTATTCTTTCACCCCACCAATCCTAACGGTTTAATAATGGTTAAAGGAAGCGGTATTTTGGCAACAAATAATAATGGGCAAGATTGGTCCGAGTACAAATTATTAACCACCCCAAAAAAAGCGCAAATAGGCGCTATGGCGATTGATCCTCAGAACCCTAAAATTATTTATTATGCAATCACCAAAACTTTATATAAATCAACCGATGGGGGAGATAATTGGACTACTTATTTGATTCCCAGCGGACAAGAACCTAAAATTTTTCTAATTGATCCCAATAAAACTAATGTAATTTATTTAGGCGCAATAAAATCAACAAAATAAATTTTTAAAAAATAAAATATGGATATAATTGAATTACATCAAAATGAGTTTAAAAAAATAATAGATTTTTTAAAAAATGACATTCAAAGCATTAGAACAAATAGAGCCAACGTTGAGATGGTCGCAAAAATATTGATTGAGGTTTATGGAACAAAAACACCGCTGGAGCAACTGGCCACTATGAGCGTTCCGGAGCCAAAAACAATTTTAATTCAGACCTGGGATAGAAATATTGTTAAAGAGGTTGAAAAAGCGCTTACCCTGGCCAATTTAGGGGTAACGCCAACGGTAAGCGATGGGTCAATTCGTTTGAATTTTCCTCCCTTGAACGAAGAAACCAGGAAAAATCTGATTAAATTTCTTCACGTTAAAACCGAGAATGCCAGGAAATCATTACGCAGCTTGCGAGATTCCATTCGCGAGGAAATTATTAAAGCGGAGAGACAGAAACAAATGGCAGAAGATGATAAATATAGATTATTTGAGAGTTTAGACAAAACAACCAATAAATATCAAGAAGAAATAAAATTGGTTGGAGAAAAAAAAGAAGCAGAAATAATAACGATTTAATTTTATGGTTTTATTGGCAATTCTCGGCTTGAGTGTAGTAATTTTTTTTCATGAATTGGGACATTTTTTGGCCGCCAAAGCATTTAGGGTTAGAGTAGAGGAGTTTGGTTTTGGTTATCCGCCTCGTTTAGGAGGATTTATTTTTTATAAATCAGGTTTTTTGGGGCTTTGGAAAAAAAATAAAATTAAGTTTTTTTTAGGCAAAAACGTTCCATCAGAAGCCAAGAAGAACACAATTTATTCTATCAACTGGATTCCTTTCGGCGGATTTAATAAACTAAAAGGAGAGATGGGAGAAAAAGACAATGAGCCGGATAGTTTTTTCGCTCAAGCTTGGTGGAAAAAAGCCATAACTTCTTTGGGGGGAGCGGGAATGAATATTTTATTGGCCATTTTTATTTTTATTGTTTGTTATTTTATTGGAATACCTCAGGATTTAAATCAATCCGAAGAAGGAAAAATTATTCGTTCAGTGGGGATACAAATTAATTCAGTTATCCCTGATTCTCCAGCTGAAAAAGGCGGTTTAAAAGTGGGTGATGTTATTGAGGAAATTGACAACCAAAAATTGATTAAAATAGACGAGCTTCAAACATATATTAAGACCAGGGTAAATAATAATTTAGAAATAAAAATAAATCGTCGCGGTGATTTAATAAAAACAAACGTCGCGGTTATTCCGATCCAAGACATTGTTTCTGGGACAGAAGGGGGAAATTACGGAGCCATTGGTATTTCTTTGTCACAAACAGCCATTGTTTCTTATCCATTTTTTCGGTCAGTGGTTTTGGGAGTGAAAACAACATTTAGTTTGGCTTGGAGGATGTTGGACGGTTTGTGGTTGATTTTAAAAAATTTGGTGGTTGAACACAAAATGATCGGAGAAGTGTCAGGACCGGTTGGTTTGACTGTTTTAGCCACACAGGTTGCCAGAATTGGTTTTATTTATTTTCTTCAATTTATGGCTTTAATTTCCGTCGCGATTGGGGTTTGTCAGATTATTCCTTTTCCAGCGCTTGACGGATCAAGGTTTGTTTTTAGCTTAATCGAAGGAATAAGAAGAAAGCCGTTTAATCGTCAAGTGGAAAATATTATTATCAGTATCGGTTTTTATATTTTGGTGACAGTTTTAATATTTATAACGTTTAAGGAAATTTTTAAATTGTTTTGATAAATTTTTAAATTGTTTTCTACTCAACAATTAGAATAAATTAACGTATGGAAGAATCAAAGGTAAGCTTCAATAAAAAGGGATTGACTAAAAAAAGCCAGGATATAGCCACGTGGTATAACGAGGTTGTGGTTAAAGCTAAATTAGCAGATTATTCAGAAGTAAAAGGAAGTATGGTGATTAGACCAAATGGCTACGCTCTTTGGGAAAAAACTCAAATGATTTTAGACCAAAAGTTTAAACAAGACGGAGTAAAAAATTGTTATTTCCCCCTTTTAATTCCTTATTATCTTTTAAAAAAGGAAAAAGAGCATTTACAAGGTTTTTCTCCGGAATTGGCGGTGGTAACTCACGCCGGTGGAAGTGAATTGCCTGAGCCGTATGTAATTAGACCCACGTCAGAAACCATTATGTATAAAACATTTGCCGAATGGGTTCAAAGTCACCGTGACTTGCCTTTAAAAATAAATCAGTGGTGTAATGTAGTCAGGTGGGAGAAAAGAACTTATCCATTTTTAAGAACTACTGAATTTTTGTGGCAAGAGGGGCATACGGTTCATCAAACCGAACCAGAAGCGATAGAAATGGCAATTAGGGCTTTGTGGTGGTATAATGATTTTTATCGCGATTATTTTGCAATTGCGCCGTATTTGGGCATTAAAAGTGATCAAGAGAGATTTGCTGGAGCAAAAACCACTTATTCGGTTGAGTTGGTTATCCCTAACGGTAGGTCGTTACAGGGAGCTACGGCTCATAATTTGGGAGACAATTTTTCTAAAGCGTTTGATATAGCGTTTTTAGATAATCAGGGCAAAAAACAGCGCCCATTTCAAACCTCTTGGGGATTATCAACGCGTTCAATCGGGGGATTGATTTTAGTTCACGGAGATGATTCTGGTCTGATTTTGCCCCCCAAAGTGGCTGATCCTCAATTAGTTGTGATGGTTGTGTCTAATAAAAACGGTGACAAGTTGGAAAAAATTATAGAAGAGGCCGAAAGAATAATCGACGGATTAAAAAATGAAGGATGGAGGGTCGTTTTAGATAAAGAGGTTAAAAATTCTTTGGGTTATCGTATTAATGAATGGGAGCTTCAGGGAGTCCCTCTTCGTTTAGAAATCGGCGCAACCGAGCTGGAAGAAAAAAAAGTTAAATTTGTCCGAAGAGATAATTTTTTTAAAGGATTTATTTCTTTTAGTGGTTTAAAAAAAGAAGTTAAAATTATTTTAGATTCAATTCAAGACGGATTATTGTCAAGATCGGAAAAAATAAAAAAAGACTTAACGGTTGAAGCAGATAATTACCAGGAATTTAAAGAAATAGTAAAAAACAAGAAGATGTTTATTCGCGCCTTTTGGTGCGAACATAAAGAATGCGAGGAAGCAATAAAGCAAGAAACAAAACTTACTACCAGGGTCTTGGAATTAGAAAGAATCAACGATAATTTGAACGGAAAATGTGTTTATTGCGGCCAACCGGCTAAACGTAAATGGCTTTTTGCTCAGAGCTACTAAAGACGGTAAGCAGAATAATAATATTGATAGTATAAATAAAAATAAAAAAGGAGTTATTAATTGGCTAAAACGCAAATTTTAAAATGTAAAATAGTTGTTATTCATCTCGCAAACGGGATGAAATTCCTACATTTTTCCGCCAAAGGCGGACCGCCACTGGCGGAGATTTTTGCCTTTTGAATTTTATTATTGAACCTATGTTTAAAAATTTTTTGGGAATTTTTTCAAAAGATATCGGTCTTGATTTGGGCACAACTAACGTAAGGGTTTATATAAGGGGAAGGGGACTGGTTATTAGCGAATCATCTACGGTTGCGATTAATTTAAGAAACGACCAAATCGTGGCTATTGGTAATAATGCTTTTAAAATGTTGGGCAAGTCTCCGGCCCATATTTCAATTGTTAGACCGTTGAGTCATGGAGTTATTTCCGATTTTGAGGTAACGGAAAAAATGTTGAAATCAATTTTTGAAAAAGTTCATCGTGATACATTTACTTTGGTCCCCAGACCAAGGGTAGTCGCAACTATTCCTCTTGATGTTACCGAGGTGGAAAAAAAATCATTAGAGGATGTAATATTACAGGCTGGAGCCCGTGAGGTTTTTTTAGTAGAAAGGCCGTTAGCGGCGGCTATCGGGGTAAGATTGCCAATTCAAGAATCAATCGGCAATTTAATTCTTGAGTTAGGGGGAGGACTATCGGAGGTAGCGGTAATTTCTTTAAATGGAATAGTTTCTTATAAGTCTTTGAAAATAGGAGGAGAATCTCTTAATAAGAATATTATTAGTTGTGTTAGAGAAAAATTTGGCGTTATCCTTGGAGATCAAACAGCTGATGAAATAAAAATTAAAATCGGATCAGCCATTAGTAGCGGTAAAGAGCAAGAAATAAAGGTTAAAGGAAGGGATTTAGCCAAAGGACTTCCCAGAGAAATTGTTGTTAGTGATGAACAAGTAAGGGAAGCCATTAAACCATTATTAGAAGCGATTGTTGATAGCGTTCATGAGACAATTGAATCAACTCCACCGGAATTAGTCGCTGATATTTATGAAAGAGGATTAATACTTTCCGGGGGCGGAGCATTGTTAAGCGGTTTAGATAAAATGATTCAGAAAAAAATAAATATACCGGTCTATATTGCTGACGATCCTTCAACCGCTATTATAAGAGGAACAGGATTAATTTTGGAAGATTTTAATAATCTAAAACAGGTTTTTATTCTCTCAACCAGCGAGTAGTCAGTAAAATTTTTAAATACAAAAACGACGCTTTTGGCGTCGTTTTTTAGAAATCTAATATTTATTCTTCTTCTATTTTTAGAGAAACAAGTCGTGACACGCCTCCTTCGTTCATGGTTATGCCGTAAAGTATATCCGCGACTTCAACTGTTTGCTGGTTGTGGGTAATAACGATGAATTGAGATCGTTGTTTTAATTCTTGGATAATTTTAACGAAATGCGATGAGTTTTCTTGATCTAAAGCCGCGTCAACTTCATCCAGAATAACAAATGGCGGTTTGTTAATTGAAATAATTGCGCAAATTAAAGCAAGAGAAGTAAGGGCTTTTTCTCCCCCTGAGAGTATTTCAACATTTTTTATTTTTTTATCCGGCGGAGTGGCCAATATTTCAATTCCATTCAAACTTTTATTAATTAATGGAATTTCTTTGTTGTCGTTGTTGGTATTAACTTCGGTTTTTTGTTTAACAAGGCCAGCGTCGTTATTGGAATCAACTTCTTGTATTATTATTTTAGCCTTGCCTCCGGCGAAAATGATTTTAAAAAATCTGTCGAATTCTTGGCTGATTTTAGTGAAGTTTTTTTCAAATTGATCTTTTATTTTTTGATCAAGTTCTTGAACGATTTTATTCAACGACTTTAGGCTTTGAATTAAATCTTCGGTTTGTGAACTTAAAAAGTCGTATCGTTCTTTAACCTGCGGATATTCTTTAACGATTTCCGGATCAAGGCCCCCAATTAAATCCAGCTGATTTTTAAGTCTTCTTATTTCTTCAAAATCATTCGGGTTAATTATTTCTTGGCGATTATCATCAGAATCAATTATGACCCTCCAAGATTCACCCATCTCTTCAACTAAATCGTTTTCTAAAGAGGTTTTTTTAGTCTCCACCCTTGCTTGCTCTATTTTTAATTCGTTAATTTGTTGAACTAAATTATTTAATGCGTTTTGTTTTTCTTGAAGGCTTTTTTGCCAGTTGAACATTTCTTTTCTTTTCCCCGCCTCTTCTTGATTAAAATGCTTGAGATTCTGATTTAAGGTGTTTATTTTTTTATCGCACTCATTAATTTTTTGTTTAATCAAAGATAGTTTTTTCTCTAATTCTTCAATTAGAGAATTTTGTTCCGAAATACTATCAGAGAAGTCTTCGGCTTTTTCTATTCTAAAGTGCCCTAAGCAACTAATAATTTTTTGCATTATTCCTTGGGCCAAGGTTTTTGTTTCACGTAAATCGTCAAGATTGTTTACTCTATCCAGTTGTTCTATTAGGCCCCTCTGGTTAATCTCTATTTGTTTTAGCTCTTCAGAGATTTTTTCGGCGTTAATTTCAATCGCGATTTTTTTATTTTTGTCCTGTTTATTTTTTTCTTTTTGAAAAAATAGATCAGTTTTAATGTTTGCCTGACTGGTTAAGTGTTCATTTTTTTCATTTAGAACGTCTTGATATTCTTGTTGGGTTTTTTGGTATTGTTCATCAATGTTTTCGGTGGCTAAAATTTCAGAATGTTTTTCTATTTTTTTTAGTTCGTCTTCGATTTTTAACTTTTCGCCGTTTTTTCCATTAATGCTTTTATCAAGAATACAAATTTGTTTATTCAATTCTCGCCAGGTTGATCCATAATAGTCTTTTTGTTTTTTATTTAATTCCGCTTCAATTTCCTGTCTTTTTTCCAACTTTTTTATTTGGCGAGTAAGCGAGCTTAGATGTGGTGTAATTTCAGACAGGGCAATGTTAGCCTGACTAAGGTTTTCTTGACTTTTTTCCATTTTTCTTAGGGCTTCATCCTTTTTTATTTGATATTGTTTAACTCCGGTTGCTTCGTCAAAAAATTTTTTCCTCTCCAATGGAGAAGTTTGTAAAATTTGATCAACTAATCCTTGACCGACAATACTATAACTCTTTTGTCCGAAATTGCTTTTAGCCAACAGAATTAAAACATCTTGCAGACGAACTTTAGAGCCGTTTATTAGATATTCGCTTTCTCCGCCGCGGTAAAGGCGACGAGTTATGGTGAATTCTTGATAATCAATCGGCGCGCTTTTGTCTTCGTTGTTAAAAAACAAGGCAACTTCGGCTGAATTTAAACTTGATTTTTGTAATGCCCCGGAAAAAATTATATCTTCAGCTTTTTTCCCGCGCAGAGTTTTAATACTTTGTTCTCCTAGCGCCCAACGAATCGCTTCCAATAAATTTGATTTTCCCGATCCGTTTGGGCCGACGATAGAGGCAACGCTAAAATTGTTTCCTTGAGGTTTGGGAAATTCTAAAATAGTTCGATCGGCGAATGATTTAAAACCGTCTATTTCTAAACGTTTAAGATACATAAGAATAAAAATTTATTGTAATCGCGCCGTAAACAACGCGGTATTATTTTAATAAATACTCCCGAGTGTCAGATTTTGCGACTTGGCTGGAGCCTATTTCCCCAAGGAACATGGGCGTTTTTAAGAAGAAACAAAGAAAACCCCCTAAATGGTTTTTTTTGTTGATTAACGTTTTTTTAAAGCTTTTTTCGCCGCTTCTTTTTCGGCTTCGCTTTTGCTTTTTCCGCGACCAATTGCGGTTAGATTCTCTCCGCAAAAAACCCCAACCGTAAAAATTTTAGAGTGGTCGGGCCCAACTTCTTTTATCACCTTATAGGTTGGGGTTAGTTTAATTTGATTCTGAATCAGTTCTTGAAGCTGGCTTTTAGAGTCTTTATAGAGTTGTTTTTTTAAAATAATATCCAGTTTTATTAAAAGATTTAAACGAACGAAATTTCCCGCCGACTCCAATCCTTGGTCTAAATATATGGCGCCGATTAGAGCCTCAAAAGTATTAGCCAAAATAACCTTACGAGACCGACTGATTGATTTTTGTTCTCCCCGGCTTAAAAAAAGATATTCATTGAGGTCAAGATCGCCGGCTGTTTTGGCGAGAGAGTCGGTGTTGACTAAGCTGGAGCGAAAGGCGGTGAGCTCGCCTTCGGGATTTTTAAAGTTTTCATAAAGAAATTTTGTTGTAATCAGTTCTAAGACGGCATCGCCTAAAAATTCCAGCCTTTCATTGTTATCTAAAGAAAAATTAGGATGTTCATTAAGATAGGAACAATGAACGAGAGCTTGTTTCAGGAGATTTTGATCTTTAAATTTTAGATTAAGTTTTTTTTCAAGACTGTCCAGGTTTTTCATCTTCTTTTTTTATATCTTCGTAAATTGCGCCCAAAACTCCATTAATAAATTTTCCCGAAGTTTGTCCGTCAAAAGCTTTTGCCATCTCAATAGCTTCGTTAATAATCACGCGTGGGGGGGTTTCCTTTATGAATATTAATTCAAGAATTCCTAAGCGTAGGACGTTGCGGTCAATAAGCGTTATTTGTTCAATTGGCCATTGGGGCGCGTATTTTTTTATATAATTATCTATTTCCTCAATTTTATCAGAAATCCCATTGATTAGTTTTTTGGAAAATTCTTTTTCTTTTAAACCATGAGCGCCACCGCCATTTAAATAACGAAAAAAAATTTCTTCAAGATTACTTTTAATTTTAAGGACAGATTGGTTAAAGTCCCACTCTGCTAAAGCCTGCAGACTGATAATTCTGGCTAAATGTCTTTGGGGCATATTTTTTTAGATTAATCACTCGTCAATTATTTATTTTCTTTTGTTTTTTCCTTTCTCTTTTTCCTTTCCCTTTGTTTTGTCTTTTTTATTTTTTCCGATTTTAATGATTTCTCTGTTCAAATAAGTGCCGCAAAATCGGCAAACATGGTGTGAAAGCACTGGTTTTTTGCATTTAGGACAAACACCCAAATTCTTTTTTTTCAGTCTATTTTTGTATTGTTTTATTCTTTTTATAGTTTTAGATCTTTTTTTAGTTGGGAGAGCCATAAAAATATAGTGTTAAATGTTGGTTATTTAGACATTTTAGCATTTTAAATAATTTTGGCAAGTTTTGGCGATTAAGAAGAATTTTGTCTTTAGAATAGTTTAAAAAATGGTCAGTGGATTTGACTAATGAATTGTCCACATTTTGTCCCCACCTATCAAATTGTGATAATTGTTTTTTCAATAG
Source organism: uncultured Gammaproteobacteria bacterium (assembly GCA_964576065.1). Lineage (GTDB taxonomy): Bacteria > Patescibacteriota > Patescibacteriia > UBA2591 > UBA6264 > CAZNTW01. The sequence goes on from CAZNTW010000005.1 coordinate 26,902, forward strand.
ATCGTGTTATTATAAGTTTAGTCGACAGGTTTAAATTTATTCAAATTGGTTTATGGACAAAGAAGAAATTTGGAACGTAGTTTTATCAGAATTAGAATTGTCTGTTTCAAAGGCAAATTTTAAAACTTGGGTCCAAAATACAAAAGCTTCACATATTGAAGACGATGGGGAAACCATAGTGGTAAGCGTTCCTAATAATTTTTCAAAAGATTGGCTGGAAAAAAAATATCATAAATTGATTTTAGAGGCGTTACAAGGAGCTAGCGATAACAAAATAAAAAAAGTGGTTTATAAGGTTGAACGGCTCGCCTCGGAAGGATTATTAAAGTCGCAGAATATTGATTTTGGAAGGTTAGAATTGTCCTCCAGAAGACTATCCAAAGAAAACAGTCATGGGCTAAATTCTCGATATGTTTTTAAAAATTTTGTGGTTGGCAAAGGATCGGAATTAGCCTATGCCGCTTGCCAGGCAGTAGTTAAGCAACCCGGGAAAAAATATAATCCGCTTTTTATTTATGGCGGAGTCGGTTTAGGGAAAACTCATCTTTTACAAGCGGTTGGACATGGTTTTTTAGAAAAAAATCCTAAAACGAAGATACTTTGCACTAACGCCGAAAAATTTACAAATGAGTTTATTCGAGCGATTGGCGACAGAACAATTGATAATTTTAAAAATATTTATCGCGATTTGGATATTCTATTAATGGACGATATTCAATTTATGGCCGGCAAAGAAAGGACACAAGAGGAATTTTTTCATACCTTTAACAGCTTGTATCAAGAAAATCGCCAAATTGTTTTGACCTCGGACAGAACCCCCAAATTAATTCCTGCACTGGAAGATCGTTTGATTTCGCGTTTGGAGTGGGGACTGATTGTTGATGTTGCTCCGCCCGACTTGGAAACCAGGCTGGCAATTTTAAAAGCAAAGTGTCAGGGTCAGGAGTGTCCGTTTAAAGAAGATGTCTTACAATATTTGGCGGCGCATGTCCAAAATAACGTGAGAGAGCTAGAGGGGGCTTTTAATAAATTGATGGCTTATTATGAACTTCATCAGGTAGAATTAGATTTACCGCTAGTCAAAAATATTTTAGTTAGTTTGGATAATCGCGGAAGAAAGAACTTAATTCAAACCAGACAGCTGATTGAAACCGTGGCTAATTTTTACGGATTGCAGGTAGGTGAAATGATCAGTTCGTCAAGGAAAAAGGAGTTGGTGTGTCCGCGTCAAGTAGCGATGTATTTAATGAGGGAAGAAATAGGAGCGTCTTTTCCTTTAATCGGTAAAGAATTGGGTGACCGTGACCACACTACGGCTATGCATGCTTATGAAAAAATAAAACGCGAGGTTCAAGACGAGAGCAGAACAAAGCAAGAAATAGATTTAATTAAACAAAGATTATATAATTAGCAGGTCGTATTTCGTGCGAAAGTTGCAAATAGCAAA
>CAZNTW010000006.1:0-28290 GCA_964576065.1 uncultured Gammaproteobacteria bacterium
CGTAGCGAGGGCGAGGCAACAACCCTCAAAAACGCTGAAATTGTAAATTGGCGGAAGGGGGGGGATTCGAACCCCCGAAACCATCGCTGGTTTACGCGCTTTCCAAGCGCGCCGATTAAGCCGCTCTCGCACCCTTCCCGTCAAATAGAATATAGAATATAGAATATAAAATTTAAAATAGAATAATAAAAATAAATGTTTTTCTTTAACAAATTAACAAAAAAATAACAAATCAAAAACTAAAACTTAAAGATGCTATTATTGTAGCGAAAAAACAAGAAAAAGCAATAAATGAATTGGAGCCGATCGCGCGTTGATCGGCTCCATTAAATTTATATGGCGAAAAGAAAACCGTGGATTCTTACCAACGGTTTCCCCTCTGGCGTCAACAATACTGTTGTCGCCAAGGGGAGATGTTTTTCTTCTCCCTTAACGTCGATTGTTTGAATATCGACGCAAGATATATTTCTTAACACCACCCCATCCTTACGCGGGGTAATATTAATCTCTTGATTTTTTTCCAGCCATTCCTCGGCTGAAACACCCTCAATCTTCTTGACTGTCGGCTTCAAGTAAAAATTTTTACTTTTTAACATAAAACCTCCTTATTGGTTTATTACAACATAATATCGTATAAAATTATACTAAAAAAGATGTTTTGTCAAGAACCAAAAACAGTAATCGGTAAATAGTAAATGGTAAAATAGTAACCAGTAAATAATAATCGGTAAATAGTAAGCAGTAAGCAGTAAATAGTAAGCAGTAAAAAAGTAAAAAGCATACTCGACTAAACAAAAAAGTTAAATATTCTTAAATAAAATTTTAAATTTTGAATTTTGAATTTTTTAGCACACCAATCTATTTTTCGACTCTTCTTCTCCAAGAATTTGCATTATTTGATATAAATCTGGTGTTTTTGTTTCGCCGGTAATCGCATATCTTATAACCTGCGCCACCTCGCCAATGTGTCCTCTATAATTGTCTTTATTTTTTTTATAAGTCTTTATGTCTGGCGCAAGATTAAATTTTGAAGATATTTTCGCAATTTTTTTCATCCACTCTTCAGAAGAATCAGTAATCTTATAAACTTCTTTAAAACTATTAATTGTCTCTTTAATTTCTTCTGTATTTAAGACGCAAGAAAAAACTGACCAATCCGGCTTAACTGTTTTGCCGGGAATAAAATAAGAAAATTCATTTTTTATCTCCGACCAACATGATATATCTTTTCTGGGATTTTTGGCGTCTTTTTCCATTGAAAATATTTTTTCCCAATAACTTTGGTCTTTGAGAATGTCGCGCAAGGCTACGTCATATTTTTTTGCCCATTCAACGGCATTTTTATACATTTCTTTTGGGCTCATTTTGGCAACAATCCCCTTTGCCACATCTTTTAATTTTACTTTGTCTAAAAGAGGTCCGGCGCTTTTGGAAAATTTACCAAGATCTAATTGAAAGTCTTTATATGATTTATTAGGATTTTCTTTGCGCCAATCTTCAAAATTGGAGTTAACAAGATTTATTAAATATTCAATAACTGCGACGTTGGGATAACCTTTCTCTTCATAAAACGAAATATTCGCTTCCGGGTCTTTTCTTTTCGAAAGTTTTCTTTTTCCGCCGTTCTCATCAATTTTGCTTATTGGAGCAATGTGTCCATAAAAAGGTATTTTAAAATCAAAAGCTTTAAATAATTCATAATGCAAAGGAATTGATGAAACCCATTCGTCGCCGCGAAAAACATGGCTGGTTCTCATCAAATAATCGTCTATCACATGCGCTAAATGATAAGTCGGTAATCCGTCTGTTTTCATTATTATTATATCTATATCGTTTTCCGGAAAAATAATATCACCTTTTAGCAGGTCATAATGCATAAAGTTGCGAGTTTCATTGCCCAGCGACCTAAACCTGATAACATAGGGTTCTCCCCTTTTTAACATCTCCTCAATTAATTCAATTTTTGCGTCTCTCCATTTTGCCCAAGTCCCGTAATAACCAGGTTTTATTTTTACTTCTTCTTGAGCCTGACGCATAGATTCCAATTCTTCTTCTTTACAAAAACAAGGATAGGCCCTGCCAATTTCTATTAGATATTTTATAAAAGCGTGATAGATTTCCTTTCTGTCTGATTGACAATACGGACCATACTCCCCTTTTTCTTTTCCGTCTAAATCTTCTCCTTCGTCAATATTTATTCCAAATTTATGTAATGATTCAATAATCATTTTCTTGGCTCCCTGAACCTCTCTTTTTTTGTCAGTATCTTCAATGCGGAGATAAAAGATTCCCTTGCTTTGATGAGCGAGTCGTTCTGAAATTAAAGCTGTGTACACACTGCCAATATGCATAAACCCTGTCGGACTGGGCGCGATTCTGGTGACCATCGCCTCCTTGGGAAGATTCCTCTCGGGATATTTTTCCATTATTGATTTAATGTCCGGAAGTGATTTTGGTAAAAGCATTTCAGCTATTTTTTTAAATTGTTTTTGTTCGTCTGGTTTTAGCATTGATTAACCTTCTAATTTAAAAATTAAATTCAATTTTTTAATTAATTTTAAAAAGCCGGCTAACTGAGCCCTGCTGATAAATTTCTTTTATCGCCCGAGCAATCAGTTTATCAATTGGTAAAATTACAATTGGCAATTGTTTTCTGATTTCCTTTTTTAAAGGAACCGTGTCTGTCACTGCCACTTGTTTAAGAATTTTCAAACAACGCAAATTTTCCACCGCCCGCCCAGTAAATAATCCGTGAGCGGCAATAACAGTCAAACTTTTGGCTTTCATTTTTTCTAAAGTTTTGCCTATTTCCATCACGGTCGTGGCTTCACAAATTTCGTCGTCTAAAAGAAAAATGTCCTTTCCCTCAACGTCCCCCTCAATGGAATCGATTATCACCTTATTCGGACTAAGTCGTCTTTTTTTAACATCACCGCAAGGTAAATTTAATTTGTCAAAAACAAGCGAGAATCTTTTATGCGCTCCGTGATCAGCCGGTAGAATATAAGCATTAGAAAGATTTTTTGTTTTTAAAAAATCAATGATTAGCGGATAAATTCTTAAATGATCTATCTTGGTTTTACTTGAAAAAAATCCCTCATATTCAGAATGCAATTCAACTCCCAAATAACGATCTATGCCCACGGTTTCTAAAAATTCGGCCAATATCTTCCCGGCAATCGGCATCCGACCGGTCCATTTTCTGTCAGAACGAGCGTAGGAATTATAAGGCATAACCACATTAACTTCTAAAGCCGACGATTTACGCACCGCCTGAATTATTTCAAACAATTCCCATAACTGCCAATGCAATGTGTCATTATCGGGAATAGATGTTTGAAAAACAAAAACTTTGCTACCGCGAACATTTTGTTCCAAAACAATTTCAAAACAACCAGTTCCGTATTTTTGGATATTAATTTTGCTTAATTTTACACCTAAATTTTTACAAATCCTTTCTACTAAATCAAAATGCGAGCTTCCGCTAAAAATTTTTAAATTTTTTGATAGCGTCATATATTTTAATATCAGAATACTTGGAGCTTATTAACCGTGAACCTTAATTTTTATTTTCCCAATTTCTTTTCTGTTTTTAAAATATCTATTGTGGTTTTAACCACTGTGTCGGGATTGAGAGAGATAGAATCAATTCCTTGTTTTACTAAAAACCGTGCAAAATCAGGGAAATCGCTCGGAGCTTGACCGCAAATTCCGATTTTTCGTTTATATTGATGAGCGATTTTAATAACTCGGCTAATCATATTTTTAACTGCTTCGTTTCTTTCGTCAAAAATATGAGCCACCAAATTTGAATCTCTGTCTAAACCTAAAATCAATTGTGTTAAATCATTACTGCCAATAGAAAATCCGTCAAAAATTTTGGCGAATTCCTCGGCGAGAATTACATTGGATGGAATCTCGCACATAACATAAACTTTTAACGGCTTAATCCCCTGTTTTGGCCGACGCAAATCTTGCTGATTAATAATTCTTAAAACCTCTTTACCTTCTTTGATTGTTCGACAAAATGGCACCATCACAATCACATTGTCAAATCCCATTTCTTCCCTGACTTTTTTTATAGCCAGACATTCCAAAATAAAAGCCTGAGAAAAATTCGGACTGTAATAACGACTGGCTCCGCGCCAACCGATCATTGGATTTGATTCTTTGGGTTCGAATAATTGTCCACCGATTAAATTGGCGTATTCATTGGTTTTAAAATCAGAAAAACGAACAATCACATCTTTGGGATAAAAACCGGCGGCAATGCGCGCAATACCCTCAGCCAATTTATCAACATAAAATTGGACCTTATCAGAGTAACCTGCGGTTATTTTTTCTATTTGCTTTCTTATTTTTTCATCTTTAATCTTTTGATAATTAAGAAGAGCTGAGGGGTGAATTTTAATGTAGTTATTGATAATAAATTCCTCGCGCGCCAAACCGACACCATCATTGGGAATAAAAGAAAATCCCAGGGCTTGTTCCGGTTCGCCGACATTCATCATAATTTTTGTTTTTGGCCGTTTTAATCCTTTAATTTTTGTTCTTTTAATTCTAAACGGCAAAAATCCCTGATAAATGCGACCGATTTCCCCTTCGGCGCAGGAAACTGTAATTTTTTCATTTGACTTGATTTTCTTGGTTGCCTGACCTGTTCCGACTACGCAAGGAATTCCCAATTCGCGAGAGATTATCGCGGCATGACAAGTTCTTCCCCCGGCGTTAGTGACGATAGCTTTGGATATTTTCATAATCGGCACCCAATCAGGATCAGTCATTTCCGTTACTAAAACCTGTCCCGGTTTAAATTTAATTATATCTTTTACATTTTCAATCACATTAGCTTCACCCTGGGCTATTTTCGAACCAACTGATACGCCGGAAACCAAAACTTTTTTAATTGGCGCGGACAAATCTTTACCGCGCGCCAAACTTCTTCCTTCTTCTTTATTTAATAGCTCATATTCTTCCAACATATCTAATGATTTTTGCGATTGAACTGTTTCTGGTCTGGCTTGAAGAATATAAAGTTTTTTATCATTTCCGTCTTTAGCCCATTCCATATCCATAGACCGACCATAATATTTTTCAATTGTCACTGAATACTTGGCTAATTCCAAAATTTCATCATCACTGAGAGTAAATCTGTTTCTTTCCTGATCGGTTGTTTTGATATTTTTAACCGGCTCTTTTCCTTTGAAATTATAAATTAATTTTACTTCTTTAGTTCCCAGTTGTTTACTGACAATGGGACGATATTTATTTAAAAGCGGTTCATAAACGATAAATTCGTCCGGACTTACTCTGCCTTGCACCACATTTTCACCTAAACCCCAAGAAGATGTAATAACGCTCACATCGCCAAAACCCGACTCGGTATGACAAGAAAAAATTACTCCCGAACAAGCTAAGTCGGAGCGAACCATTTTTTGCACGCAAGACGAAAGAGCCACCTTCAGATGATCAAAGCCTTTTTCGTGGCGATAAACAATCGCCCGATTGGTAAAAAGAGAAGCTATACATTTTTTTACCGCTACTAAAAGTTGTTTTTCTCCTTTAATATTAAGATAAGTCTCCATTTGACCGGCAAAACTGGCGGTCGGCATATCCTCGGCCGTAGCTGAACTGCGCACTGCCACGTCCGTCTGTTCAACGCCATATTCTCGGGATAATTTTCTATAAGCGGATATTATTCTTTTTTGAAATTCAATCGGTAATTCGGATTGCAAAATTAAATTTCTGATTTTTTGTCCGCGCTGGATTAAATCACTAACGTTTTTAACATCCAACTCTTTTAAAATTTCTTTTATTTTCTTTTTTAATCCTGTCTTTTCTAAAAAATTCCAATAAGCGTCGGCGGTCGTGGCAAATCCATTGGGAATCCTGATTCCCTGTCTACCGGCAGACAGGCCTCTTTTGCTTAAATGGCGGTACATCTCTCCCAAAGAAGCGTTTTTCCCGCCGACTTTTGGAACGTCTTTAATGCTAATCTCTTTAAACCAAAGTATCATATTTTTATAAATTAAAAATTAATTTTATCGGCGAATTTGCCGATAAAAGGCATTTTATATTGTTTACCAATTAACGATTTTATCAAACCGATTAAAGAAAAAATCGCGCTGGCGACTAAGCCAAAAAATCCTATTATCCAACCGATAAACGGAATAATAAAAATTAAAACAAAAAATATTTCAACCAATAATAAAACCAAACCCTGGCGGGCGTGAAATCTGATATAATCATTTTTTATTTTTAAAATCAAGGGAATTGAACAAAAAATCCCCAAATAGCAAATAGCGGATAAAAAACGCGCTATCAAATTAGGGGTCTCTATTTTTATTGGCGTCTCATTATAAAAATTTTCGTCTTCCATAAAAATTTGTTAAATAAATTAGACTTTAATATTATAACATAAAGCGTAATTTTGTCAGCAGACTATTGAATAGTAAACAGTAAATTTGGAAACCGATCTTCCGTGTATTCTCTTCCATTCTTTATCTATAAAATTTATTCGTAAAATTAGTAATGCATTCATAAATTCGTAACTATTAACTTTTTTCTAATTTTTTGCTACAATTTAAACAGAAAATATAGGAGGCAAAAATGGTTAAAGACATTTTAATGACTTCTCTCCCACAATTTCTGTGGGGAGTTGTCAAATATATGGTCTGGGTCGCAATAATCGCAGGCGTTGCCAGACTTTATATTTTCTGGTTGGGTGACAACGACTGGAAAATAAAAACTTTCAACCGCGCGTTAGTGTGGTTGATTGCCGGGTTTGTGATAGGGTTGATTTTGGGGATAATTATTGTCCCTGAAACAATCCTGGATAATCGCGACGAAGCCGTGTATTTCGGCTTTTTGCTGGGGAGCGGAAAAATCCTCAGTATTTTCTGCGCGATTATCAGCGCGATTAAGAATTAAAAGAAGACCGAGTCCCGTCAAGGGACCCGGTCTTCAAACGTTATATAACCATATATAACTCTGATTTGCCTAATAATCCATTCCGCCTTGGGGCATTTGCGGCATTCCGCCTGGCTTATCTTGTTTTTCCGGTTTGTCGGTTATAACTGCCTCGGTAATTAAAAATAGAGAAGCAATGGAAGCGGCGTTCTGTAAAGCGCTGCGCGTTACCTTGGTCGGATCAACAATACCGGCTTCAACCAAGTCTTCAAATTTATCAATAACTGCGTTATAACCAAAATTTTTATTCCCTTGTTTAACCTTTTCAACAATAACCGACCCTTCTTGTCCGGCGTTAATGGCAATTTGGCGTAAAGGCTCTTCCAAAGCTCTTCTTAATATGTCAGCGCCAATGGCTTCGTCGCCTTTTAATTTCAAATTATCTAAAACAGACAAACACCTGATTAAAGCCACGCCTCCGCCAACCACAACTCCCTCTTCCACCGCGGCTTGAGTAGCGTGCACCGCGTCTTCAACTTTGAATTTTTTTTCTTTCATCGCCGTTTCAGTGGCTGCGCCAACTTTTATAACCGCTACTCCGCCTGATAATTTAGCCAATCGTTCTTGTAATTTTTCTTTATCAAATTCGGAAGTGGTTGTTTCCAATTCTTTTCTGACACTATTGATTCTTTCAATAATAGCTTGTTTCTTGCCCTTGCCTTCAACAATCGTAGTATTGTCTTTAGTGGCGATAACTCTTCTAGCTTGTCCTAAATCTTTTAAATGAACTGTTTCTAATTTCAGTCCAAGCTCTTCGGAGATGACTTTACCACCGGTTAGAACAGCCAAATCTTGAAGCATTTCTTTTTTGCGATCGCCAAAACCGGGCGCTTTAACCGCTAAGACATTAAATACGCCGCTGATTTTATTAACCACAAAAGTTGCTAAAGCTCCGCCCTCAATTTCATCGGCAATCACCACTAAATCTTTTTTACCTGATTGCGCCATTTCTTGCATTAAGGGCAAAATTTCTTCCACTGAGGAAACCTTGCGGTCAGTAATTAAAATATTCGGATCTTCATAATCAGCTGACATTTTTTCCTGATTATTAATCATGTAAGGAGACACGTAACCATGATCAAATTGCATGCCTTCGGTGGTCTCCGTTTCCATTCCAAATGATTGAGATTCCTCCACGGTAATAACCCCGTCTTTACCGACTTTTTGCATCGCTTGAGCGATTATTTTTCCAATTTCTTCGCTATTGGCGGAAATAGACGCCACTTGCTGAATTTCCTCCTGAGTAGAAACCGGACGAGAAATTTTTTCTTTTAATTCTTTAACTATTGCGGCTGTTCCTTTTTCAATGCCTTGTTTAACCATTAATGGATTGGCTCCGGCCGCCACGTTTTTCAAACCGGCGGAAATAATAGCTTGAGCCAAAACCACAGCTGTGGTTGTTCCATCTCCGGCCACATCGTTTGTTTTTGAGGCGACTTCTTGAATTAATTGAGCTCCGGCATTTTCGTACTTATCTTCCAATTCAATTTCTTTAGCTACGGTCACGCCATCATTGGTAATAGTCGGCGAACCATAACCCTTGTCTAAAACCACACTTCGTCCAACCGGACCAAGTGTGACTTTTACGGCCGCGGCTAATTTATCAACTCCGCGCTTTAAAGCCACGCGCGCTTCTTCGTTAAAAACAATTTGTTTGGACATATTTTTTTATTTACTTGATTACGGCTACCACTTTATCATACTCAACCACCAAAACCTCTTCTCCTTCAATCTTATATTCGTCAGAGCCGTATTTTTCGAATAAAATAACATCTCCGACCTTTAAATCAATGACCTCTCTCTGGCCATTGTCTAAAAATTTACCCGGACCGATCGAAAGAACCTCTCCCCGACTAGGTTTTTCTTTATCAATTGTTTCGGGAATAATAATCCCGCCTTTGGCCACTTCGCTAACCGGTTTGACTATGAGCCGGCTGCCAAGCGGTTGAAGTTTTAATTTAACCATAAATTTTAATAGATTTATTTTGTTATTTATAAAAAATGACCTTTTAGAATATAAGTATATAAAATTTTAAATAATTGTCAATCTGAATTTTTTACTTGCCGTTGGCAAAAAAACAATAATTTTACCGTCTGTCGGTTGAAATTATTTCTTAAAACTGATAAAATAACAATATGAAAAAAATATATCTGCAATTTTTGATTTTATTTTTCGGGCTATTCCTGAATATTAAACTTTGTTCAGCCGGGCAACCGACCCACTTATATATTTTTTATGATTCTACGTGTCCATATTGTGAACAAGCCCGCGCTTTTATAGGCAATTTAAAAAAAGATTATCCCGAACTGCAAATTAAACCATTTGAAGTAATTTATAATGAAAAAAATCGACAACTTTATTTTGCTTTTGGAAAGGCCTATGGTTTAGACTTAACAGAAACGCCTATACCGGCCATTTTCATCGGAGAGAAAGCTTTTAATTCTTTTAATGATTCTATTGGCGCCAATATTAAACAAACTGTGATAAAATGCGTGTCAAAAGGGTGCGCCAATCCGATTGATAAAATTGAATTTTCCAACAATGCGCAAAACGAAATTGACACAAATTTAAAACAAAATAAAATAGCCACCGTTATTGCCATAGCAGCCGCCTTTTTTATTTTCTTTTTATCTATTAAAAAAATATCAAAAAAAAGCAAGAACAAGTAAAATTAGAAATATCTTAAAACAACAGCGATTTCTCGTCGTTGTTTTTTGTTGAGTATTGATGAGGTGGAACCTCATCAGGAACCTCATCAGGATTTAATTTTTATTATTCTCCAAAAACCTCAGCCGAGAAAATATAAATATCAACACCTCCCCCTTTCCAGGCGTCGCGAACCAGACCGGCTTTATTCTCGCACAATTCATTCATAAATGTTTCCAAATCCCAATTATTCTCCGTCGCCACTTGAGGCAAAAAAACGCCGGAATTAAGCCCTTTTTGCACAATCACCCCATGCTTACCAACTTCAATTTCTTTAAAAGGGTCTATTGTTTTTTTTAACGGAGAGAGAACCGAAATTTCAATTTCAATTTCTTTTATTTCGTCATCACTGACCTGATAAAATCGCGGGTCTTCAAAAGCCGCCACCTTAGCCATCTCGTCCACTACCTGATAAAGCGGTTCTTTTTCTTCAATAATCCGCCCCATACAACCTCGCAATTGACCATCTTTCTTTAAAGTGACAAAAGCGCCTTGCGGTTTTTTCAATCTTTCTGTTAAATCGCTGAAGTCGGAACTTTTTTTATTTTTTAAACTATTCTCAATGCTTTGACGAGCAATTTTTAATAATATTTGTTTCTCTTGCGAAGACAGCGATAAATCTTCTTGGTCGATTTGTTTGTCTTTGCTAAAAGCGATTGCCGCATAACCAACCACGCGCGAATGATCTCCGATCAAACCCTGACTACCGGCAGGCAGATCGCCGGAATTAGCGTAATTTAAAAGTTCAATTTTACCCCAATCCATTGCTTTAGCTAATAATAATCCGACCTTAATCGGCGCTTCGCCACAAGCGCAAGTGTCTAAATTAGGCAAGTCCTGTTCCATATTTTCTCGAATTGATTTTTCAAAAATTTCTACCGAACCGCTTAAAATTCCATCAATCGTATTTTTATCAACTCTTTTGGCGTCGTCATAAGACGGATAATGAGACAAATCAGAACTGATAATAACTAAATCTTCCTTGGTTAAATGTTTTTGAAACGTTTGCGTTAAAGCAACTAAAAATTTATCATCTGTTTGAGAAACAACAATCGGCAAAATTTTTACGCCTTGAGCGGAAAAATCAGTTAAAATATTTTGTAAAAATGGCAACATAACCTCTAAACAATGTTCATTTTGGTGCGCTTGTTCGCGAATAAAAATATTTTTATTTTCTTGAGTTAATTTTTCTGCCAACTCTTTATCAACCGCCATCTCGCCCAACGGTGTTTGCCAATAATCTCGATTTGTCAACGCGGCGCCAAAAAACCAATCCTGATGCGACGGTCCGATTAAAATTATGGTTTTAAATTTTTGACCGACTAATTGTTTAAATCCATAAGCCGCGGTTTGTCCGGAATAATCATAGCCGGCGTGAGGTAAAATCAACATTTGTAAATTGCCATTAATCTCTTTGTCTTCCGCTTGCTCTAAAAAATTCTTAATTTGTTGAGATAAAATCTTTTTATCAGCCGAATAAAAATTCCCGACTGCGACCGGTTTTCTAACTGTTTTTCGTTTCATAGAAACACCTTCATTAACCTCGTTAGAATGTTTTTGCCAAAAATTATTTCCAGCGGGGTAAATATATTTGCTAATTAAAAAAATTGTCAAAATAAGCAAAATTATAATAATCGTCAACAAAAAACATTTTATTTTTTGCGATTTTAGCGCCATAAAAATTTAAAGCGCAAATGATAAAATTTATTTATTATTTAAATCTTTTTACTCTAATTAATCCGGAACAAGGTATAATTTTAACTCCGGTTTTTTCTATTTCATCTAAAAATAAATTCATCCCAACCGAATCAGAGGCGATATGCCCGGCGACTACCACATTAATGTTGGCTTTTTCCGCTTCTTTATAATGCTCTTCGCTTAAATGCATAGCTACTATGGTGCCAACACCGACTTGAGCCATTTTTTCATAAATTTGAGGTGAACCCTCCGTGCCTCCGGTAATTTCGGTTAAAGCTATTTTCCCGCAACGATTATCGGGCCTACCGGTAAAAAGCCGCGGCCCGGCGCCGATATTCGTCGCTTCTTTATATTCAGGTATTGATTTTAATAATTTTAAAATATCTTCAATGTATTCGGGCTGAGCCTTCTCAATCATCTTTTTTAAAAAAGTGGCAACGCAATTATCAGCCGGAGTATGCACACACATAAGGCTTATTCCCAGCAACTTAGCCATATCAACCACCCGATTGTGATTGGAAGGAGCAACTGATCGACTTACTTCATTAATTCTTATTTGCAATAAATTTTCCGCAATATTAATAGGCACTCCGTACAAATTTAAAACATCCGCTTGTAAATGCATAACATCATCCAATCCGGCCGCCAACGCTTTTCCTCTGGGATGGTGAGCCAAAACCAAATCAATATCACCCAACTTGTCGGCCAAAAGCAATTCATCTCCTTCCATGTCAATGCCGGTTAAAATCTTTTTGATCTGTTTTTTATTTTGTTTTAAACCAGTTGAAGAATCGTTTAAAATACGCGTATCAGAAAAAGGATTATTCAACCTTTCTTGATCAAAATCATCCTTTTCTTGTTTTGACATTTTTTCATATTTATCTTTAAGTCTGTTCTGTATTTTTTTTACCCGTTCTTCTCCCCTTAAGTCGTTTTTAATTCCCATTTTAATGGCTAATTCGTAAATTTCTTTAATTGTCATAAAAGTAATAAAAATTTAGTAAAATTTATTAAACACTATTCTTGATGCTTTTTAATCATCTCTTTTATCTTATTTGCTTCTTCACTCACTACTTCGCCGTCATATTCGCCATTGTGAGCCACCGCTCCCCCGTAAATCGGCTCTTTCTGGTCTAAATGAATGTTAATAAATCCGTCCTCTAAATAGACATGAAAACGAGGATAACGATAACTATGGACGCGACGGACATAACTCGTCTGTCCTTTTCTGTCTCTGATTTCGGCATAACCGCACCGTTTGATTATTTTAGGCAGGTCTAAATTATTTTCTACTTGTATTTGCATAATTTTCTTAACCAAAATACCTGTTTGCTAACGATAAAAGAATTCCACCCCAAATTAAAGAAAAAATTATCAACATCTTACCGTCTTCTTTAAATTTCGGATCGCGCCAAAAAGCTAGACCATAAATTAACCCGGCCGGTAAAGGATTAAAAATCACTATCATTAATCCAATGATTGATATTTTTTGTTTAGAAATCAAAATTTTATCCGCCGCTTCCCCGCTTGCCGATAAAACGGAGCGAACTGATTTTTTAAGCATATTGATATTTCCTTAGAACAAAAACTTCTTTATTCTACTCTATCACCCTATAAACCTTATCTCCTTCTTTTGCTAATCCGTTTAATTTCAATCCAACCTCTTCGCCGGCCTGAGCTTGTTCAATACTTTCGTGTTCGACCTGCATTGAATCAACAATTTGATTGAATTCGTGATTAGAGCCAACCACCTTTATGGTTTCTCCGATTTTTAAAGTGTCTGATAATTCAATCACGCCCACTCCTATTTTACTGAAAAAATGCGTAATTTTCCCAATTTTTTTTTCTTCAGTCATAAATTTTTATTAAAATTTATTAGCCATTTAATTATACAATAAAAATATTACCAAGTAAAGCAACAACCTCCCGCTTATAAATTCAAAATATGGCGAGATAAAACACCAAATAATTTCTAAATTACATAACGACCACGAGTAAGCTGATCGCCAATAATTTTTCCGTGATCCAAGGTAATTACTCTTTTTCTCAAAAAATTGACGATTTCTCTGTTGTGAGTGACCAAAAGAACTGTCGTGCCAAATTCGTTTATTTTGGCCAATAATTCAACAATATCGCGCGCGTTAATCGGATCAAGGTTGCCGGTTGGTTCATCGGCAATTAAAATTTTCGGCTGATTGGCCAAAGCGCGAGCGATTACGGCGCGTTGAGCTTCCCCTGCTGAAACTTGGCGAGGAAAATAATCTGCTCTCTTTTCTAAACCGACAATCTTTAAAAGCTGATTAACGATCAACTTTATTTTTTTTCTCGGCAGATTGACTACTTCTAAAGCAAAAGCGATATTTTCCGCCAAAGTTTTTTGTTCCAATAATTTAAAATCTTGAAAAACTACGCCGATTTGTCTTCGCAAGGTCGAGACTTCTTTCCTTTTCGTTTTAGTGATATCCCAACCGCCAACAATAATTTTGCCTTCAGTTACTTTTTCTTCGGCAATCAATAATTTTATAATCGTGCTCTTTCCGGCGCCGGACTGCCCGACAATAGAAACAAACTCACCGGGTTGAATATGAAAATTCGCGTCTTTGATGGCATAAATATCAGGCGGATAAAATTTACTTACATTTATAAATTTAATCATATCAAATTTTTGTTTTATTAGATAGTTTGAATCATAGCCCCCTGTCAGAATCGAACTGACGTATGTGGTTTACGATACCACTGTTCTGCCACTGAACTAAAGGGGCGCAAATTCCGTTTTGGAACAGGAATATAACCGAGAAATATTTGTCTTAATCTTGATCCCGCTATAAATTTTTCTTAGTCTTGGAGCGGGTGAGGAGAATCGGACTCCCGTCCCTAGCTTGGGAAGCTAGTATACTACCACTGTACTACACCCGCAAAATTAAGCGGGATTGCGATTCGTTACTAAAAATTCTCTCTGTCGATTGACGGATTGAATTTTTAAACAAATCGGAAAAAAGGATACATAATACCGCTATACCCCGTTAAAAATTTACGTAATGGGCAAAAAATATTTAAAAATAGATTAAAATTACTTTTTGATGATTGAAATTTCTAACGGAATATACTAACCCCGCGTTTATTTGCTTAATTTTTTTATAGCTACAAATTTCTTTAATAAAGAAATTTTGTCAATAATTAAAACTCCGTTTAAGTGATCAATCTCATGCTGTAAAGCTCGAGCCAATAAACCATCAGCCTTAATTTTAACTACTTGTTCTTTTTGTAATAAATATCCCTCTACTTCAACCAGTCCGGGTCTTTTTATTCTTAGGTTAAGGCCGGGTAAACTTAAACAACCCTCATAATCGGCAACTAAATTATTTGATTGACTGATAATTTTTGGATTTACCAAACAAAACGGACCTCGTCCGATATCAATGGTAATAATTCTTCTTTTATCCCCCACTTGCGAAGCGGCCAGACCAACACCGTTTTCTTTATACATTATTTTCAACATTCGACGGCAAAACTCTTTTACTTCGGTGGTTATCTCATCAACTGATTCGCATTTTTCACGCAAAATAGGATCTGGATATTTTTTTATCTCTAATTTAAGCATTAATTTATTTTAACATTTTTACAAAAACAAACAATAACTTGAAAAAGCATGTGTAGACATTTAAAACCTGCGACCGATTATTTAGATTATTTAAAACCCAAAAATCTGCATCTTTTATCCACGCTTTCTATCCTTAAAAACGAAGTTGGATGCAAAACTCAAAATCACAACGGCGGAGCTGGTCTCCCGACAGTCTGTTTTAAAGCCCCTATATTTATTTTTTACGCAAGATTGACTTTTTACCAATTTTTGCTATAATTTTATCGGCTTAAGTAAGCGAGCGACTGCTCTAAACCTCGTGTTTAGAGAGGAAAGTCCGAGCACTCTCTTTATTAAACAGAGAAAGCTTTCTGCTTAATAGAGAAAATTGGTAGCGGGTAACGCCCGTCTAGAGTAATCTAAGAGGTGCGAACAGAGACGATTTTGTTTGAAAAAACAAAATTACCCTTAGTGTTATAAAACGCAACGGGTGAATCCTAAAAGTAATTTTAGGGGTGAAACGGCTAAATCCTTACCTGGGTGAAAGGCCAAACAAATGGTAGGCCGTTAGAGGCCGGCTGTAAAGCCGGTCCCAGATAAATAGTCGCATTTAGTCGCAAGACTAAAAACAGAACTCGGCTTATAACTTACTTAAGCCTTTTATATTTTCATCAATTGCCTCATTAACTAACTTGTCGGCTAATTTATTTTTCTCTCTGGGAATATAAAAATATTTGATTTTTTTAAATGACTGCGACAAATTCCAAACCTTAACAAACAAAGACGCTAAATCTTTGTTTTTTACTTTGTAATTCCCACTTAGTTGTTCCACTGTTAACTTACTGTCTAAATAAAAATCTATCTCAGTCGCTTTAAGTGTTTTGGCTTTTTCCAGCGCTAAAATAACTCCTTGGTATTCGGCTTGATTATTGGTAGCTTTCCCCAAAAACCTGGAAAACTCTTTTATTTTTTTGTTGTCGGTGGTAAAAAAAACCGCCCCGCAACCAGCCGGACCCGGATTATTCCTCGCGCCGCCATCAGTATAAATTATTAGTTTCATAAAAAAATATTTCAACAGGCGCGACCTCTTTAGAAACAAATTCCCGAGGAGGTCGCACCTGACTCCGCTCCGCAGCCACACCTCGCCTCCGCCAACTGGCGGAAACGATGCTCCGCTAAGCTGGGCTGTAAAAAAAATTCGTTTGCAGAATAAATTCCAAATTCTATTTTGATTTTTTCAGGGCTATAACTTTTAACTGTAATTCTTGCTGACCATTCCATTGATTGATTCCGGCCTGAAAAACAACATCAATACTGTCACCTATCTTTAAATCATCAACTTGGCCTTTGGCGCCAAAAAATATCATTTTACTCCCGCCATTAACAAAAAGACGGCAATGCTGTCCATTATTTCCCAATGTTTGCAAATCATTCAGATGAATATTTTTTGCTAAAAAATTCGGCGCACTGTTATTTTTGCCAAACGGTTCAAACTTCTTTAATTCATCATAAAATGACCAATTAATGTCATCCAAGGAAACCTCCGCATCAATCTTAACTGACGGACCAAGAATTTTACCCTTAAGTTCTTGCTCGGCAATTGTCGATAAATCTTTTTTAAATTTTTCAAAATCGCCAAAATCTTTCAAAGTCAATCCGGCCGCACCGGCATGTCCGCCAAATCGAGTAAAATACTTTTTTAATTTATTTAATGATTGATAAAGATCAAATTCGGGAATTGAACGCCCCGAGCCGGTAACTTCATTATTCTTGCGGCTAAAAAGAATCACCGGACAATAATATTGTTCCACTAAACGATTAGCGCACAATCCTAAAACGCTTTTAGGCCAATCAGCCCCAAAAATAACCAAAACTTTATCTGAAAAATCCGAAGGAACGCTCTTTTGTATTTCTTGAAAAATTTTATCGACTTCTTGCTGTCTTTTTTTGTTAATCAAATTTAATTTATCGGCTAACTTTTCGGCTTCGGCGGTTTCTTGAGACAAAATTAAATCTAAAGCTTCGTCGGCGTGAGTTATTCGAGCGGCCGCATTTAAGCGCGGACTAATCTGATAAGTAATACTTGTTGTATCAATATCTCCTAAATTCAAACTGCTTTTTTGAATCAAAGCTCGAAGTCCAAGATTGGCGGTTTTATTAAGAACAATCAATCCATATTTAACTAAAACCCTATTTTCTCCAAGTAAGGGCATTAAATCAGCCACAGTGCCAACTGCGACCAAATCAAGCATCCATTTTTCCACCGCTTCTTTGTTTTTAATTTGACATTTTTGATCTAAAAATAACGCTTGAATTAATTTGAAAGCAACTCCGACACCGGCCAAAAAACGAAAAGGATACTTTTCTCGGCTCAATTGAGGATTGATTATGGCAAAAGCCGAAGGAAGTTGTTCTGGTTCACAATGATGATCGGTAATTATAACATCAACTCCCAATTGCTTTGCCAACTCAACTTCTTCAATACCGGTAATACCGCAATCGCAAGTAACAATCAATTTGACGCCCTTATCGGCTAAATTGTTTACGGCTTCTTTATTCAAACCATAACCATTTTCTCCGCGATTAGGAATATAGGTTAAAACATTTTTTGCTCCTATTTTATTTAAAGCAAAAAATAAAATCGCCGTTGCGGTAATTCCGTCCGAATCATAATCGCCAAAAATAGCGATTTTTTCATCTTTTTCAATAGCCTGATAAATTCGTTCAACCGCTCTTTTAATATCAAGAAAAATAAGCGGATTATAAACGTCTCGCGAATAATCGGGTAAAAGAAACTGATCAATTTTTTCTTGCGTGTCTAAACCTCGATTATAAAGCAATTGTAAAATAATCTGATTTATTTTCGGAAATTTATTTTTAAAATCTTCTGATATTTTAGGAAACACCTTCCAATTTTTTTGCATAAAAAATCATCCCTCATCGGCAACAACCGATGAAAAACAGATAAACCGTTTTACTTCTTTTTAATTATTTTTAAATCAGAATACTTTCTTAAAACTTTTGGAATCTTTATTGAACCGTCGGCTTGCTGATAATTCTCCATAATCATAATTAAAATTCTGCCGATGGCAAAAGCGGTTCCATTTAAAGTATGAACGAATTCCAATTTTTTTTGGCTGTTGCGAAAACGAACATTAAGCCTTCGAGCCTGAAAATCAGTACAGTTTGACGTAGAATGGGTTTCTCTATATTTATTTTGACTCGGCAGCCAACATTCAATGTCGTATTTTGCCGCCGCCGGGTCGCCTAAATCGCCGGTACAAATATCCAAAACATGATAAGATATTTTCAAAGCTTGAACTATTTTTTCTTCCACTGAAAGAAAAAACTTATGTTCTTCAATCGATTTATCGGGATGACAAAAACTGAACATTTCAATTTTATCAAACTGATGAACCCTTAAAATCCCCTTTACATCTTTGCCGTAAGAACCTGCCTCGCGCCGAAAACAAGTTGAAAAAGAAACATAACGCTTTGGTAATTCTTCTTCGGAGAATATCTCATTACTGTGCATCGGACCGATTGATTGTTCCGAAGTTCCGACCAAATAAAGATCGTCTTGGCTGGTTTTGTAAATTTCATCTCCGCCTCTTTCCAAATAACCCATTGCCCCCATTGATTCCTTGTTTATCATTACCGGTGGCACTATGGGAATAAAGCCTTGTTTAGTCAAAGTTCTAAAAACAAACTGAACTAAAGCGTATTCCAAAATAGCTAATTCATTTTTCAGATAACTAAACCTGCTCCCGGAAACTTTACCAGCCCTTTCTGTATCAATCACGTCCAGCTCTTCTCCGAGCTCAACGTAATCTTTTGGCTTAAATTTAAATTGAGGAATTTTCCCCCACTCTTTAATAACTTTATTCTCTTTTTCGTCATGGCCAATTCTGACATATTCAAGGGCCGGATTGGGGATGCTTAGCATTATTGGTTTAAATTCAATTTCGATTTTTTCCAGTTCTTGATTTATTTTTTCTATTCCCTGAATTTTTTCCCTGGCCCTTTCAATGGCTTTTTCCCTTTCCTCGTCTTTCAATTTGGAAACTTCCTTGGAAATTAAATTTTGTTCTGCTTTTAAATTTTCCAATTCAACAATCAATTTTCTTTTTTGCTCGTCTAATTTCAATAAACCGTCAATATCAACCTTTACCCTCTTATTTTCGCAGGCTTTTTTTATTTTTTCAGAATTTTCCCTGATTAATTTGATGTCAAGCATAAGCGTTTCGCTTAAAATAAAAAATAAAATATGAAAACAGTAATTTGTAAAGGGATTAAAATTTAAAATTTAAAATTATAATTTTTGCTCCCATATTCTCGTATTCCGATCCCAATCCCTAATCTGCCTTATTCCTCTTTCGGCCTGAGGGTTGGGAAAAGAATCACTTCTTTAAGATTGCGCGTATTGGTAAAAAGAAGCGCTAAACGATCAATACCTATACCTTCTCCGGCTGTCGGAGGCAAACCGTGTTTCAGGGCCGTAATAAAATCCTGATCAAATGGCTGAGCTTCTTCGTCGCCATTATTTAAAAGTTTTTGTTGCTCTTTAAATCTTTTTTCTTGTTCGAAAGGATCATTTAATTCTGAAAAAGCGTTACACATTTCAAAACCGGCAATCAATAACTGAAATCTTTCTACATAATTTGGGCGACCGGCTATTCGTTTGGCCAGTGGAGACAATTCAATCGGATAATTAATTAAAAAAGTAGGATTAATAATTTTTGGTCTGACTGTTTGTTTAAAAATTTCATCTATCAGCTTTCCTCGTTCCCAGCTTTTATCAATTTCTAAATTTAGTTTCTTTGCTTTATCAAATAATCCGGTCGAATCGTTTTGCTCTTCCAGATCAATGCCGGCATAATCAATTAAAGCTTGACGATAATCAAGTTCGCGATACGGCGATTTAAAATTTATTTTTTGCCCTTGATAATCAAAATCAAAACCGCCTAAAATTTCTTGAGCTATTTTTTCAAACAAATCCTCAGTCAGTTTCATTAAATCGCGATAATCAGCGTAAGCTTGATAAAATTCTATTTGAGTAAATTCGGGATTGTGCGACCAATCAATGCCCTCATTTCTAAAACAACGAGCGATCTCATAAACCCTTTCCAATCCGCCCACAACCAATCTTTTTAAATATAATTCCGGAGCTATTCTCAAATATAAATCTATGTCTAACGCCTGATGATGGGTGATAAAAGGCTTGGCAATCGCTCCGCCGGCCATTGGTTGAAGAATTGGGGTTTCCACCTCCAAATAACCGCGTTGATCAAAAAAATGTCTGATTAGTCGGATAATCTTGCCTCTCTTAATAAAAATATCCTTGATTCCTTTATTGGCCAATAAATCAAGATAACGCTGACGAAAACGCAATTCAACGTCGTTTAAGCCGTGCCATTTTTCCGGCAAAGGCAAAATTGTCTTGGTTAAAATTTTCCAGGAATCAACTCGAAGTGTTTTTTCTCCCTTTTTAGTTAAAAAAACAACACCGCTAAATTCCAAAAAATCGCCGACGTCAATATTTTTAACGAAAAAATTATACTTTTCTTCTCCTAAATCATCTCGTCTCAAAAAAATTTGCAATCGTCCGCTACCGTCCTCTATGTTGGCAAAACAAGCCCCGCCGTGCAACCTTAATAAAACTATTCGACCGACCAAAATTATTTTTTTTTGAACTTGAAGTAAATTATCAAAATCAACAATAACCGATTCGCAAGTATTTGTTCGATTTGAAACCGAGGGATAGGCGTTTATTCCCTGTTTTTTTATTTGTTCAAATTTTTTTATTCTTTCTAATTCTTCGGTCATAAAAATAACAATTATTAGGTGGTTATTAACCATATTAACATTATTTTGAAATAAAAACAAGACCGTTTTCGGCCCTGTTTTTTATATATTTATTTCTATCCAATATTAATAATTTCGGCTTCAATTTTACCGCTAGGAATCGCAATTAAAACCTTTTCTGC
This sequence comes from uncultured Gammaproteobacteria bacterium, assembly GCA_964576065.1. Classification (GTDB taxonomy): domain Bacteria; phylum Patescibacteriota; class Patescibacteriia; order UBA2591; family UBA6264; genus CAZNTW01. The sequence continues at coordinate 20,942 of CAZNTW010000006.1, forward strand.
AATACGCTTATCCATTAAAGCTTGACCAATCGGCGACTCATAAGAAATAAAACCATTAATCGGATCAGCCTCAACTCCGCTTACAATAGAATAACATACCGTCTTTCCGTTAATTTTTACTGTTACTTTTGACCCAAACATAACTCTTTCGCATCCCTCATTATTTTTTATCACTTCGGAAGTTCTCAATAATGCTTCAATTTCTTCAATTCGACTCACCAGTCGACTCATTGTTTCTTTAGCCGCAGTATAACCGGCGTTCTCGCTTAGGTCGCCCAATTCTTTGGCGGTTTCAATCTCTCCTGAAATTATCGGTTTTTTTTCCTGCAAATCATTTAGCTCTTTTTCAAGCATTTCTTTTCCTTTTGGCGTCAGAAAACTCACCGCGCCACTCGCTAATGATTCCTTAATTTTATTACTTGTCTTATTTGTATTAATCATATTTTCTTTAAACATATTTCAACAAATCTATTGTAATCGCGCCGTAAATAGCGTGATCTTAGTATTTTAGTAAACACCCCAACGCCAACTTCTGCCAAAAAACAAATAAAATAATAAAAATTGGGGCAATAATAAAATAGCTCCTTTTATAATTTAGTCACTATCTAATAGTTAGCAATAACTGCTTTAATTATAACTAACTTCTAATGATTGTCAAGGTATCTCTGTGGAAAAGTCACGCAGAAAAACAACTTCAACTTATTTTTATCTTGTTGAGAAATAATATTTATAAAATTCTTCCGCCAGGGGGACGGCCAACTCAGACCCTTCTCCGCCATTTTCTATTAAAATCGTTAAAACTATTTCCGGATTATCGTAAGGCGCAAAACTGGTAAACCAAGCATGTGATTTTTTGTTGTCGCTTACTTGAGCTGTCCCTGTTTTCCCGGCCACTTTTACCTTCAATTTATTTAATCGGCGAGCGCTACCGCTTATTACCGCCTCCATCATTCCTTTTTTAACTATATCCAAATATTCTGATTTGATAAAATCGCTTCTGATTATTTTTGCTGTTGTTTCAGTAGAAATTTTAGTGTCAGAGTTGTTAAATCCTTTAACTAAACGCGGCTGAAAAAGCGCGCCATTATTGGCAATGGCGGCGGTATAATTAGCTACTTGAAGCGGCGTGACTAAAAGGTCGCCCTGTCCAATAGATAAATGATAAGTATCGCCAATATACCATTGTTCTCCTTTAACTTCTTGCTTCCATTCCGCAGTCGGAATGAATCCGTTACTCTCACCGGCTAAATCAAGTCCGGTTTTTTCTCCCAAACCAAAAAGTTCGGCATAATAACCGATTTTTTCCAATCCCAATCCCTTAAAATCTCCGTATCCACCGCCAAGATAATAAAAAAATGTATTAACTGATTCCGCTAAGGCCTTAATTATATTTGTTTGACCATGTCCGCCTTGTTTCCAATCAGCAAAAAACCATTGGCCTATTTTCAAGCCGCCTTGCGAAAAAAATGAAGTCTTTTCGTTGATAATTCCCTCTGCCAAGCCGGCGGCGGCATAGACCGGTTTAATTACCGATCCGGAAGGATATTCGCCGCTAATCGCCCGAAAAAATAAAGGATTATTCGCTTCTTTCAAATAATCAACGGCGTTTCCTTGAATAAATAAATTATTATCATAAGTCGGCAAACTGGTTAAAACTAAAACTTCCCCGTTTCTGGGGTCTAATGCAATTATTGATCCGGCTTGACTATGACTGATTTTTAAATATTTTTCCAGCAATTCGTCGCTCTTTTTTTGCAAATCAGAGTCTATTGATAAAATCAAATCTGAACCGGTTTGGGGCGATTGTTCTGAGGCCACCCTTTCTTCTTTGCCTAAGGAGTTAACTTCCACTCTTTTTTGCCCATCAATTCCTTTTAAATAATTTTCGTAAAATGATTCTAATCCGGTCTTCCCAATATAGTCGCTTATTAGATAATCACTATGCTCGTCCAATTCTTTTTGATTTATTTTTCCCACATACCCCAAAAAATGAGAAAAATCGCGAGCAAATAAATATTCTCTCTGGGCCTGTATTTTTAAATCAAATCCCGGCAATTTGGTCAATTTTATTTTTAACTCTAAGGCGGTTTGATAATCAATATTGTCTTTTATTATATCTTCTTGATAAGAAAATAATGAAATTTTGGCTAAGCTTTGTTTCACGGCATCAATTTCTTCTTTGCTCAAATGCGGTTCCAAAAAAGAGAAAACTTGATTAAAAATATTTTCTCTTTCTTGCGTTGTTTTGGGTAAATCACCGGGAATGACCACTAAAGAAAATTTTGATTTATTCTGCGCCAATGGTTTTAGGTTGCGATCGTAAATCAAACCGCGGTCAGCCTTAGTTGTCAGAACCCTTACACGATTGCCGTCAGCCATTTGCCGATAATAGCCGCCTTTTAAACCTTGTAAAACAAAAAGGCGAAAAATAATAAAAAGAATAAAAAACGATACGAAAAATAATAAAACGCGAGTTCTTTCTTTTTTAACAGGAGAAGACATTATTCCTTTTTTTACTTCTTCGTTCCAAAAATAATCGCCTTCTGAACGACGCTTTGAAAAATCAGACAAGCGATTATTGCTTTTTGAAGATTCGATAATAAAAGGGTCCATAGATTCTATTTATAAGAATTCCTCAATTTTATTTCTCCGTTTAATCCTGGAGCTAAAGCAAAAATCGCCCCCAACAAACCATTTAACAAAACCGACCAAGCGATTGAAAATAAAGAAAATTCATCAAAAGAAAACTTTATTTCCGACCAACTTAAAAAATAAAACAATTGACCAAATAATAAAATTAAAAATTGATAAAACAAACTTATAATCAGACTTGCCAAAAAAATAAACGCCAAGCTGTTCAGATTAATCCAATTTAATAAAAATCTTTTGGTAATATAAAAAGTCGTTAACAAGCTTAAAATAAATAATCCGGGAGGAAAAACAGAATATAAATCAAGCAAAAAACCGCCGATTACAACAGCGACAAAAACGCGCTCAAGTCTCTGATTTTTTAAAACCGCTCTCAATAAAAAACTCAGACTTACAACAAAAATAAGAGAAACTTGTTTTGGCAACCAGCCGGCTAATTCCAAGACAATTAACGCCAAAAAAAGAATTAAAATAAAAAATATCTTTAAAAATCTCATTTACTCTTTTTTAGGAAGAATTATGGACACTATGCGAAAATCGTAGTCAGCCAAAAGTTCAATTACCGCTTCTTGAAAAATAGCGTTTGGTTTTTTATCAACTTCCACAATTTTGCCGACAATTATATTTCGACGAATATTCTCGTCTAATCCGGATGTAACCACCAAGTCGTTAACTAACACTTGTCTGTCCGGCGGAATATATTTCATTTTTAAAACCAATCCATATTCGCTCTCAACTAATCCGGAAATCTTTTTAACATCATCGCTTGATTCAACTGATTGGTTTATCACATCGGCTGTCAGAAAAAAATTTTTATCAAAAGTCGGTTTTAGGTAAGAAATATCGATTTTTGTTTCGGCTATTACCCCGACCAAAAAACCATATTCATCTACGACCGCCAGCCCTGGCTTTATTCCGTTTTTACTTCCTTGATTAAGAATAAACCAAGTAAAACCGGATTCTGATTTTTGACCTATTACGTCGGCTAAAACAAAAGAGTCTTCTGAGTCTTTAAAAAAACCAAGGTAATTTCTTAAGGTCTTATTTTCTGTTTGTTGAATTTTTAATCGGCTGTTTTCCGCTATTAAATTTTGACAATTTTCTTCCGAATCTTTTTTAATCAATTTCTGATAAACGTCTTTCTGAAGCGGTTTTAAAATAAAATAAAAAATCCTTTCTCCTTTAAGGAGAAAAATCGCCAAAAATGCCAAAACTAAACAAACTGAATAAATAAAAATTTTTTTCATATGTAAGCCGGTCTGTTATTCGGTCGGCGACGGAGCAGGTTGATTCTCTTCCGGTTGCGGTTGATTTGTTTCTTGTATTTCCGTTTTAACGCTCACCGCGCTTTCAATTGTTGCGCCATCGGGATAAATTTCATTTGACTGAATTTCTATCACATCTTCCCACTTATAACCCAACGCTTCAAAAACTTCACCCGAAGCAAAGGCTCTTTTTTTGCCGTTTTCCACCAAATAAACTCCGGAACTGTCAACGTATTTTATTAACGCGCCATTCAAACGACCGCTGATAATTTCTCCATCAACATAAGTCTCGCCATAAGGAATCTCTATTATATCTTCCCATTTGAATCCCAATTTTTCAAAAATTTCTCCCGAAGCGAAGGCTCTTTTTTCGCCGTCTTCAATCAAATAAATTTCCGGCTTATCAGCATATTTTATCAAGGTCATATCAGCTCGTCCTTGAGGCTGAGAAACAAATTGAAAACTGTTAATCAGGGAGCTAAAAATATTTTTAAAATTCGCTTCTTGCTCCACGCCGACAATATAAAATATAACATAAATCCTGTCGTCTTTCCCAATATAAATAGTAAGATGGTCGGGACTCCAAACCGCTTCATAGTTATTGATAACGGTTTTATAAAGCGTAGCCGGATCAACTTTTGACGATTGAGAAGTGTACCAATCAAAGGGCGACAATTTAGAGGGGTTGTTTATCACTGTGATGCTAAAAAATTCGCCAGTGTTAGTTATGACCAAAACCTCCTGATTATCTGTTTCAGGTAAAGAACGAACCAACCAAGGGGCGGGATAAAAGAAACTATAAGCATAGGTTCGATTGGTGTATACGTTTACCAATCCTGATACGGCTAATTTAGTGTCCCCTGATTGAACCGGGTCGGTAAGATTTGAAATTTCTTGTCCGTCAGGCATACCATCGGCGTCAGTATCAGGATTATTTTTCTCGGTTTTCAATATCTCTTCTTCAACGTCGGTTAATCCGTCGCTATCAGAATCAACGCTTGATTTCAAGTTTGGACCAACCTGGAATTCCTCTATCGTCAGAACAATTTTTGTTTTTTCAACAATTATGCCAAAACTATCGGTTGGTAAGAATTCCAAACTTATCGTCAACACGTTCTTTTCAAAATCAAGAATTGAGTTTAGAGGCGTCCATAAATTATCCTTGAAATAACCCAAAACTAAATCTTTTTCCCAATCATCCTCAACTAATTTTTGCTCGTAAAATATTTTTAAAATTGTCGGTTTACTGAAAGAAATGTCACTTTGTTTTTCTTTAATAATTTCTCCCAAATCATTTGTTGTTTCTTTGTAAAATGATATTTTGTTTAAACCGCCGATAATTTTATAATCGCCTGTTTCTTGTTCGGCTGTAATTGATTCAATAGATATTTCGGCTTTTAAATCTGAATCAATTGCTCCGGCCGGCAGATAAAATTCAGTTGTGGAAACAACTTCATCTTTTTCGTTTTTAAATTCGCCCTCCAAGGTTTGTTCCAAAGATAAAATCGGTTCCGGAGTTTCTATTGACTCCGTCCCTATTCCGATTTCTGTCCCTATCCCTGTTTTTTTATCCGCATCAGACGTTTCCGGGACAGTAATTGGCGTCGGCACGCCGGGTTGAAAATATTTTTGAGCCCAAAAATAAAAACCGGCGCCGCCGGCGGCGACCAATAAAATCAAAATTATTATTATTAAAAATATATTTTTCTTTTTAGGTCCTCCGATTTTCTTAGGCTTGCCATGCCTGAATTTACTATCCATGGTATAAACTGATTCTCCGATTGATTTATCTCCCTCGTCGGCTTTTTCTATAATTTGCCGTTTGGCTAATTCCGGCGTAGAAAAACTCGGCGCCTGGCTGATTGGCGAACTGAAAGATTGAAGCGGTGGTTGATTTAGAAAAGGCGGCGGAGTATAAGAACGCGACAAATCGGCGATTGACCCGCTCGCCGGCTGAGTCAAATCAACACCGGAGAACTCAAAAGGGTCGGAAATAATATCTTGCCGTTTAGTTGGATTAATCGGCTCCGGCTGAGTTTGTGAAAAAGCCGGTTGAGGTTGTTGAACCGGCTGAGTTTGTAAAGCCGGTTGGATTGGTTGATTTTGAACAATTTGGATTGGTTGAGTCTGTGGAATCGGTTGATTTTGAATCGGCTGAACAGATTGAGTAAAAATCGGAGGGATAACTGCTTTTTGTTCAAGTATTGATTGATTGTTAATTTCCGGCAAACCGGTTGCAATAGCAAAATCCGACTGATTGTTAGTCGGGGGTTGTTGAGACGCCGGCGGTTCATTAACTTGAGAAATTACTGGCGTTGGCGGTGGATTTAGATCTACTGGCGCCGGATTTGTTGGATTAACAAAAGGATTAGAAGGTGATAATGGCCGGGATTGACCAGTTCCGGTTGGAACAGCTTGATTGTTTGTCTGCCCGCCGGCGGATTGATTTTGATCGTCAAACATAATAAAAAAATTAAAAAATTAAATATAAAGATAATAATTAATAAGCAGATAAGTTAGTAAGTAAATAAGTTGATAAGTAGTAATCGGTAAAATAATTCAATCCGCCGGCGGCGAGGCGAGAGTGAATTTCAATTAAACAATAAAAAGATTTTGAAAATTATTGATTTGAAAATTTAATTAAAATTACCCGTTCGGCGGACTCAGGGTAATCCCGAGTATGCCGAGGAATTGGAAATTTAAAATTATCCCGCAAACAGGAAGGATATCAATATTTTTTCCGCCAGGGGCGGGTCAGTCATTGGCTGATATTTTTTATATTTTACCTTTTATATTGCATTCTAACGCCCCAGTTTTTCTATTTCTTTTTGCAAATCAAACAATTTGGCGTCCGGATTTGAATCTTTTGGGTCGCTGTTATTTTTTACTTCTTCCCAATCGAAAATCCCATCTCCGTCCGTATCAGAATTCAACGGATCAGTGTGATAAATTTTTACTTCTTCTTTATCAGTCATTCCGTCATCGTCTGAATCAGGATTATCATAATCCGTCCCTAATAATTCTTCTTCGTCGTCAGTTAAGCCGTCTGAATCGCTATCGTATATTTTCGGCTCTTGAATCGCGACCGGAGTGGTGGTGGTATTAGCTTCAGATTCTTGAACTGATTCTATTTCTCCAACTATTGGCGGTTCAATTTTTTCTTCCGGGACAACAGCTTCGAATTTTTTAAATTTAGGATAAAACTTTATAAAACCAAAAACCAAACCGACAATTACAATCAAAATTACCAACCAAATTATGATTTTCTTAAAACTAAATCTTTTTGGCGAACGACCACTGGTCGCGACTTGTTTTACCGGTTGATTAGCCGGCACTGCTTCGCCGACTTCATTAAAAATATCTTCTATTTTATTATCTTGAATAGACATATTAATTAATTATTAATAAATTGAGGGTGGCGTTGGGTTGACTTAA
>CAZNTW010000007.1:0-23912 GCA_964576065.1 uncultured Gammaproteobacteria bacterium
TGAACTCCCGAAAGCGCGAAACAATCGCCGCTGCTGCTGCATTTTTCCCCAAGAGCACAGCTACCGTGTCCAGAAGTATAATATGTGCACCCCAGAGACAACGAACAATAACCGCATTCTTTATCATCACCCCCCGTACACCCATATACATTATAAGAATCCGGGTAATAAGCGGTTGTATACTGGCAAGTTCCGTCGAGAGCGCAAAACTTACAAATAGAACAAGAGTGACGTTGGCTATCTATATAAGTTTTGGCATTACCCGAGGTATCGCAATAAATACAACCCAAATCTCCTCCAGTGTATCCCCAATAATTTCTAGCAGTTTCTCCTTCCACAATCGCGGTCGGCGGATTGCACTTTCCTGAATCATTACATTGTTTACAGACCCCGCACGATCTTTCATCAAAGGTTCTATAATAAGAACAAACTCCTGATTGACAATACAAACAAGCTTCATCTGCCAAAGAAGTACAAATCAAAGAACCAATATATTGGCCGCTTCCAGACAACGCCCAAGCTCCATTAGAATAAGCCGCATAACCTCCACCACTGTTGATATTCGTATATGATTTAAAAGTTGAATAGCCGTTTTCCTGACAATATTTTTCAGCTGTCGCGTTGTTTGGAAATAAATATACTTGCGATGATGCTGTCATTTGTTTTTTTGGTAAAGAAAAAGAATAAGTTATCTCTGAAGAACATCCAAAATTTATCGCCGCGGAACCCCTGACTGTTTGCGCCGCGCATTGTCCGCCGGAATTACAACCATAACAAATTGCGCATTTTTGTTGACCGGAAGTATAATATCCGCAAGCCCCGCTTTTACAAAAACCTGTTCCACAACCAGAATCATTGCATTCATTATAAGGATCTAAATTATCCGTTACTGGCGCGCATTGAGCTACTTCTACATCGCATTCTTTACAAGCCCCGCAAGAAATACCACAGCCCCCGCAATTTTCTTTGGTAAGAATTGATGTTTCACAGCCGTCTCCTTGAGCTGGATCCGCCATATCTTCATTACAATCGCCATATCCCCCAGAACATTCGTATTGACAAACATAATCTACGCCGGTTAACGAACATGATATAGCCACATTCGCGCCGGAATGAGAACACTTAATTCCGCAAGAGCCGCAAGTATTTATAGAGCTCACGTCTGCTTCGCAACCATCAGCAAAGGAATTATTACAATCACTATAATTGGTTTGGCACGATTCAATGGCGCAAACGCCGGCAATGCATTCATAATCAGCCACATTGGCTTTGTTATATCCAGAACATAAATTATTGCAAACGCCGCAATTATCCACGTCTGTATTGATATTTATCTCGCAACCCGTATTATTGATATTTACGTCACAATCAGCGTAATTACTTTCACAACTATAACCATTACAATTGTCATTGCAAACCGTATTGGCCGGAAAATTTTCCCCGTTTTTATTAAGAATACCGTCGCACACTTCTCCGCAATCCAATTGGCTATTGCCGCAAACCGGAGTGCTATCCGGAGAATAAAAATAATTATAACAATCATTAAGGGTTTCTTGCGTTCCAACCCCAATATTATCATTTGTTCCTAACCAAGTTACGCCGGGATATTCAAAATTCATTTTTAAAGTATAATAATGACCCACACAACCATCTCTTTTTGGAGTATAATACTGATAAATGCGCGAACCGCTTGGACAATTAAATTCCTTAGTTAATGAATTATAACAAGTGGCTTGACATTGTTTTTCGTCTGGCGCGCTGTCGCAGTTAAGACAATCACTATTAAATTTGTTAATAGGATCAACCGGCGCGCTCCAGCCCAGCGCCTTACTTAAAACATTTTGCCAAGACGGCCAAAGACTGTTGGTTTGTCCATAAATAAAAGTGCCGCTGTTTAAAATGGGATAAAAATTATTGTCATCGCTATTTTTATAACCCTCTAATTCATTTCTTATTTCATCCAAATCATAAATTCTTAATAAATCTCTTTGAATTTTTTCTTTATCTTCCAAAGTTAAATCAATATTAAACTTCCAATTACTTAAGAGTTGTTTGAATATGTTTATAGTCTCTGCTGAAGCATTATCATTGTAAGAAATAAGAAAGATATAAGGAGTGATGTTTAGGCTTTCTTTTCCTATTGGCCCTTTTACCGCGCCGACATAAACACTGCGGCCTTCTTGTAAAGCGTAATACCCATCAACATAAAAACTGCCGGGGCTGCCCGGATTGGGCGTATTCACATTATACCAAGACTGCGGGGTTAATCGTTCCAAGTTTTCAAAAATTTTCAAACCGATAATGTCGCCATTGCCAACTGAAAAAAACATTTCTTTTTTTAAATCCGGGACATCAGTCCCTATGCCCACACTTACCGGCGACTGCAATTCTGGCAATAAGTCTTCGCCGTTCCCGACACAATATTTTAATTCAAAATTATATTCATTTCCCTCTCCGCCCGAGATGTCAATTTCATTATAATTCCAAATATTTTCGCAAAGAAAAACGCTATAATCAGCTTGATTTGTTTTGATTTCTTGATTGTTTGTTGTAACGGTTACTTCTATAGTTGATTCCCCGTTTTTATTTTTCGCCAAAATATTAATTTTATCTTCTGATATATTTGAGCACTCTCCGTTAACCCATTGACAAGAATCATATTTTTCCTCGCAATCTGTTTGATCTTGTTCAGAACAATTTAAAACAGAAACAACGTCATCGATAGATGACTCCCATTTTACCTCCCAATTATAATTACTCGTCTCCACAATTTCATTGTTATTTTTATCATAAGTCGTGAGAGTTAAAGTGTCTGTTTCGTCCTTTTTAATAAATTGACCGCCTTCGCGCATACCGGTAATTTTAACTTTGTCCAATAAACAAATTTGTCCATTGGAAGCAACGCTTAATGTCCATTCAAAATCACTAACCATTGTCGTCCCATATTTGCTTTTAACTCCATTGTTTTCACCCAAAATATTCACTTTATAAAATCCTCCCGACTCCAATAAACCAATATTTATATTGACTGTTGTTTTATTATAACCATCTCCGCCACTACTCGCGTCAAAACTTGAAATTTTTGCCGATCCAAGCTCAACCCAATCGCTATCATTTTCTTTATAAATTTTTATTGTATCTTTATTTAGCGTGGTTTTATTTATCAACTGATTAAAAGTCGCTGTAATGGCGGTATTTAAACAAACTGTGGCTGATTGAACGCAAATTAAATTACCAATCCGATTACCCCATCCGATCAACTCCCAAATTTTGTTTTCGCTATCATATTTTGCGTAACCTCCGCCACCGCCGGCGGTTGTATAGGATTCTGAATATGGATGCCCTTTTTCTCGGCAATATTTATCAGCCGTAACTTTATCGGGATATAAATAATAAACCTGATTTTCAGAGTTTATTTGTCTCTCGGGTGATTCGTAAGTAATGGTCTTTGATGGATCATCTGAAGGATATTCACTTTCAACCGCCAATTCCGGCGCTACCGCCAAATTGATTATTCCTTCCTTGCCAACACCCCCGGCTTTTGGCGTAGCTAAAGCCGCCACCTCCACTTCGCCATAATTTTTTGAAGTTACTTGTTTAATTTGCGGAATATTAGTTGGTTCGATTGCGACTATGTCAACAATATCTTTATCGTCATCGGTATTATCCGGATCTTTTGACCAAGTCCAATCAAAATGTTTAGGAGCGAAACTTTGGCAATCCGGACCTTGAACATCAGCCGAATATTCCCGACTTTCGGCAATTTCAGGATTAACTGCTTTATCATGTATTAAAAGATTTGGAATTTTTCCTATTGGGGTGCTCTCATAAATTTTAACTTGTTTAATGGCGCATTTATCCGATTGATCAGTGGCTCGAAAATGCCAAACATAATCATCAATCGGACTGTCGTCTTCGGCGTCATTTTTATTACCGTCCAATTGTTTTCCGTTTATTCCCTTAATTCCATTAGTCCCGCTTTTTAAGGTTATTTCATACCAATATTTATTTTCCCAAAGATTGGTTGGCTCAAACTTAAAACCTTGTCCACTAAAACCATTCGTAGAAATTTCTCCCGAAATCAATCCCGAACATTTTTTTGATTCAAATTCTAACCCGTTACCGCATTTTTTAATTATAATATTATTGAAATCCAATGTTGCCTCTGTTATTTTGCTGTTAAATCTGGCAGAAACAATTGTCTGAGGACAAGTTTCTGTAAAATTAGGTTGCGGTGAAGGACTGGCTGTGGCGATTTGGCAAAATTGATCGTTTATAACCTGAGGTAAAACGATTTTTATTTTACTTATAAAAATCCCTGTTCCTTCTTTGCCGCTATTCTGATGAGTGGCGGCAATGATGGTTGAATTTTCTCCTTCTTTATTCCCGGATATAACCGTGGACATAAGTCCGCTATAACTATTGCTAAGTCCGCTATCAGTTTTAAAACTAGCCACAGTTCCATCACTCGTAGCCCAACTATAAGGGTCAATATTACAAACAGGTTGACTGCTTGCGTCATAGGCAATGGCGGTATAAATAATCTCTTCCTCGGCTGATTTTACCGTAACAGTTTCAGGATTGACTTTAAGGCTATCGATTCCACATATATTTTCTCCAGTAGTAAATTCTTTTTCGTAGATTTCATCTATATCAGCCTCGCCATCAGTCAAGGAAACCCCATAAACACTTCTTATTCCTTCGCCGTTAGCGCCACCTATCAACCTCACTTTATAATTGGAGTTTTTTTCCAATAAACAACCCAACGGATTAATATTTATCTGGCTGCCGTCATTATTGACAATTAAATTATAATCTATTTCTTCATACTCCGTTGTTGTTATATTTTTTTTAAGAAAATTTATATTTGTTTTGTTAAGCCGAGTTTTGTCCATTGTCTGATCAAACGTAACTGTAAATGCCTGATTAAGACAGATATTTGACAAACCGTCCGGCGTGATTGTTTTTATTGTTGGACGACCGTAACAGCATTTATTGGCGTCTAAAATTCCGCAACCAGATCCGGTTCCGCACTCGCTGTCTGTTTTGCAACCGCAAAAAAGTCCGCGACTGGCGCCGGTGCAATTGCCTTGATTAGCCAAGCATTCCAATTTTCCGAGCTTATCTCCCGGCGTACAACAACAATGACAATTAACATCGGTCATACATTGATAAGGATTTTGACAAAGATAAGGAGTATCTATACAATTATCAAAATCCTGACAAACTCCGCCGGGCCCGCTTGTATGTTTTAAAACCTCAAATTTTATACCATTACTTATGCCAATATTATTTTTAACAACCACTTCTCCATCATCGATTCCGGTTGGAGTTATTACATCTTTTACTTCTCCGTCAGACCAATCATCATCAACAAAAACCGCTTCTATATTATTATAAAAAATTATTTTGCTTTCATCGCCAACAATGCCAAATCGCACTCCTTTTAAAACAACCTTTGTCTCGTTTGGATAACCTGATCTTGGCGAAACAGAATAAAGACATGGTCCGGTTGATTCTTCAATGGTGGTAATAACAAATTCTTGCTCATTGCTTGATACTTCTTCTACTTGTTGAGGATATTCAATAAAAACCTGAACCAACGGACGATTGCCCACAGAAAAACCGGTTAATGGCACGGTTGTGGTTAGATAATTACCGTCTCCGCCGCCAATAATAACCTCGGTTCCTCCAATTTTTATTTTACTCGGAACAGCCGGTTGATTTTCAGTGCCGATAAAACAACTTCCATTAATAGTCAAACACTGACCCGGTCCGCCTTGACGCGGGCTTAAATAAGAAATAAAAGGTGAACAAAAACATTCGCCGGCCGATTTTGTAGAAAAATCCCATTTTCCGCCCAAAAGGTTTCCTTGTTGGTCAAGTACTAAATCAGTAGTTACTTCAACTGTATAGGTGGTATTAATTTCTAATAAATCTGCCACAGGCGTAAAAGTAAAAGACCTAAAGCCGTCGCCAACCAAATCTTTAACATCATCAACTTTTAAATAACCGCTCAAAGGTAATGTTGGTTCTTCGGGAATTCTTTTTTCATACCCTCCAATCATTTCTTTCGGCGTCATTGCCGCTTCCGTTATTACTTCTTCTCCCGCCTTCAATTTTATCGTAACCTCATTTGCATACATACTAATACTAAAAACAACCTTAATCTCGGTGTCAGCGCAGACTTTGTCACCAGATGGATTTCGCGATTTTATTGAAGGACTCTGATCGTTGGTTTCAAAATCCCAAGTAATTGTTCCGTCCATAACATTAAAACACAAATCTTGAACTCCTTCCACGCTTAAACGATACCAAACAAATGGCTCTAAATCTTTTAATGTTTTTAAAAATACACTTTTATCTTCCACTGTCGTTTCAAAATATTCACTACTAACCAAAGGTTCTATTAATTCTTCCGGACCGCGATTCGTTATTTTTAATAATTTGATATTATCTTTTAATTGACTATTTTCATCCATAATACTGGCTGGATTTATCGATTCGAAAAAATTAATTTGAATTATTGGACGAAGATCAATGTTAGTGTCAGGATAACCGTCTTGACTGCTTAGAATTGGATAAGATGAGGTGATATACGGCTTCGTAATATCAATATTTTCTCCGGTAGTGAAAGTCCAAACAAATGAATTGCCGGATAAAGAACATCCTCCATCCGCATTACAGGCCTCTAAAAATTCGTTTTTTTCGCTGGTAATTTCTTTGGGAAGATAAACCAAGTATGCGGTATTTCTTTCAAAATTATCAGTGTGACTGAAAACTATTGTATTGCCGGCGGTTTCCCAACCGCCGGAAAACTCATTGCCGCCATCTTCTTTTGTAATTTTAATATCTTTGCCGGTAACCAATTGAAAAATTTTATCTGAGTTTAAATAACGATTAAATGTCGGTATAACAGCCGAACATAAATAAACATCATTGTTTTGATATAATCCCTCGTGAGTGGTGACTATTTTTTTGATTGCAAAGTTGTCGGGAGGAATGGGATTACAGCCTGCGCCAATACAAATCGGTGGTGAAACTGGTCCAGGTTCTCCGGTTATCCCCGCCAATTTACTTAAAACAAAACTCACAATGGCGTAAGCCATAATAACAATCAAAACTCCAACTAAAGCGCTGGTCATTAATTTTTTTGCTTTAGTAATTTTCTCAATATCGCCACCGGAAGTCATCCAAATAAAACCGCCGGCGATAACTATTATTACGCCGGCTAATCCGATTAAACTTAAAACTATTTTTATAATTCGTCCGACTATTTCGGGCAAGGTGGCTGAGCCATAACCGGCCGCCTGGGCCAAATCGGCCACCTGTTCTTCGGCGTTTCCAAACATCTGAGCGCTAGCCGAAACCACTCCGGTAAAACAGCAAAACACTGACAAAAAAATGAAAAATAAAACCAAATTACAAATAATTTTTCTATTTTTTGTGATCATAGACGAATTTGTTTAATCGCGCTTCTTTCGCGATTTATTTTTTATTATCAAGCAAACCGAGCAAAATAAAAACTAATTTTTCTCTTTCAAACGAACGCGAACAACACAGGATTTAATACCCTTTATTCCCTCCGCGTGACAAAATGCCATTTACGAGAAAGACTTAAGTTTTAATTATCCGTCCGCCTAAATCGGCGAGTCTCAGTCCTTTATATGACAATCTTATTTTGCAGCGATTCTTGAACCATAGCGCGTATTTTATTCCCATCAGCTTGCCCTTTGATTTCAGCCATAGCTTTTCCCATCACCTTACCCAGGTCACCCGGTCCTGAAGCGCCAACTTCTTTAATAGCTTTCTGAATTATTTGTTTGATTGTTTCTTCTGATAATTCGGGTGGCAAATACTGATTGAGAATTAATATTTCTTTTTCTTCTTTTTTTGCCAACTCCTGGCGATTTCCTTTTTCAAACATATCAACCGCCTCCCGTCTCTTTTTTATTTCCTGTCTGATAATTTCCAAAACTACTTCATCGTTCAATTCCTGCTTCTTGACTCTCATTTCTATCTCTTTATTTTTTAAAGAAGATTTAAGCATTCGTAAAACGCCCAATTCATCCGCCTCCCCTTTTTGCAGAACTTTTTTAAAATCATTTTCAATTTTTTCCAGTAAAGACATATTACTATTTACTATTTACTATTGCATTTTCCCGATCTTTTTTAAAAATTCGATTTTCCCTGATTCTTTTATCCTTTGTAAAGCGCTTATTTTTACCAATTTTTTACTTTTTGGTTTAATGCGAAAACGGTTATTTTTGAACTGATTAATCAAACCGCTTCTTTTAACCTGGTCGCTAAATCTTCTGAGAAAAACGTTTACTGATTCATTTTGTTTTCTTTTTAATTCAATCGCCATAATAAAACCTCTTTTATTTGCTTAATTAAACTTGCTTTGTTATTTTTTTTATTATTTTTTCCAGCCCTTGCTCGTCGCCGGCTTCTATAATAATTTTAATACTTTTATTTTGTTTGGCAATGCTTATTTTAGCTTCCAGCGCGACGGCTAATAATTTTTCTTGTTCTAAAAATTCCGACTGAAATTGCGTTGCCGGTTTTGTTTTTTTGCCCATAATGGCTTTTTCCGTCTCCCGCACCGTTAAACCCAAGCCTAAAATTCTTTTTAAAAACATTTTTTGCTTTTCTTCGTCATCAAGCGACAAAAGCGCTTTGGCGTGGCTCTCGGTAATTCGGCCTTCGGCTATAGCCGATTGAATTATCTCGGGCAAAATTAAAAGCCGCAAAGTATTGGCGACGGTGGCGCGCGCCTTGCCCAAACGTTCCGACACTTGTTCTTGGGTTAAATTAAATTCATCAATCAAACGTTGATAAGCCCAGGCCCTTTCCATTGGATTAAGATCTTGGCGTTGGATATTTTCCAAAAGAGAAATTTCCAATTTTTCATTATTGCTGAATGACCGAACAATTGCCGGTACGGTTTTGAGCTCTAAAATTTTTGCCGCGCGCCAACGCCTTTCTCCGGCAATGATTTGATATTTAATATTTTCGTTAATTTCAGTCTGTCTCGCAGAGTCGCCATAAAGCGTTTCTTTTGAAACTAAAATCAAGGGTTGAATAATACCGCGCTCGCGAATGGAATTAATCAACTCTTCCATAGCTAAACGGGAAAAATCTTTTCTTGGCTGATCAGGATTCGCTTCAATTTGATCAACTAAAACCTGCAAAACCATTTCGCCGGTTTCAACTAAAACCTCAGTATTTTCTTGTTTAATTGTTTTTGTCGGGATTAAAGACCCCAACCCGCGACCTAAGGACATAAACGCTTCTCTTAAAATAAAAAATTAAATATCAATCATTCTATTATGTTCAGGATTGATACTGAGCGAAGTCGAAGTATCAAATATCAAAATTCTTTCTTTGGCGGGGACTGTCCCCGTCAAAGACCCTTCGCAAATCCGCACCAATAAATAACATTAGAATGATTTTTTAAATTTAGTATATTTTGGGGCTATTTTTTAAAAAATATTTAAAAAGAATCGTTATTTACAAGAAACTCTCTAGCTAACCGCCAATAAGCCTTGGCTCCTTTTGAGGTTGGCGCATATTCTAAAATTGTTTTGCCATAACTCGGCGCCTCGGCTAAACGCACATTTCTGGGAATAATGGTTCTGAAAATACGATAAGGAAAATTTTTATACATTTCTTCCCAAACCTCCTCAGCCAAACGTCCGCGAGTATCATACATTGTTAAAACCGCGCCTAAAACATCCAAATTGGGTTGAAGGTTTTCTTTAATCAGGCCAATAGTCTGCAATAATTGGCTTAAACCTTCTAAAGCGTAATATTCAGCCTGAACCGGAATTAAAATCTGATGCGCCGCCACTAAACTGTTGACTGTAATCAAATTCAAAGATGGCGGTGTGTCTATAAAAATATAATCAAAATTTTTGTTCTGAGGAGAAATAAGTAAATTACCGATTATTTTTGACAAAATAAATTCTCTGTTTGGTAAACCAACCATCTCAATATCGGCCCCGGCTAAATTTTCATTGGCCGGCGTCACCCATAAATTTTGACGCGCTTGGATCATCCCGTTCTCAAAAGGAATTTGTTGACTCAAAATTTCATAAATCCCTGGTTGATTTTTCTCCACCCCCAAACCCGAAGTGGCATTGGCTTGCGGGTCTAAATCAATCAACAAAACCTTTTTGCCAAAATAACAAAGATAAGCCGCTAAATTTATCGCCACGTTGGTCTTGCCGGTTCCGCCTTTTCGGTTACAAATAACAATAATTTTTGGCTGCATAAATGCTTTAAAAATAGGCTCAAATCTGCTGTTATTATAACACGATTTTTATTTAAAAACAACACCAACGTTTAAGGTGGTCTTCATTTTTTGCTATTTGCTAATTACTATTTACTATTTACTGTTTTTTTTATTAAAAAATAAAATCATTAAAACTAAAATTCCGCTGGCGAAATTAGCTAAAATATCGGAAAAGGTATCTAAATGACTCGGTTGTGTTGCTATTAGATCTATCCTTCCAACAAAATGATCAACGCTGAATTCAAATGTTTCCCAGAAAAGTCCAACGACTATTAACCCGATTAGACAAATAACTACTTTATTTTTTTCCAAAAATTCGGCTTTAAAAATTTTTATTCCTACTAAAAAATCAATAAACCAATAAAGCGCTAAAGTTACACATGCCCCGGCCAAGAAATGAACTATTTTATCGTATCCATTTACAGTATTATAATAAAAATTGTGCCAACCAAAAAAATGCAAAACTAAAAAACCCGGAATAGTTAAACCTAAAAAAAAATTTGATTTTTTAATTTTTTTAAAAAACATATATCGGAAATTTTTAAGAATTCATTAAAAAATGACTGACTGTTTTGGTTTTCCTTTGATATCGGCCGGTTTTAAATTTTTAATCTTCTCTCTCCACTGGCAAAAAGAACAGTTCTCCGACGCCTCGGGCATTCCGCTTTCCAAAACATCTATGGCTTTGATTATGCGCGCTAAAATTGTTTTCGGATTAGTTGTCACTCTTTCAAGGTGCACAACCATCGGCACTCCTTGTTCCAGGTCTTTGATGGTATCCGGATAAAAATATATCAAATAGCCAAAATCGGCGATAGGTTTATTTTTCTCCTTCAATAAAAAAGCGTAAGCGTCCATTTGATTTTGATATGATTGAAAAAGTTCTCTTTTATTTCGCGGGTCAACGCTGGAAGTTTTAAAATCAATGGGCGCGTATTTTCCTTCGGGTGTGATCAAACACTCATCAAGTTTGCCGTAAAAACCGTATTTATGATCAACTGAATAAAAATAAACCTCTTGAAAGGGGTCTTCTAACTGACCGGAAAGCGTATCCTTGACTATCGGCGGCAACTCTCTTTTTTGGCGAAAAATATTAAAATATTCTTTGGCGATCTGGTCGAATCTGGAAGGCAAACGCGAAGCAAATCCTTCGGGCTGTCTAATTCCCAAACGATAACTAAGCCAAAAACAACGCGGACATTGATTTAACGCCTCTAATGCGGTATGAGAGAGCCAAGTCTTTTTTTCTTTATCCATATTGATTACCATCGCGCGATTTTTAAAAATTAAAAATATCTCCCTTGTCGCGCATATTAATATTATATCAGAATATTTAAGTAATTGGTAGCCTGTTGTCGGTAAAAAATAAATAATAATTAAAATTTTTTAAAAATGCCAAATATCTAATTTCTGTTGAAATTTTTAATGAAATAATCTTTAAATAAAAAATAAAAATTGTTAATTTGAAAATTTAATTAAATTTGCCTATTCGACAGACTCAGAGTAGTCCCGAGCATATCGAAGGATTGAAAATTAAAATTATTCCGCAAAAAATCTCGCTTAGTAATGAAAAATTATAGTCTCTACTCTATTGTTCTTGCGTTCTTGCGTTCTTGCGTTCTTGCGTTCTTGCGTTCTTGTGTTCTTGTTTGTTATTTGTTGTTTGGAATTTGGAATTTATTTGTTGTTTGGAATTTTAAGTACATTCTTTTCTTATTTTCAAATTCTAAATTCTATATAAGGGGGCGATTTTTTGTAAAAACCGCCCCCTTACCTGTTAGACAGGAAAACATTTACTATCCCATTGCTTGCCATTTACAACAAATTTTCGGATTATAACATACAGCAGTAGAGAAAGCCAATACGCTATTTAATGCCATTTTAATTCTTTGCTGCTTTAACCAACTTTTTAAACCAGCTAAGGAAATAAAACTCGCAAAAATAGCCAAGCTGATACTGTACGGCAAAGCAATTCCGGCGAATTGAAAACTCAAACCGCAAATTATTGCCAAGAAAACGATAAGATATGGAAAATCGCTTTGTAGCCCGCAAATAATGCCGCTTAAAGCAATGCTTTTTATGTCGCGCAAATATCTTTGATCGGCTTTCGATTTACTGAAACTGTCTTCTCTTATGGCTTTACAAGCAACTATAACCCAAAACCAATAGCTGAACCCGATTAAATCAAAAACTAAACCCGACTCAAATAGATTCAAAGATTTAAACATCTTGCCTAAAAATTTAATTAATCCGATTGCTTGGTTCTCTAAGCTGAAGAATTCAATCAGTTTTTTGCTCCCTCGGGAAGCTAATCGCGAATTAAGCCATGAATCTTTCAGTATTTTTAAGAGTAATCCTAACCCAATAGCTAAAATAATCTCCATTAAAATAAAACTGGAAAATAAATTTATTTTTCTGTATAAAACTAATCCCGTCAGACTGACAATGGCCGAGATTATAAATGATTTTCTTTTTCCTAGAAATATAACCACTGATTTACTGAAGAATCTCAAACTGAAAATAATTGAAGCAAAAATAATGTTTAGAATATTAATTTGAAAAGAATCCAGATCATTAATCTGCCAATAAGAAAAAAAACTGCTGAATGTAAAGCAATTACCAGGCTTATTGCCAAGCTCAAAAAAATATAAATAATTATTTTCTTCTTGCTCATATTTTTAAGTTAGTTTCTTATCTACCAAGAACCTCTGAATTAAAAAATTCCTGTCTCAAAATTTGACCCAGGAATTCAAAAACGTATTTCTTGATTTTCTGTTTTACTAACTAACGAGCATAGAATAATAATCGCTTTCAACAACCTCTATCACCTGGGACAAATCCTGCATAATAACCAAATAAAGACCATTCCAAATTACTTTTGGCGTTTGAAAATGGCGCTGGTTAGCCGTGGCAAACTTATTAAGTTGTTGTCCTTTATTTTCCATTTTATTATTGAGCTTTTTAAGCCATTACCCCTTACATCTATTATGACGATTTTGCCTGTGATTTGTTACTTACTTTATTGCTTATTTTATTATTTATTTTTTACCATTTATGTATTCTTATTCCTCAACATTTTTGTCTTTCTGTCCAAATAAAACTTGAGCAGGTTTAAATAATCTTGCCAGGTCCGACCTGGCAAGATTAAAAAGGAATTAAACCAATTCCTATTTTCCTTTTTTGACGGTAAAATCGACTAAGTCCGTATTTTTAACTACGCTCGCGCTCCGGCGCAAATCGCCTGGGACCACAACCAAGGCAAACCCATCGCCTATTGGCGCTTTGACGATGGACAAGGTTCCACCTTGTCAGATTCCTCGGCTCCGCCAGCTGGCGGAGGCAACAACGGCACTATTATCATCGGCGCCACCGGCGCCCAAACTACTCTCGGTTCAGTAAAAATTTCTGGTAGCATCGCCTGATACAACGACCGCCAAAGTAAACAAAATTATTCCCTCAACTTCGACGGCACAGATGATTATGTAGATATAAATAGTTTTATATTAGATTCAAATTTGAATAATGGTTCCATTTCCTTATGGTTTAAAATTAGCAATTTCACGCTTTTTTCTAATTAAAATCGACGCGGAATGATTTATTGTTTATATTTAATCTATCCCTCGTCAAAACAAAATGTTCTTGCGGAGGAACAAATAAAAAAACACTGATTCTGAATTAATTCATTAAAATCAGTGAATAATAATATAACCCTACTGCGTATAGTTATTTATTCTTTTTTCTCTTTGCTTTTTTTTCTTAAAAAAGCCGGAATATCCAACTCGTCTTCAAATGCCGTTTGATTTGACGGGTTAAATCCTTTTTCTTCTTCCCAATTTTTATCCTCACCTTTATAGACCTTGATTTTCCCTTCGGTAAATTTATCAATCAATGGCAACATCTCTATCCTTTTGGCGCTACGATCGGAAAAAACCTCCACGCTCTCATTTTTAATTCTCTTATGTGAAAAATTCTCTTCAATCGCCGGTTGATTAAATTTAGTAGCGATTAAAGTAACTTTTATTTCATTTTTTAATTTATCATTTATAAAAGCGCCAAAACTAACCTTAGATCCCTCTCTGACTTGGTCAGTGATTATTTCGGCGACTTCATTCACTTCGGACATTTTAAGATCAGACGAACCGGTAACGACAAAAATTATTCCACCGGCCTCGTCAACACAAAGATTTAATAATGGATTTTTAAGAGCGCCTTTAGCCGCCTGACTGGCTCGTTCTCCGCCAGTCCCCCAGCCAACCCCGATGAAAGCCGAACCGGATTCTTGCATAATTGCCTTAATATCAGATAACCCTATGTTAACCAAAGAAGGTAGAGTTAAAATATCAGCCACACTTTGTACTGCTTGCTTTAGCGCTTCATCGGCGATTTTAAAGCCCTCTAAAATCGGCACTGATTTGTCTATTATTTGTAAAAGTTTACTGTTGCAAATCGTAATAACAGCGTCCGAATTATCAATAAAATCCATTAAACCGTCTTCGGCTGTATTTCTTCTCTGCGCCCCCTCAAAAGTGAAAGGTTTAGTTACAACAGAAATCGCTAAAGATTTATTCTGTTTTACTAAATCTAATACCACTGGACCGGCGCCCGTACCAGTGCCACCGCCTAATCCAACAACAACAAAAACCAAATCAGCGTCGCTTATGGCCTGTTTTATCTCTTTAGCGCTTGCTTTAGCCGCCATTTGCCCTGCTTCCATGTCGCCCCCCGTTCCCAATCCTTTTATTTCCACTCCTCCGATTTTAATTTTTTTTATTTTTTTATCTAATTGCTGGAGAGATTTATTATCAGTGTCAATTGCGATATATTCTATTCCCAAAATCCCGGCGCAATTCATTCTTTCTAAAGATGAACAACCAGCGCCGCCAACGCCAACCACTTTTATTTTATAATAAAAATTTTTTAGTTGGTCTGATTTTTTAATTTTACTCATAGAAGTCGCGCCTATAAAATACGATTTAAAAACTCAATTAGGGCAAGAAATTCTTAAACCAGCTTTTTATTTTCTGTCCAGCGCCTCTGGTTGAAAATTTCATCGGACCGGACAGCTGTATTTGTTTATCTCCACCAACTCCCCAAAGAACCAAACCAACGGCGGTGGAAAAACTTGGGTCAAACGCCTTATCTACCCCGCTCACAAATCCTTGCGGTATGCCAATCGAAGCCGGAATTTTAAAAATTTTTTTAGCCGTCTCTACCAACCCATCCAATTTTGCTCCGGCTCCTGTTAGAACCACGCCAGCCGGCAATTTTCCACGCCGATTAATATTTCCCAGTTCCTTATCAATCATTCTAAATATTTCTTCGCAACGCGCCTCAATAATTGTCGCCACTTCTTTCTGAGAAACAGTTCCTTGTTCTTTTTCATTTATGTCTTTTAAATTAATCAATTTGTTGCGACTGGATCTTTCGGGCAAAGAAGTTCCATAATTAATTTTCAATAATTCAGCGACTTCCACGGGTATACGCAAACCAATAGCCAAATCGTTGGTAATATGGCGGGAACCAATCGGCAAAATCTTAGCGGTAATAACGTCATTCTCTTCATAAACCGCGAAACTGGTGGTAGTGCTCCCCAAGTTGACTAACACCACGCCCAAATCTTTTTGTTTTTTACTTAACACCGCTTCAGCAATAGCCAGAATAATAAAAATCATTCCGTCAACAGCTATACCGACTCGATAAAGACATTTGTCCAAATTCTTCATTTGGTTGGTCAGTCCCAAAATAATCTGAGCATCAACGTCAAGTCGCACCCCGGTCATTCCCACCGGATCCATAATACCGATTTGGCTGTCAACCGAATAACTGCGCGGCAAAACATGAATAATATTATAATTTGGCGGCTTAGCTACTGTTTGGGCCGCGTCCAAAACTCTTTCAACATCTTCTTGTCGAATCTCTCCGTCAGGACGCGAAATTGAAATCAACCCGCGACTCTCTTGAGAAATTATATTGATTCCGGAAATACCGATATAAGCGCTTTCTATTGAATTACCCGTCATTTTTTCCACTTGTTCAACACAAGCGGAAATACTGGAAACCGTGTCTTCTAAATTAGTGACTACTCCTTTAATAATGCCGATTGACGGGCCTTCTCCCAGTCCGATTATTTGTACTTCTCCTTCCGGCCCTATTTTCCCAACAGCAATCCTTACGGTAGAAGAGCCTAAATCAATTCCGGTGATAATTGGTTGTCGAGACATAATAATAAATTTAAAAATCAAAAGTCAAAATGTAAAATTTAAAATATTTATCCATGAAGAATAAATATAAATATTTTCTATACTTAAAAACAAATTTGATTCTAACAGATTTTTACTTTTTCAACAAAGATATAATTTTTTTACTTTGCTTTTCCATTGAATCAGCTTGTTCTTTATTTTTGTGGTCGTATCCTAAAATATGTAAAAATCCGTGAATTAATAAAATTATCATTTCCTCTTTCGCGTTGTGTTTTTGTTTTTTGGCCTGTCTGACTAACCATGACCAACAAATAATTATCTCCGCCGGGTCGTTAAAAGACAAAACATCTGTCGCGCGATTTATTTTTCTATATTTAAAATTTATTCTTTTTATCAATTTTTCATCCGTCACAACCACAGAAATTATCTTGGGAGAATTTTTGCTTTCAATAATTTTATTCGCCTGCTCTAAAATTGAACCGATATATTTTTTACTTAACGGACATTTAATTAATTTATTAGTTTCAACAACCATAGAAAAATAATTCAATAATCCCTGCCTGCCGGTCAGCAGGAAAACCAAAAATCAAAATGTAGGAAATTCATTCCGCAAAACGGAATAAATAACAATCATTTTACATTTTGAGATTTAAATTTTAAATTTTTATGAAATATACTTCACTCCCTCGCTCGTTTTATTTGCCAATAAATCTTTAAAAACCTTTTCTATGTCTTCGGGATAAATATTCCGACCACCCAATCCGGCCACATAACTTTGGGCTTTTTGATTAGATGACAAACATTGATTAATTTCTCCAAATAAAGGCGGGTGAGAACCAAAGCCGGGAGCCCGATCAATCACTCCGACAAATTTCGCCCCTTTTAAGGCTGATTTCGCTTTTTGATAAACAAACGGTCTGAATAATTTTACTTTTAATAAACCGACTTTTTTACCCTGTTGCCGCATTTTGTTAACTACGAATTTGATTGTTCCTGCCACCGAACCCATTGCCACCAAAACCGCGTCTGCTCCCCGCAAATGATACTCTTCAAAATAATCATATTTATGGCCGGTTATTTTTTCCAACTCGCGGCCAATTTTTAAATATTCTCCCTCTGATTTATTCAAAGCTGTTGCGATTTGTGTTCTAATTTCAAAATAAGAATCAGGTAAGGCTAATGGTCCGATTGTTATAGGATTTTTAAAATCAAAAATTGAATGTTCAACTTTATATTCTTTAATAAAATTTTTTATAATTTTATCCGGATAAATTTTTACCCCCTCGATATTATGCGAGGTGATAAAACCGTCCTGACAAACCATAATCGGCAAAAGAACGTCTTTACTCTCGGCCAGACGCACGGCTAAAAAATTATTTTCATAAACTTCCTGATTATTTTCGCAAAAAATTTGCAACCACCCTAAATCTCTCACCATCATCGCATCCTGATGGTCGTTATGAATATTAATCGGCGCGGAAATGGAACGAGTCACCAAATTCATAACAATCGGCAAACGCAAACCCGAAGCAACTGATAAAATTTCAGCCATCAAAGCCAATCCCTGACTTGAGGTCGCCGTCATTGCCCGCCCGCCTGCCGCTGAAGCGCCAACAACCACGCTTAAGGCCGAGTGTTCTGATTCAACATTGACAAACTCCGTCTCAACTTCTTTTTCAGCCACCATTTGAGCAAATTTTTCTATAATCGGCGTTTGAGGGGTAATAGGATAAACCGCAAAAACCGTCGGATTTATTTGCCGTAGCGCTTCCGCCACCGCTTCTCCGCCGGTTAAAGCTTTTAAAAGATTTTTTATATTTTTGGTTGGCATTTTAATTAAATTTATTAAGAATTCTCCCTAATCATTTTAATCGCTTTAACGGGACAAATGGCGGCGCAAATTCCACAACCCTTGCAATAATCAAAATCAGTTTCTTTTCTTTTGCCATTTTTGAACAGAATGCAATTTTCCGGACAATAATTGACGCAAAGTCCGCAATGAATGCATTTATTTTTATCCCAAATTGGTTTTTGGTTTCGCCATGATCCGGTTTTATATTTTTCCGACGAACCCGGTTGATTAATCATTCCTCCGGGCAAAATCTTAATTTTTTTGTTTTTGTTTTTGTTTTCAGTCATATCAATTTATTATTTTATATCCATTCTCGGCGGCTTCTATGTTGGCCCGTGTCATTTCTTCTCCGTATTTTTTAATAAAATTATTTTTTATCACCTCTGCTAAGTCGTCAAATTCAGCCACCTTGGCCACTTTAATCAAAGCGCCGAGTAAAACCATATTTGGTAAATCTTTTTTTAAAATCCGATAAGCAATTGCCGAAGCCGGTAAAACATAAACTTTCGCCTGTTTATTCAGGCCAAATTTTTTAATCAATTTATTTTTCTCTTCTTGGGCTTCGTAAGGAGAATTCATTATAATTATTCCTTTGTTTTTTAATCCCTTAACCACGTTTTCTACTTCCACCAACAAAGGATCTATTATCACGACTATATCGGGATTTTTGATTTCCGAGTGAACTAAGATCGACGTTTGATCAAGACGAACATAAGCGTTCATCGCCGCTCCGGTTCTGGCCGGACCATAAGAAGGAAAGGCTTGAACGAATTGTCCTTTTTTAATTCCAATTTCGGCTAAAAATTGAGCAATGGTTTTTGCTCCCTGGCCGGCCCGGCCATGGATACGAATTTCCAACATAATATTTTTTTATGACT
Organism: uncultured Gammaproteobacteria bacterium; assembly: GCA_964576065.1. Taxonomy (GTDB): domain Bacteria; phylum Patescibacteriota; class Patescibacteriia; order UBA2591; family UBA6264; genus CAZNTW01. Next base: position 19,228 of record CAZNTW010000007.1, read on the forward strand.
TATTTTTCTCCAACCTCGAGCTCGTCTTTCTTTTGCGTGTTTATTTTAAATTTTTCTTTTTCCGAGATCGGCCTTATAACAATAGCGTTAACCGGACAATTTTCTTCCGCCATACGGTTACAACCTAATGATTCAACTTCTTCGTTGAGAACTTTCGCTTTATTGTTATTGTCCATTTCAAAATTGTTGGGACAGACCGCGACACAAGTTCCACAACCAATACATTTTTCTTTATCTAATTTAATTTTAAACATATTGAATAACTAAACTTATTTATTTTCCATCTTCATCCTCTCCTAAAAAATCATCTTTAATATTATCTATTTCTTCTTTAACGCCATTCTTAAATTCTTTAACTTCACCAATAACTTCTTTGGCCACGTCAACCGTCTTATCTTTGACTTCATTAAATTTCTCTTTCAAATCTTCTCTTGTTTCCTCTCCGGGTTTTTTAGCGGAAAGAATACCCAAAATAGATCCAAAAATAGTGCCGAAAATTCCGGCTTTAAAAATCTTTTTTAATGTTCCCATAATTTTGTTTGTTAATTTTATTAAATTATTTCCACTTATTTAGGTGGATTAATTAATGAGTGTCTCTGCGCTCGCCGTCTTAGGCGAGTCATTCTACGCTCGCCGATTTAGACAAGCGTGATAAGTGATGGATAAAAATATTTTTTCTTTTTTGCTTTTTTAACCTTATCCCATTGATTTAAAATAACCACTGCTTCGGAAGCGACTAATCCCGCCTCTTTTTCTCCCTTTATTTTCCATTTGTCAGTAATTAAATTGTCAAAAACGGCGCAGATGGCTCCGGCGCGCAAACCATAAAGACTGGCCAAAGTAAATAAAACCGAGGTTTCCATTTCCATATTTATCACTTTAGCTTTTTGTAAATCAGGCAAAATATTTTCCAGGTCAGATTGGTTATAACCGTTAAATCCGGGACGGCCTTCGCCGACGTAAAAACCGTCAGTTGAGGCGGTTAAACCGACATAATATTTTATTTTCTTGCCAAAAGCGGATCCGCCTCTAGCGGATAATTTTTCACAAGCTTCAATCAAGGCTAAAACCACTTCGTGGTCGGCCAAAGCAGGATATTCCGACTTAATATAAATTTTAGACGTTCCTTCTAATCGAACCGCTCCGGTATTAATAATTAAATCCCCGATGTTAATTTTTGGATCAAGCGCTCCGGTACTACCGACCCTGATAAAAGTTTTTACTCCCAAACGAGCCGACTCCTCAATGGCAATTGCCGCTGACGGCGCGCCAATGCCAACCGAAAGACAAGAGATTCCAACTCCCTTGAAACGACCGCTGAAAGAACGATACTCCCGAGAAAAAGCAATTTCTTTTTTTTGCTCCCAATTTTGAGCAATAATCGGAACCCTTCCCGGATCGCCCGGCATAAGAATATAAGAAGCCAAATCGCCTCGACGGCAATTAATATGATATTGGCGATTATTATTTTTTAAAGGACTTTTTGCTGTTGGTTGAGCCATATTTATAAAATCAATAATCAAACAATTAATTTAATTTGACGAAATTAATATTATTTTTTTATGTCTATGATTTGCCCGATAACCCCGTCTTTAAAAGGTTTAACCATCTTGGTTTCAATGATTTCATTTTTCTTCACTCTGATTGAAGATTTTTTGTTCTCTTTGATAAAAACTCTTAAATAATTCGGGGTAAAGCCCTGCCAATAACCGTTTTTTCTACCCTCTATCAAAATTGGAAATTTTTTACCTAAAACTTTCGTCTTTTCTACCCAAGCGATTTTTTTTCCCAGTTCAATTATTTTTTTACTTCTTTGCTTCTTGACTTGTTCGCTAATTTGATTTTTGAATTTAATCGCCTTTGTAAAAGGACGGGGAGAAAATCTGAAAACGTGTATTTTAAGAAATTTCGCCCATTTAATAAAATTATAAGTTTGTAAAAAATCATTTTCTGTCTCCCCGGGAAAACCAACAATGAAGTCGGCGGTTAAATTTATGTTCGGAATCTGTCTCAACTTTTCAACAACTTTTTTTAAAAGCTCATGATTATAACCGCGATTCATCCTTTTTAAAATTTTATCACTAGCGGATTGAATTGACAAGTGCAAATGCGGGCAGATTCGCGGTTCTGTTTTCAATAAATAAATTAATTCATCCGTAAAAAAAGTCGGCCAGAAAGATGACAAACGAATTCTTTTTAACGATGTTTTTTTAAGAATCAATTTTATTAATCCGATGAAATCTACTTTCGCTTTGGTGTCCAGATAAAGGCTGATGTTCGTTCCGACTAAAATCGCTTCTTGCTCGTTTTGTTTTTCTATTTTTTTAATTTCTTTGACTATCTCTCCTGAGGAACGGCTCACCATCTTCTTTCTTAAAAACGGCACGATGCAATAGCTGCAAAAATTACGGCACCCTGACTGAATTCTGACCAAATGCCTGATTTTATGGTCAACTGAATTCTTCTTTTCTTCCGCGTTGCCAAATCTTGTTCCCAGTTTCTTTATAAAACCCAAAACAGATGACCGATCTTTGACAAAAAAATCTATTTTTTGATTTTTTGCTTTATTAACATAACAACCCATTAAAACCAAAATTGATTGCGGCGCGCGTTTTTTGATTTGATAAACTGCTTGTCTCACCTTTCGTTCAGCTTTTTCAGTAACAGCGCAACTGTTAATCAAACAAACATCTGCTCTTTCGCGAGGGGAAACAATCTCCCAACTCTTATTGTTTAGCTTTTGTTTTATTTCTTCTATTTCCGCCTGATTCAATTTGCAACCAAAAGTAAGCAAGGAAATTTTCGGCATACTGTTGAACTTACTTTAATTTTCTTTTTAGTTCTCGAGCTAATTTATCTTGATCAACGATTTCCTGATTACCGCTGGACATATCTCTAATAATAATCGTATGATTAAGGACTTCTTGCTGTCCTAAAATTAAAGCTATTTTAACGCCTAATCTATTGGCGGTCTCCATCTGCGCCCTTAAATTGTCTTTGGCTAAATTTTCTGCCACTTTAAATCCTTCTTGTCTTAATTGTTCAAATAATTTTAAAGCCCGACGACAAGCCGGCTCTCCTATTTGAGTAAAGAAAATTTGCGGCACGCGATTTTTTTGAACTTTTACTCCTTGAACTTTAATTTCTTCAATCAATCTCTCTAATCCATACGCCAATCCTACGGCCGCAGTCGGACGATTACTGAAACTTTCTACCAAATTATCATATCGTCCCCCTCCGCCCAAAGCGAAAATAGACTTAGTGATTATCGGCTCAATTTTTTGCTCCGACCCATCACCCTGTTCTGTGTTAAGTTGATTGTCCAAATCTGTCGGCGTTTGCGGTTTTAATTTTACCTGACCCCTTTCCGGCCAAAACTCAAATACGGTTTTAGTATAGTAATCTAATCCTCTGACTAAATAAGGATCTAATTTATAAGTCACGCCAGCCTCATCAAGATATTCCAAAACTTTGACAAAATGACTATGGCAAGTCTCGCACAAATTATCAACTAATTGCGGCGATTGTAAAATTAAATCTCGACAAGTCGGATTTTGACAATCTAATATCCGTAAGGGATTGCTTTTAAGCCGTCTTTGACAATCGGAGCAAAGCAATTTTTGTTTTGATCTAAAATAATTAATCAATTTACTGCGATAATGGCGACGACAATCCTTACAGCCTAAACTGTTAACACGAACGCTCACTTGAATTCCCAAAGCGTTAAAAAAAACTTGAGAAAATAAAATAAGCTGAGCGTCGATTACCGGCCGATCCGAGCCCAAAACCTCCAAACCAAATTGATTAAATTGTCTTAATCGTCCGGCTTGCGGTTTTTCATAACGAAAAATTTGACCGAAATAAAACAACTTTACCGGCTGAGGCAAATTAAATAAACCATTTTCAAGATAGGCCCTGACTACCGACGGAGTAATCTCCGGCCTTAAAGCAACTTTATTTCCGCCCTTATCGACGAATTGATACATTTGTTTTTCCACCACATCGGAAGTCAGACCGGTGGCTTTTTCAAAAAGAGATTGTTCTTCTAAAATTGGCATAGAAATCTTTTGAAAACCATAGCCCTCTGCCAGATCAACAAGTTTTTTTAAAACATAATCCCAATATTTTGATTCTTCGGGCAAAATGTCTTTCATTCCTTTTAAAACATGTGGGAAATCTTTTTTTATTGTTCTTGCTTCTGCGTCTTGCGGCGTTTCTCCGAACATAAATCTTTCGTTTCTTTGAAACATCCTTCTCTTAAATTTATTTTTACCGACATCTTCTCTAATATTCACTTTGCTGATTTCTTTTTTCTTATTTTGTTTTTTTTCTGCTTTACGCTGCTTGTTTGAAATAACGACAGAACGTTTATTTTTCTTATTTTTTTTATTTTTAGACATATTTTTTCTATTCTATTATTTATTCGTTAGTTTAAAAAATAATTAAAACGGTTTCTTTTGAAAATAATTATATTTTACTGGTGGTTGGCAAAAACCGATGTTTTAATAAATCCAAAATCATTAAGAGGCCACCCCCGAAACCAAGCCTGTCCGACTATATAACTCTTTTTAATTTGACCAAATACCCTTGAATCTAAACTCATATTACGATTATCTCCTAAAACATAATATTCATCGCTTTTCAGGGTAACATCTATTTCTCCCAAAGTGGTTATTCCGGCCGGC
>CAZNTW010000008.1:0-1219 GCA_964576065.1 uncultured Gammaproteobacteria bacterium
TTCAATATTTTAAATAGTATCGAAATCGTTGCAATAGATGTTGGAAGCCAAGAATGGTAAATAGTAAATAAAAAATTTGGAGACTACCCATTCGGCGGATTCAAGGTAATCCAGAATGTGCTCAGGAATTAGAAATTCAAAATTAAGATTTTTTTGTTTTCCTCAATTGCCAATTACCATCCGCCTCCGCCAGAGACGACGAACCTAACTACTCAAACTTCCCTTGACTTTTTTAAACAAATCTATATAATATTGATGTAAATCAATTACACGAGGGAGGGAAATATTTTAGGCGAGACGTTAATTGAATAATTAACCCCTTTGCGACACTACCGTTCGTTCGTTCGCAATTTTTTTGTCGAGTCCCTCCGCTCGACCTTTGGGGGTATTTAGTTCGTCTCGCCACCTTTTATAAGTTCCGTAGGACTGGACACTACGGGACTTATTTTTATTCTTAAATTTTTTATCAAAAAACCCGAGTGATCGGGTTTTTTTATTCTCCTTTTGTTTTAATTTTTAGGAATTAATTGAAGACTTGGAGTTTGAATTAACGGGGACTGTCCCCAAAGATACCACTCCTAAAACCTTTATTAATAAAGCGTTTTAGAACGAAAAAAGAAATTTAGTATATCCGCCAGCTGGCGGATGAGCTATTTTTGAGTTAATTAGGCTTAACTATAAAATCCTGCTTTTATTATAGCAGGATTTTATGATATGAGTATAAATTATTTTATAGACAATCTGTTATATCTTTGTCTTAATTTTTTAATATAAATTCAACCTCTAAAAATAACTTGGGAGTTGAATCGTTTTTTTGCGAGTTGAACCTCTAAAATTATTATCCTTACTTGGAAGTCGATCTTCCAAGTATTAAAGATAATTTTTTTTCTCTCCGCCATTTTTTAATCTCAGCCTCTCTTTTTCTTGCCTCTTTTAGTGTTTTAAATTTTTCTGAATATTTTAAAACAACTGGACGACGAATTTTAGTATAATGCGCGCCACACTTTAAATTATTGTGTTGTTCTAATCTTTTTTCCAAATTATTAGTACAACCTACATATAAAGATTTATCTGCGCATTCAAGAATATAAACAAAATACATAAAATTATATTTGTAACCTTTTACTATCTCTCTTACGCTCGGGATTCCTGAGGGACTTTGTGATTTTGGCAAGATTGTGGCACTTCTCTCTGTTGGGCTCAGTACCTCCTCACCTTC
>CAZNTW010000008.1:1319-20611 GCA_964576065.1 uncultured Gammaproteobacteria bacterium
GTTCGTCGGTGCTACGCCCTGTTGGGCTCAGTACCTCCTCACCTTCGTTCGTCGGTGCTACGCCCTGTTGGGCTCAGTACCTCCTCACCTTCGTTCGTCGGGCTGCGGGACATGGACTCGAACCATGATTCACGGCTTCAAAGGCCGCTGTCCTGCCGTTAGACGATCCCGCAAAAACATTAAAGCAAATTAGCAAACTAACAATTTAACAAAAAATTTCAATAAACAATCTTTTTAATTAAAGTAAGATATAAATATAATACATATTAATTGATTCGCCCCGTCATCCGACGGGGCGCCACATCGAATGATGTGGCGAACCATGATTCACGGCTTCAAAGGCCGCTGTCCTGCCGTTAGCCTCGCCCGTAGGCCTTATAGCCTAACGGGCTACGGCCGAGGGACGATCCCGCAAATTTTTAATTTATTTTTTAAAGCTCTCTTTCCTTTAGCCGTCTTATAAAATTTCTCTATTTTGTAAGCTTCGTATTTATTATTATATTTTTCATAATAAATAATCTTTAAGGGTAATCTATTCTTAGTAGAAAATACTTTTCCTTTATTATGTTCGTTAATTCTCTTTTCTAAATTAGAAGTGCAACCTATATAAAGATTTTTATCTTTTAAACTTTTTAGAACATATACATTATGAATTTTTTCCATTATTACATAATTTATAAATATTCATTAATGTCTGCCGTTAGCCTCGCCCGTAGGCCTTATAGCCTAACGGGCTACGGCCGAGGGACGATCCCGCAAAAACATGAAAACATAAAAACATTAGAACACAAGAACACGAGAATATGAAAACTAATCTAAAACTATCAAAAAATTACGATTTTGTCCAGCCCCACTTTAAAAAGTATTTCATAACGCTGATAATATGAATCCAAATTATTTTTTTAAATAAACAAAACAAATTTCTTACCCCTGATGAGCGCTGATAAAAATGATACATTTTGGCTTTTGGTAAATAAACCACCTTAAGTCCGAGCTGCCATATTTTTTTAGCCAAATCAGCGTCTTCAAGGTATAAAAAATAGCGCTCATCAAAAAAACCAATCTTTTCTAAAATTTGTTTTTTGCTGGCCAAACAAGCGCCAATCATCCAATCAACCTCTCTGGTTCGCTGATGGTCAAAATCAAGCATTAAATATCTTTTTAGTTCATTCTTAAAAAACCATTTACCCAAAAAGGTACGTCTGGCAAGTGGCGTATAAAAACGAGGAAACCTGCGACAAGAGTCTTGGATTGTTTTGTCAAGATTCAAAAGTTGCGGACCGACTAAACCGACTGACGTGTCCTGTTTTAATAAATCAATCATTGCCTCCACCGAGTTAGGTAAAATAATCACATCAGGATTTAAAACTAAAATATATTTTCCTTTGGCTGCCTTAATGCCCTGATTGTTTGCCTTGGCATAACCAATGTTTTCTTTGTTAAAAATTACTTGATAGCTTGGGTCTGTTTTTTGCCAATCAACCAAAAATTCCTTACTGCCGGCGGTAAAAGCATTGTCAACAATAATTATCTCTTTTTCCAAATTGATTTTCGCTTCGGAAATATTTCTCAAACACTGTTTTAAAAGGTTCTTTTGATTGTAGTTTACAATTATAATTGACAACATATTTATTTTTTATTCAACCAATATTTAATTTCTTTCGGACTAATTTTAGTGGTTTTTATAATTAACTTTCTTTTTTTTATCATTTTTCCAACCTGACCAAAAAAACTAAAACTGGCCTTATATAAAACCTTTGGCCTGAAAAATAAGAGATAAGTCTTCTTGCTAAATTGATAAAATGCTATATAAAAAAAAGATGCTAAAAGGTTTTGCCAAAAAATATTCTTTACTAAGAGCCAAGAATGATTGCGAAAATTAATAAATTCAATCATAGCCGGCCTTGACCAATGAGCTTTTGCTATTTCCATCAAACTTGCCTTTTCTTTCAATCCTATTTGGCGATAATGATAAACCAAAGCGTCTGGAATAAATAAGGCGTTCCATCCGGCTAATTGCAAACGCCAAGCCAAATCGTTATCTTCTTGATAAGCGAAAAAATCCTGATCAAAATATTCGAATCTGTTATTTTTCTGATTTTCGTCTGAATTTTTTTTAGCGATAATCGGGATTTTCACATCTTCCAACGCTTCGCGGCGATAAAAAGCGCAAGCCCCGCTAACTCCAAAAATATCAAACATTTTATCATACTGTCCACTGTCTTCTTCTCCTTGTCCGCGATCAACAAAACGAAAATTACGGAAAACCTTGAGGCCGGTACTGTCTATTATTTTTGTTTTTATTTTTTCTTCCCAAGTTATATCGCCTGATTTAATCTGCAACAATTTCCCCGTAAAACTGCCGGCCCGCGGATTTTCTTCGGCCACCCGAATTATTTTCTTTAAAAAATCTCGTTCTAAAATTATGTCCGGATTTATTATCAAAACAAATTCTGACTGTCCAAAAAATAAACCTTGATTATGCGCGATTGAAAATCCGGAATTTTTATTATTACGAAGAATAAAAATCTGATTTGATTTCTTAAACTCCTCTTTTATTTTTTTAACAGAATAATTTTCTTTAATAAAATCGATCGTGCCATCATTTGAGTTGTTGTCTATTATAAAAACAGAAAAATCCTTAAAATCCTGGTTAAAAATTGAATCCAAGCAATCTTTAATAAACTTACAACTATTCCACGTGACAATTTGAATTATTACTTTTGGCGTCATATTGATCTATGTTCACAATAATTAAAATAGTTAGAATTACATAAAAAATTCCTAAAGGATGAAATAAAAATGGTCCGGTTATCGTAGCTACCATTAATGCGAGTAATCCGGACAAAAGCCCAACCACTAAACGCTTTTTTAATCTATCTTGATTTAATGTTTTTATCTTTTCAAAGCCTTTTTTAAAAATATAAGCCAAAATCATCAAATAAGACAAAAGTCCGAACAGTCCCGTCTCAACCCAAATCTCTAAATACCCCCAATCAAGATGAAAAGTCTGTTTCTCTTGATTGGTTATTGGGTCAAAATAAGAAACAGTTTGCCCTAATCCTTGGCCAAAAATCGGTTCTTGTTTTATTTTCTCGGTTAATTTTGGTAAAATATTCATTCGCGACAATGAACTTAATTCTCTTTCCGGAACCGCGATGCTATTTAGACGCGATTGAAAGAAACTTAAGCCCCGAAGCGCTTCCCCGCCATTAACAATAACAAACAAAAAAATAAATTCAAACGCTAAAACAAAAATTACTGTTAAACAAAAAACCAAACCTCGTTGCCAATTTAATCCGCAAACCAACAAAACAAGCCCGGCTAAAATGCCCAAAAAATAAGCGCGAGAAAAATTTATTACCAAAGGCAAGCTGGCAAGAAAAAATAAAAGAATTATCGTCTTTCTATTTTTTTTTAAAGATTTCCATTCAACTAAAAAACTTAAAATAATAAGAAAGAGGGGCAAAATTAACAAATGAGCAGAAGTGACTATTCTAAAAAAATTTGTACCGGTATCAGTCGCTTTTCCGATCGCCACTCCCCTCCACCACCAATAAAACCCGTCATGAACCTGAAACAAGCCATAACCAAAACAAAGAAAAATAAAAACAGTCAAAACGCCGATTCCAATAATAGCTGATTTACTAAGGGTAGAAGCTTTTTTAAAGAATTGTTTGTCTTTTAAAAATTCCGCCAGAGGAAAAATCAATAAAAAATAAGAGTAATTTATCAAGTCTTTTATTGCCAAAATAACATCATTTTTAACTAACCCCTGAATAAATGAAACTAAAATTATGAACAAAAACAAAAACAAAAAAAATCGACCGCAGTAATCAAGAATTAAAAAAGATGTCCACCCTTGACTAACAATTTTTTTTATTAGCCAAACGGTCATTACTGCTAAAAAAAGGCCTAACCGCAAAGAAATTCCAGCGAACTCAAACATATGCCCTTCGTGTCCAGATAAAAATTCAAAAAATAAAACCAAAAAACCGTATTCTGTTTTATGCGAACCAAAAGTTACGGCGGTCAAAATGATCAGCCAAAAAACAATCGTAGAAACCATCGGCCAAAGGTATCCGATAAAAGATAGAATCTGAAAAATAAAAAAAATTAGGATTAAAAATATTAATTTTTTTGCGTCGGGGAGCGACTTAATTAACATAAATTTAATTAACCTTTAATCTATTCTTTAAATTTATTTTCGTAGCTGGAGAAAAAAATTCGCTCAAAAAAGCCAAAAACAGACTAACAAAAGACAAAAGAATTAATGGCCAATAAAACTTGATTGAAGAGTGTTTTTTAAAATAAATCAGAGCGCTGTGATTATAAATTTTTTGCCTTTGCCAAGACATCAGTTGCCAAAAACTTTGTCCGCCATAATGAAGAATTTTTGATTCTGGAATATAAATTACTTTCCAGCCGGCTTTTTTCACTCGATAACAGAAGTCGACATCTTCAAACCATAAGTGGAAACTCTCGTCAAAACCCCCAACCTGATCAATAACTTCACGTTTCGTCATAATGAAGGTCCCGGCTATCTGATTGACTTCGCCGATTTTTTCATAATTAAAATTTATTTGAAAATATTCTTTTAACCATATTATTTTAGGAAACAAATATTGAAGCTTTAAAAAAATCATCGCTTGCGATAATATTGTCGGAAAATTTCTTACTGACGGCTGGGTTTTACCGTCTAAACCGATTAGCTGACATCCAAGCGCGCCACAGTCGTGATTATTCTCCATAAATTTAATCGCTTTTTGCAGGCTTTCCTCTCTAATTTCCGTATCAGGATTTAGAAATAAAATAATCTTTCCCCTTGCCTGCTCCAGGGCTTGATTGTTGGCGCGAGCAAAACCGAAATTTTCGTTGTTTAAAATTATCTTTATATTGTTTCTCTTTTTCTCAATATTTCGTAAATATTCTCGACTGCCATCTTGCGAACCATTATCAACAACTATAATTTCAGCTTCAAAATCTTTCAAATAACAAAAAATTGATTCCAAACAGTTTTGTAGAAGAGGTTTAACATTCCAATTAACAATAATTATTGAAAGTTTCATTGTGATAATCTAACTTTTATTATTTCCATTATTCCTTTTATTTTTTTACCCCAATCTTCTTTTTCCGCCTGATTCACCCTCTTTTGCTCTAACTCAATATTATTATTTTCCAAAGCTTGATTTAATTTTTTATTAAAATCCTCGTAGTCGCTGGCGATATAGATCAAATGAGAAAATCTTTCCACTCCGGAAAGCGGCGTACTTATCACCGGTTTACCGCAAGCCAGGTATTCTAGAACCTTCAGAGAATTGGTATATTTGCTAAAATTGTCAATTTTATGCGGACTGATAGCTAAATCAAAATTATTAATATAATTTGAACTGAATTTATATGGTTTTCTTCCTAATAAACTTATGTTTTTATGCTTTTTTAATCTTTTAATTTCTACAGATGAACGACGAAATTTTCTAAAATAGACAGGCCAAAACGGCCCAATCAAAACAAATGATTTATCTAGATTTTTCCGCGCCAAATATTCCATTAAATCAACATCGAGCCGTTGCTGAATAATACCCATATAACCAACAATAGGACGTTTGATTTTGTTAAATTCTTTCGGCTTAATCGCATTTTTATTTTTAAAATGCGCAACATCAACACCGTTGGCGATCCAAAAAATATCTTTTTCCCGCCCTAATTCTTTAAAAAAATCCAGTAAATTTTCCGCGACGGTAAAAATTAAGTCGCTTTTTTGGGTAATATTTTGATAATTCTTTCTTAACAATTCTTTATGTTTAATAAAAGACGGGTGTTCAATCCAATTGTCAACGGCGTCAAAAATCGTTAAATCGGATTTAATACCATTTTCAGACAGATACTCGACAAACATTGGGAAAAACGACCAAATTATTCTTCTAAACGCCGGCTCATTCTGATTATTGGTTTGAGAAATTTTTTCAAGAATTTTATTTAATTTGTTGTTTAATTTTTGTGGCGATAAAACCGAATTAACTATCGAAACAATATAAACTTCTTTTTCTTGTTTCTTGATTTTAACGCAACGCGATGTTAGGTCCCGATAAATTGTTTTTCCTTTCAGAGTAATTATCCCCTGCCAATAATTCCTTAAAGCGCGCTTAAAAGTAAAAGGTAAAAAATCAATCGCAACAATTCTTCTAACTTCGGGCTGTTCCAATAATTTTTTAAAAATATGGTAATTGCGATTCGCTACGCCCTTTTGCCATTCGGCGTAATTCGACATATTAAACATCACTACTTCCAGGTTATTCATAAATCACTTTGATTATTTTGATTTAAGCTATCACCGTCAAAAAAAACTCTTTTAGGCTTAATCATTTGTTTTAATAATTTTAGATCATTTTTGCTGATTAGTTTAAAAAACCAGGCACAAATAAAATAAACCGCGATGCCAATTAGAGCCAACCCAAAAATATGAATACTGTTTTTAATTAAAAACAGTAATCCGGACATAATCAAACTGCCCAAGACAATCAAACTGATTTTGCCAACCAAATATTTTACTTCTATTTTGACGACCTTTTTTGACCAATGAATTTCTAAAATAAATAAAATAAAAAAACTTACCAAAACGCTTAATCCCGCGCCTAAATAACCCCAAAATGGAATTGAAATCAAATTGAAAACAATAAACAGGGCCACACCAAATCCGTGAATTTTGGTATTGATTTTTTGTCTCTCGCAAGCGTTTAAAAGTCCGGAAACGATATAATCAAAAAAAACAAAAGGAATTGATAATGACAAAATAATTAAAATTGAAATCGCCGGCAAATAACCACCGCCATAAATCAATAAAATTATCGGTCTGGCTAGAACAATTAGACCGCAAACTAAAGGAATGGTGATTAACATTAAATAAAAAACCGCTTGATTGAAAAGTTTATTCAAGTTTTCTTTTGAACGAACAAAATAATAACTCAAAGCCGGGTAAAGAGCTGAACTTAAAGATCCGGCAATTAACAGTAAAAAAGCGTTAGTTAATTTCTGAGCGGCTGAATACCAGCCAACCGATTGGTCTCCATCCAAATAAGAAAGCAAAATTGTATCAATGGTGGCGTAAAGTTTGGCGAATATTCCGGCTAAAAAAAACGGCCAAGACAAAATAAGCAACGGTTTTAAAATTTCTTTTTTAAAGGTTGGCTTCGGCCATAAACCCAATTTTCTTTTTAAAAAAAAGATTGCGTTTAAAAAATAAAAAACGCTGCCGAATAAAAGCGGAAGCATCATTAGAGATAAATGCGCTTTTATTAAATAAACCAGAATCAAACCGGCAATCAACATTACTGTCTTGTGAGCGATAATCCCCAAACTTTCAAATTTAAGATTCAAGTGCCCGCGAAATAACTGATAGACAGATAAAGATAATGTATCCAATAAAACCACCAAACTGCACAAATAAACCAACATTCTTATTTCTGACGGATATTTTAAAACATTAATCAAGACGGCGTCCAAAATTAGGGTAAATCCTCCCAATAATAGACAAAATCCGAAAATATTACTGAAATAATCTTTAGTTCTATCTTTATTGCGAGCCACTTCTCTAATTAAAACCGGAAAGAGTCCAAAATCTATTAAAACAGAAAAGAGAGCGGTGAAAGAAAGAGCAAAAGTATATTTGCCAAAATCATCCGCCCCCAAATAACGGGCCAAAACAATAAAATAAAATAGAGATATCAGTTTCTGATAGATGTAAGCTATTAAAAGATAAAAAGTATTTTTGGCTGTAGAAATCACTGGAGTCAATTTAACAATATGTCAATCTAAATTTTAAAAAAATATTTAAAATCTACCCTAAACTGTCACATTGTTTGGATGCTAATTCGATTTATCTTTTGTTCCATTGCGGAGCGCGACGAGCTCTTTTCAAACCAGGCTTTTTCCTTTCCTTAATTCTGGAATCGCGACGTAAAAATCCGGCTGATTTTAGATCTTTGCGCCAATCGTGATTTATTGATACCAAAATCCGACTTATTCCTAAACGGATTGCTTCGGCTTGACTGATAATTCCGCCACCGACGGCATTAATTAAAATTTTTGTTTCCGCGATTTTCAACAGCTTTAATGGAGATAAAACTATTTCCCTGAGTTTAAAAACAGAAAAATAATCATTCAGATTTCTTCCATTAATAATTATCTCTCCTTTTTCCTGAGGAAAAAATTGAACACTGGCGATAGCCGACTTTCTTTTACCAGTACCCCAAATTCTTGATTTTGGTTCCCTGCTTTTTTGAACAACGGCAACAACTTTTTTAATTGGCGTTGATTTTTTATCTTTTTTAACGACCTTCTCCTTTTTCACAACCTTTTCAATTGATTTCTTTTCAACCAAATTTTTGTTGGTTGTTTTTCCAACTGTTTGTTTCTTTATTTTAACGGCTTTTTCTTTTTTAATAACCATATTGTTTAATAATTTTTATTTATTACTCTGATATTATATCAAATTATAATTAAAAAGCAACCCTATTCGGTTTTTTAAATAAAATTTATGAGCCGGTTTTTAGACCGGCTCATATTTTAAACTAACATTACTTTAAGCTTCCATTTAGGGATACGGAGAAAAGTGCATCCCTTAATCAATGTGTTTTCTAGAGCGATTTTTAGCTCTCTCGCCTTTTCCCAGTGTTCCCCTGATTGAGGATTACACTCTCTAAAAAAATCATACGCCAAAGAGTTTTCTTCTTTTATCTCTGTCACGTATTTTGGCAGTGATAAAAGAATTTTACGATTTTCTCTATCTTTGATCGTAAGAACGACCAAAAATCGGATGACTTTTTTCGTCAACCAAAAAATCACTTTCCACGTGACCAACGAAATTAGGGCCGCAAAACCAATTATTGTGGCACTAATCACGGGAGCAACGCAACCAGTTCCTAAACACAAATAAAGCAAAAAAATACCAACTTTTTTCATTTTCTCCTCCTTATTTAAATTTAAAACTTTATTATTTCACACGGCTTCATTTCTGTCTCAACCTTAATCACCTTTAAAAATAGTAAAACATAAAATATTAATTTGGTTAAAATTAAAATTATTATTTCTAAAATCCGCCCGACAAATTTTAAAATAAAAAATAAAAGAGCCACAATTACCAAGGAAATTATTGACGAATTGACTTTTAGAACTTCGCCCAAGCGTAAATTTATTATTTCCGTTAAAATATCGCCCATTGTTTCGTCGCCTTTTATTTCAAAACCGAGCGCTTGCGACAATTGACTTCTTTGCTCGCTTATAAGCGCTGACAAATTTCCTTCTTGATTTTGTTGCTTTAAAAACGACTTTACTGATGGATCAGCCAATAATTCACCAATGTTTATATTAGATAAATCGTTTAAGTTGATTTTATCTATTAGTTCAACCGGAATGTCTTTGGGCGACAAACCCTGCCCCTGGGTTAACAGGGTTGCGGAAATTGTCTCGTCAATAGTCATATTCGGGTCATAGAAAGGAATGGTTTGCCCAATTAATCCGGAAGTTGATTTTAATAAAAGACCAACCAGCTGCGAAGGTATTTCTATTTTATTTTTACTAAAATCAATTAAGGGATTAAAATAATAAACCACGGAAATTATCAAAGAAAATCCTATAATTGCCAACGGCAATCCCTTTTTCCAAATTTTTGTCAAATTTATTTTTAAACGCTGATTTTTTTCCTTTTTTATCAGTTCAAACCCAAGTCCAAGTAAAATTAGAAAAATTATCAATCCAATAGAATAAATTCTTAAATTTATGGGGGTTGGTTTGAAAAAAATAAAAAAACCTAACAAAAACAAAATAAAAGTCGGGTAAACTATTAACCTATTTTCATTGAGAATAGAAAATAAAAGGAAAAATATTGAAAAAATAATAAAACTTATTCCCAGCCAAATTCCAAATTCTATCTTTGGGCAGATAAAAAGCGAAGACAAATTAACCCAGAAAAATATTCCAGTTGCCAATAATAAAATAGCGGAAAGTAATGATTTTATTTTTATAGACATAAATCGTCTTTTAAAGGCGCAATCATATTTACTTTGCTATTTTTTAAAGAAAAGTCAAGTGGGTATTGGAAAATTGGTTAATTAAATAGTTGGGATTACTTTGAACCTACCGAACGGGATAATCCCTCTATAATACTCGGGATTACCCTGAGCCCATTGAATAGATAATTTTTATTAAATTTTCAAGTCAATAATTTTTAAATTCTTTTAGTTACTATTTGCTATTTGCCGTCCTCTTGGCTTTTGCTATTTTTTTGATAGAATTTATACAACAAACAATAAAAGGGAGGAAAAGGCAAAATGTTAATAGATATGATTTGCGGTCTAGTACTGACCGCAATCGGCAAAGCCGCCGACTTAGTCTGGTGGCAATGTCTTTTGATTTTTTCCTCCGCCCTGGCATTGGACGGAAACATCGCCATTAATGAATTTTGGCGGTGGCTGAATGGCAAAAAACCAAGGTTGCTAACCTTGGACGAATAGTCATATCAACATAAATTTCTCGGACACCAACCGCTGATTGTATTGCCAGTCAGTTTTTTGCTGGGCTGACTATTTGGCGGAATAATGTTCGGGACATTATTAGGCTGTGCTTTTTCCTCCACCTTACCCACGATACAGTGGATAAAAATTTCGATGGAATAAGGTGGCTTTGGCCAATCAACTCCATCTCATATAAATTGAGGTGGAAAAATGGCGGAGTAATAATAGAAAGAAAATCCGCTGAGCAGCTATCAATTGAAGCCGCAATTTTGGCCAAAAAGTCGCGTAAATCAAAAAATATCATCAAAGACAATATTCTTTGATTTACAAAAACAAGTTTATGACTACTCTATACAGAGCAGTCCTATTTTTTAAAAAAACTTAGTTCCTCAAAATCAGATATAATGACTAAATATAGAAGTCTTTTCTCTACCATATTAAAGTTGATGAAGTGGTAAAATTGATGAGGTTCCACCTCATCAAAAGAAAAATTACCACAAACGGAATCTTCTCCTTACGACCCCTCTTAGCGGAGTCTTGCCTCCGCCAACTGGCGGAGGCAAGGCGTAATTTTGTGATGATCAAATTTAGTACGATTTTAGTTGGTTTTAAAATTGAACGAAACAAAGAACTCGGCTTTTAAAAACCGAGCTCTTTTTTCGCAATAAATCTTAATCTTTTTATTTTTCATCAACCACTTCCCCTTCAATTGGATCAGAATCTTCGGAACTATCAGAATCATCTTTCTTGTTTTTGGAATGCTTCTCAGAATCGGAAGACGAAGATTGTTTTTTTTGCGATTCATCTTTTTTGACCTGTTCATACATGGCCGCTCCAATTTTTTGTATTGCTTCACTTAAACCATCAAGAGCTTTTTTAATTCCCTCCGGCTCATCTCCTTCTTTCGCCTTTTTTAACTCCTGTATTTTTTCTTCGATTATTTTTTTGTCTTCCGGCTTTACTTTATCTCCGGCGTCTTTTATGGTTTTTTCTGAAGTATAAATTATAGCATCGGCTTGATTGCGCAAATCAATCACTTCTTTTCTTTTTCTATCCTCAACCGCAAATTGTTCAGCCTCTTTTTTCATTTTTTCTATATCTTTGTTGGAAAGAGCGGAAGAATCTTTAATGGTAATATGCTGGCCCTTGTTGGTTGCTTTATCTTTAGCAGCCACAGTTAATATTCCATTAGCATCAATATCAAAAGAAACTTCCACTTGCGGAATTCCCCGTGGAGCCGGAATAATACCATCTAAAATAAATCTTCCTAAGGTGCGATTATCGTGAGCCATTGGACGCTCCCCCTGTAAAACATGAATTTCCACCGAGGTCTGACTGTCGGCGGCTGTGGAAAAAACTTGCGACTTTGAAGTTGGAATTGTGGCATTTCTATCAATCAAAGGAGTCATTACTCCGCCCAGGGTTTCAATCCCCAAAGTTAAAGGAGTAACATCAAGAAGCAAAACGTCTTTTACCTCTGTCTCTCCTGCGAGAATAGCGCCCTGAATGCCGGCTCCCATGGCAACGCATTCCATTGGGTCAACGCCACGCTCAATTTTCTGGCCAAAAATATTTTCAATGAACTTTTGAACCATTGGCATTCTGGTCGGCCCACCAACCAAAATAACTTTTTCAATATTGCTCGGTTTTAATTTAGCGTCACTTAGGGCTTGTTCAACCGAAATGCGACAACGTTCAACAATTGACCTGACTAATTCTTCCAATTTAGTCCTGGTTATTTTCATTAATAAATGTTTTGGGCCTTGATTGTCAGCGGTAATAAACGGAAGATTAATTTCTGTTTCCAATGTTGACGATAATTCAATTTTTGCTTTTTCCACCGCCTCTTTAATTCTTTGAATAGCCATTTTGTCGCTCTTTATATTGATGCCATGTTCTTTTTTAAACTCAGAACAAACATAATCAATCAAAACTTCATCCATATCGGTTCCTCCTAATTGAGTGTCTCCGGAGGTTGATAAAACCTCAAATACTCCTTCGCCAAAATTCATAATTGTCACATCCAGCGTTCCAGCGCCAATATCAAAAACCAAAACTTGCTGATCTTTGTTTTTAATCTTGTCTAAACCATAAGCTAAACAAGCGGCGGTTGGTTCGTTAACTAATCTTAAAACTTCCAATCCGGCAATAGCTCCGGCATCCTTGGTCGCCTGTCTTTGAGCATCATTAAAATAAGCCGGTACAGTAATTACCGCTTTATCAACTTTGTCGCCCAAATACATCTCAGAATCTTTTTTTATTTTCTGCAAAATAAAAGCCGATATTTGTTGAGGAGTATATTCTTTGCCATAAATTTTATATTTATGATCTGTCCCCATTTTCCTTTTAGCCGCTAAAATAGTACCTTCGGGATTAGCCACTGCTTGACGCCTAGCTGGTTCGCTAACCAAGAGCTCACCATCTTTAGTAAAGGCCACATAAGAAGGAAATGCCTTACCTCCAACCGATGTCGTACCCTCAGCCGAAGGAATCATCTTTGGCTTGCCGCCCTCCAAATAAGACGCGGCTGAATTTGAAGTTCCTAAATCAATACCAATTATTTTTCCCATAATTATACCTCATAATATATTTACTCGGCGCAATTTTTTAAAACGCCGAATATTATTTTTTATTTATTATTTTTATCAATTACCTTTATTTTTAATCTTTTAATTTTATTTTCTATTGCCTTGGGTATTTCAATTTTTAAAATCCCATCCTGATAAACCGCCTGCGCCTTTTCTCCTTCCACTTTTACCGGCAAAGGAATAGCTCGGTAAAAACTGCCGTATCTTACTTCTCGACGATAATAATTCTTTTCTTCCATTTCTGATTTGTTTTCATTTTGACTTTTAATTTTCAGAATATTATCTTCCACCGAGATATCGATTTTATTCGGATCAATACCGCTTATAGCCACCTCAGCCACTATTTTTCCGGCCTTTTCGTAAATATCAACCGCCGGCATAAATCCGTTAAATTTTATTCCCGGCCATTGATTAAAAGATTTATCAAAATTTTCCCATGGCTCCCAAAGCCAATCTCCACGATAAGGAATTAATGACATATTTTTATACAATTAAACAAATTAAATTAATTTATAACCTTTAAATATTTTATTCTATTATCACTTTAGCTATTCTGATGACTTTTCCGTGCATTAAAAATCCTGACTGAGTTTCTCCAATAATTTTCCCTCCCTCGCCCTTTTTTTCAACTACTTCGTGATAATCAAGATTAAATTTTTCTCCAATAGTCGCCATTTTTTCTAAACCCTGAATTTTTAAAAAATTCTCCATTTGTTGTTTAATTTGAACAACTCCCCTGACCCATTGGTTCTGCTCCTGGTCTTTTGGTATTTGTTTTAAAAATCCCTCAAAACTATCTAAGATCGGCAAAAACTGCAATATCAGTTCAAAATTAGCAAATTCAATCCAATTAATTTTTTCGCGTGTTATTTCTTTTTCCCGATTAATGTAATCAGCTTTTGCTCTTTTCCAGCCGTTTAAGTACTCTTCTGTCTGAATCTCCAACTGTTTAATTTTTTCTTTTAATTCTTCCACTTCTTTTGACCCTTGATCTTGTTTTTGGTCTGACATAAATATATTATAAATCTATTAAATTTTTAACCTGGTTAACAACAATTAAATTTTTTTTAAAATCCATTCTCAGCGGTCCAAGAATTCCAATTAGAATTTTATGTTTAATTGAGCGAGTAAATATAGAACCGCAAAAATTTCCAAAAGGATTTTTTTCACCGATTAAAATTTGAGTGACGTTGCCGAATGATTTGTATAAATCGGCGGTAATTCTGTCCAGACGGTCAATTGTCTGCGAAAGGTTAAAAATCGCTCTTTGTTCTCTCATTTCCGGCTGACTGAATAAATTAGTTAAACCTGTATAATAAAAATCGTTTTCACTAAAAGCCACCAACGCCAATTCTTCTGTTAATTCGGCTAAATATTTAGCGATCTCTTTTATTTGGGGGCGAAAATCTTGTTTACTGATTTTAAGCGATTTCAATTTAGGCAAGAGAACCGACCTCTCTGAAACCGACGCCAATATTCTATCAATATAATATTGAAAACCTTTAATGGTCGGAGCTCGACCGGCTGAAATATGAGGTTGAAATAAATAACCCTGTTTAATTAAAAAACCCATTTCATTTCTAATAGTGGCCGAGCTCACCCTGATGCCCGATTCTTTGGTTAAATCCTCTGAACCGATTGGTTGGGCTTTTTTAATATATTGCTCAATAATATTTTTTAACAAATTTTGTTGTCTTTCTGTCATGTTTGTTATTCTACAAAATAAATTAGCACTCGTCAATGCCGAGTGCTAACAGACCTGTGGATAACTTTATTTGTTTCTTTTTTAAAAATGAATAAGTTCAACTTCTTAATAAACCTTTTGTAAAAATACTACGAAAATTTTTATACTTCACCTAAAATAATTTCACTAATTTTCTTGCCAGACTCAATCTGAGATAATTGAGAAATGTTTTGTTTTAGTTTCTCCAATTCATTTTGCGATTGCAATAAATTTTTAATCTGATTTATAAAATTTTCTTGGGTAAGCGTTTCTTGGTTCAACACAACCGCCGCTCCTTTTTTGAAAAAATAATTGGCGTTGGCTTGTTGGTGCGAATTGGGAATCGGAATTAAAATTGTTGGTTTGCTTAAAGCCGCCAATTCAGTCAAAACTCCGAGACCTGCGCGGGAAACAACCAAATCAGCGATACAAAAAGCATCAGCCATTTCTTGACTTAAAAATTCGTATTGGTGATAGCGCTTATTTTTTATTTCTATTCCCTTGCTCTTTTCTCTTCCGGTTAAATGGATAATTTGACAAAATTCTGAAAGTTCGGAAATAATTTTAAAAATTATTTGATTGACAGCCAAAGCTCCGGTTCCTCCGCCCACTATTAGTAAAACCGGATAATCTTTTTCCAAACCAAATTTCTCAATAGCTCTTTGTTTGTTTCCTTTTAAAATTTCCTGTCTAATCGGATTACCGGTCAAAATCGCTTTGTTTTTTGGATAATCTTTTAATGACTCCTCAAAACTTACGGTTATTTTTTTGGCAATCGGCGCGATAATTTTATTGGCTAATCCCGGGACAATATCTTGCTGATGTATAAAAACCGGCGCGCGACAAAACCAAGCCGCAAACGATATCGGCACAGCCACAAATCCGCCGGCGGAAAAAACCGCTTGAGGTTTAAATCTTGAAATAATAAAAATTGACTGAAAAAAACCGATAATAATCAAAAATAAATCAATAATATTTTTAAATGAAAAATAACGCCTCAACTTACCGCACCAAATTCCCTTAAAAACAATTTGATGATTTTGAGACATTTCTTTTTCCGGCTTGCCCGACCTGGTGCCAATTAATAAAAATTCCGCTGTTGGATATTTTTTCTTAATTTCTTCAGCTACAGCCAAAACCGGAGTCACTGATCCGCCGGTGCCGCCACCGCTTAAAATAATACGCATAAAATTTGATTTGTATTAAATATCTATTTTTATTCTAACAAATTGAGAGAAAAACGAAAGAGAAAAATGGGGATTGAGTAATTGATGATTGGAAAAACACTAGAACACCAGAACATTAAAACAATAAAAAATAAAAAATAAAATACAAAATCGGGAAACCAAAAAACAATCTCAAGTCTTAAATCTAAAATCCAACACCTACGTCTAATATTTATTTTTTCAAATTTTAAATTTCAATTTCTATATTTTATTAATCCGCCGACTGGACGAATATTATAAAATCAAAGGGCTGCTTTTAGAGCAGCCCTAATTCGAAATTTTCGAATTTTTATTTTTGAAATAACAATTTCTTACAGATAGAAGTAGAGCCTGAGATTAAACGATAAAAATAAATACCACTTGGCGCTTCTTCTCCGTATTCATTTTTGCCGTTCCAATAAACAAAATGGTTTCCGGCTCTGTAAGAATCTTTCACCAACGTCCTGACCTTTTGCCCGCGCAGGTCATAAATTACAATTTCAATCCTTCCGTCCTGAGGCAAGAAATACGAAATTGTTGTGTTGGCGTTGAATGGATTGGGATAATTCTGACCAAGGATAAAGCCGAGTGGCTTCTTTCCTTCCTCTTTCAGGGCAGATGTCAATCCCGAATTCATTTTTACGGCTTCAATGTCGTATTTTGCCGTAACGTCCGGGACACGGATAATCAATTCTCCATTTTCCATAAATTCTGTTTTTTGCCAAAATTTTCCTTCCGGCAAAGACGCAGTGATGTTCACCGCCGTCGAAATTTCCGGGTTGTCAACTTTTATCTTTAGTTCGTTTCCTGTCAAGGTCGACGTGATGGGAACAGGAATAGGTCCCGCTTCTGTTAACTCCATACTCATTAACTGGCCAATCCCTAAATTTTGAACCACCGGATCAGCGGGATTGTTTAGCCACAGATTAATGAGCCATAGGTCAACCCAATTCGGGCTATTAAATAAAACAATACCTCGCCCATAATTGGTCTCGCCCCCGCCAAATCTGTCCTTAAAAAAATATCCCCAAATATAAGAACAGTCTAGTCCGGCGGAGAGATACTCTCTATAGAGTTGAATGTCATCTATAGAAACACAACTGTCTCCATTGATGTCTCCTCGAATGCCGTCGATACCCCAAAAATTTACCTGGCACTGGAATCTACGTTCCCTTAGGTAGGGGTCGTCAAACACCACGGCAATCAAGTCAAATGCCCACCCTGCTTGGTACGATGAAGCCTTGCCGTTTACCCCTTCAATTTGTGACAGAATAAAGTTGCCGCTTATTCCTATCTTACCATCAGCAAGATAGGAGAAAGAATAAACCCAATCACTGTCACTGTGTTGCCATGTTCCATTAGAGAATGGATCCCACAAAAGGGGAAGTGGTCTAAAACCCCACTCTTTAAAGTAGGTAAGGGGATAATAATTAGTTTTATACCCCAACGCTACGATACATGGCACAGAGGTATCAGTTAATCCTCCTTCCACTTCAATCCAGTGGAGCAGTTGCCACTTTTCTCCGGGAAGGAGACGTAGAGAACTATATTCTCCGCTGGCTCCGTTTCCCAATGCGGGCTCAGTGTGGATACTGACAACAGGATCTACTTGATTAGGTTCTTGCCCCTGTAAATTAGAAACAGAAACCATAATCAACACTGCTAATGCTAATAACCAATTCAACCTTACTTTCATTTTTACCTCCATTTTTCTTTTTAATGTTCTGTTTTTAGTGTCTCATAAAATTGGTCTTTTGTCAGATGATAATAATAAGTGTCGCAGCAACATGATAATTTCATAGTTGAGCAAAATAGAAATTTCATACCTTGACAATTTGCGCCATAATTCTCTTAGGTATATTTAAAAAACTTAAGAAACAAAATTATGGCGCAAAAAGAACTAATTGCTATGACTCAAAAAGAATTGTCAAAGTATGAAATCATCAAAAGGCTTATCAGAAAAGAAATTAACGGCGCAGAAGCAGCTAAGCAAATTGGACTTTCCGTAAGACAGGTTAAAAATATTAAGGCTAGGGTTATTAAACAAGGGTCAAAAGGAGTAATTCATAAGAGCCGGGGCAAACCAAGCAATAGAAAAATATCAGAAGAGAAAATTAAAGAGATAAAGAGAATAATTAGGGAAAATTATCATGATTTCAAGCCAAGTTTTGCGGCTGAAAAACTAAGTGAAAACCACGGGATAAAGATTAGTAAAGAAACATCAAGACAAATAATGATTGCCGGAGAAATCTGGAAGCCCAAACCAAGAAAGAGTAATAAAGAATACAGGGCCTGGAGACAAAGAAAAGAACAATACGGCGAGATGATTCAGTTTGATGGCTGTTATTACCCCTGGCTTGAAGGAAGAGACGGAAGCCGGGAACTATGCCTCTTGGCGGCTATGGATGACGCTACGGGAAAAATCACTCATCTAAGATTCGTCAGCGATGAAGGAGTAATACCGGTCTTCGCTTTTTGGAAGCAATACTTAGAAAAGCATGGAAAACCAATAAGTATCTACTTGGATAGATTTTCTACCTACAAAGTGAACACCAAGACTCTGGCCGATGATCTCAATGTTCTAACCCAGTTTGAAAGAGCGATGAAGGATCTGGGGATAAGAATAATCCACGCTAATTCGCCGCAAGCCAAAGGAAGAATAGAAAGAGCCAATATCACCCTTCAAGATCGATTGGTTAAAGAATTGCGATTGGCCGATATTTCAACCGTTGAAGCGGCTAATAAGTTTGTTGAAAAAATATTTATCTCTAAGTTTAACGCCAAATTCTCAGTTCTGCCTCAAAAGAAAGGAGATATTCATAAACCATTGACTAAGTTTGAAAAGGACGGGTTAAACAAGATATTTTCCATTCAAAATACCAGAATTGTAAATAATGATTTTACTATTAGATTCGAAGGCCAATGGTTTCAATTATCCAAGACTCAACCAACGCTGGTGTTAAGAAAAGATAAGGTTCAAATTGAACAAAGAATTGATGGCCAAATATTTATTTCTTTAAGGGGTAAATATCTGGGCTGCGCAGCCTTGCCGGCTCGTCCGGAGAAAGTGAAAATGAAGGTTGTCGCCCTGACCGGAACAGAACCTACTTGGAAACCGCCGGCCAATCATCCCTGGAGAAAACAATTTATTCTGTCGAAAATAAAGGTTGAGGAACCAATTACGGTTAATAAAAATAATTAAAATTCACCAGGTATGAAATTTCTATTTTGCTCGCTGTATGAAATTTCTATTTTGCCTTGACAG
>CAZNTW010000009.1:0-3317 GCA_964576065.1 uncultured Gammaproteobacteria bacterium
GTATCATTGGAAGCAATACTCGCGGCCGAAGCCAAGAGAGTTGATTCTTGATACAACTTAATGTTGGTTACGCCACTAGAAGCTAAGGTTCCACTTTTGGTTAAAACGATTTGATTGAATTCAATATCGTTAGTACCAGCCTCTAATTTAAAGGTGGCAACTTCAACGGCTTTGGCGCCAACATTCGGATTAGAAGGAGACGCGCTAGCAGATAATGTAACAGTGCTTACATCAACCGTGCTGAGAACAAAAGAGCTGCCGCTAACCGGCAAACCGGAAACAGTGGCAGTGGTTTCAACAGCTTTTAATTGAAATGAATGTTGTTCATTTCCGCTAACTAAGTTAGGGGTGGCAATATCACCGCGCAAGGTGATAATTTTTGACGAATTAGCCGGAATGCTAACATTGATAGCCGGAAATTCAATTTCATGGCTATCAGAACTAATTGTTCTGTAGTTAGCTGTAATTCTGGTATCTCCTTCAAAAAGATACATCGCTCCCCAATCAGTAGTGTTGCCAATGCCTAATCTTTTAAAGGTTAAACCTGTAACAGTAGCAGCTGAGGAACCGGCGGTTAATCTGACTGACAAGACCGAAACATTGCTCGATCCTTCAGGAAGAGTCGCGCCAGCGATTGAAACTCCACTTACAGTCAAAGCTGATGAAGTCGGAGTGGCTGTCCCTAACCAGCCAGGAGTTAACAAGGCTGATTCAACGCCGGTAATGGCGGATCCGTCAGCATAAGCTTCGCCGGAATCAATGGTAAGAACGCTGGATGAAAGATAACGGTTAGCCGCAAAAGCAGCTTCAGAGATGGCTCTCTTTTTCCCGTCAACAATCACATATTTCTGGGTTGAACCGGAATATTTGACAACGACACCATCCGGGTGAGTTGAAGATAAGACGAGATTTGAACTCATCTCGTAATTGAATTTGGTTAATAAATCATCAGGGACCCAAGTCACTTTTGACCATGAAGCGTCTTTGAAAAGGGCCTGATATACCATTTCGGAGACAACTGGGCGAAGCACTCCATTTTCAACATAGAAAACGGCGGTCGCTTCCTTGCCACCTAAACTTGAAGCAGTTCCGCGGAAGAGTGATCCATCGCGGAAAGGCATAGGATTAGCGTCGGAGTAAGCGGCTAATTCCGAAGAACTAACTACTTTGACTGTTGAAAAGTCAGACAGATAACCCCATGACAGATAAACGTTGTAATGAGGAAAAACTCTTTTATTGGCGCCCTGAATGTAATAGACGGCTGAACTGGAAGCAGTTTTAACTAAGTCGCCATTGGCGATAGTAACTGCTTTGACCGGCAAAACCGCTACAAAACTCAGAACCAAAGAAAGGGTAGTTCCTATAGCAACTAATTTCTTTAAGTTATTCATTTTAATCCTCTGAGTAAATTGTTGATTTTATTCGGTTTTAAATTTTTATCCGAGTTAAAATCAACTACTATTAAATATGTTTATTCCCGTCCTTTGCTTAGAAACTTTTGGGGGATATCCCTATGTCCAAAAATTTCCTTGACTAGACTCGACCTTTCGTCCCCTTTAGAGGGCTAACTACTCGCCGGTTAATCGACTAACGAACCGACTTTTGTTAGGGGGAATGGTTGATTAAATAAAAAATAAAGTCAAAATTCTTTCTAATTTCTAATTTCTAATTTCTAATTTTTATTAAATTTTCATCCGCCAGCTGGCGGACTAATTTTCAAACTCTTTCTCTTTTATCTTGATCCAGTGTACTGGTGATTTTCTGAAATATCAGATGTATTTCATGAGCTTCTTGCCAAAAAATTCTTATTTTTTCTTTCAATTCTGAGTGGTATTTGGCTAAAATTCTCAACCAATATTTCGTTTCATTGGCCTCTTTTTTACAGATATAAATTTTATTTCTAAAATCTCTTTTTGAACTTGAAGCATTGGCTTCACAATAATTTGCCCCAATGGAAGTGGCAGCTCTGACCAACTGAATAATGATATTTCGATTAATGTCGTCTCTTTTAATTGTTTTTGCAAATTCAATTATATTTTCGGAAAATTTTGCCGTTCGTTCTTCCAAGTCGTACTCTTTCTTTTTATTGTTTAAGGATTGCTTCATTAAAAATTCAATAAAAATTGAAAATTGGATATTTTAAAATTGTGTCTTTTCTATTTTTCTCTGACAAATCCGCCGATGTCGGGGGCTTGATCTTTTTCAATCCTAACTTGAAAATCATCAGATTTTGTTTTAGTCGAATTTTGAACAGCGGACGTTGAGGGCTGAAAAGAATCTTTTGTTGGATTTTGAACAACCGGCTGTTTTGGAGTTGTCTTTTTTATTTGCGACCCCACTGAAGAAGACGACGGGATGGCTAATTCGTTACCTGATTCAATTTTATTTTCTTCTATTGTTGGCTGGGTCGCCAATGTATTGTCTGATTTCATTATTTTTTCCATTTCTTGAATGCGAGCAAAAGCCAAATTCAAATCTTGTTCGGCTAATAATGCTTTGGTATCGGCTAACAATGATTCCAGTTCGGCCGGCATAACCGCAAAAACTTCTTGTCCATCTTGAACCGGCAAAGAGCCGTCGCTATTAAGATTTTCCGTATCCAATAATTTTTCATCGGAAAAATAAGTTTCAGTTTTGCCCGGGGTTTTGTCTGATTCGGTTGTCGGCATGTTTTCAGCCACTTGTTGTTTAAGCGTTTTTAAATCGTCATTAAAATTTTCCGTTAAGACGGCTAATTCTGATTCGGCTGATTCTAATCCGGCGCCGCCCAACTCAATTTTCTTGATTATAATTCTAACCTCGGAAAGACGGTTGGTTAAAATTTCGGCGCGCAAAACATTTTTTTGCGTGTTACTGAAAGCCAAAGTCATTCTGGTTTTTTCGGCGATTTTTTTAACCGGATATAAAAACTGGCCGGGCAAAGAATTTTTCGCGGAATAAACCGCGCCCAGGCCGGAAATAAAAACAAAAATTAAAGCCAGCAAACTCACGGTCGCCGGCTTGATAACATAAGTATAGAAATTGAAATTAAAAATTGATTTTTGGGGAAAGGTAGAGTGAAATAAATCCAAAAGTTCGGACTGGGTATTTTCATCCCACTCCGAATCAACAGTAATTTTCGTATTTAATTGTTTGAGCGATTTAATCAGCTCGCGGTCGGTTTTTAACATATCAGGGGTCAAAGAAATAAGGTTTATTATTTTTAACGGTTACTGTTATCTTAAAAAATGCGACAGACGCCAATATAGACGATAAAGGGGGAAAAATGTTACAGGGGAAAACATTAGAACATGAGAACATTAGAACATTAGAACATG
>CAZNTW010000009.1:3417-20578 GCA_964576065.1 uncultured Gammaproteobacteria bacterium
AAAATGTTACAGGGGAAAACATTAGAACATGAGAACATTAGAACATTAGAACATGGGAACATGAAAACATTAGAACATGAAAACATTAGAACATGGGAACATAAAAACATTAGAACATGAAAACGCGAGAACATTAGAACATTGGAACATGGGAACATTAGAACATTGGAACATGAGAACATGAAAACATTAGAACATGAAAACGCGAGAACATTAGAACATTAGAACATGGGAACATGAAAACATTAGAACATTGGAACATGGGAACAAAATATAATTTTTAATTTTAAATTTCTAATTTTCATTAAATTTTCAATTTGATCGTCGCAAATGGAATCTTGTTTGCAGGACAAATAACAAATATCAAATGTCAAATAAATCCCAAATTCCAAATATCAAACGGGAAGATGGGAATTGGGTAATTTAGAAAAACAATTTAACAATATAATCACCGCGAACGGGATCCCGTTTGCGGGACAAATTACCAAAGAGGTTCGACCTCGGGAAACACTAAAACGCCCAAGAGAGATTTTATAGAGATCGGTCTCATAGGAAGCTTTTTATCTTGTCAATTTACCCCCCTCTTGTTATAATAGTAGTGCCCTTATTAAGGGTCTTATGTTTAAGATTAGTGAAAAAATTCTTTTTCATCAGATAAAAAACGGTGATGAAC
Source organism: uncultured Gammaproteobacteria bacterium (assembly GCA_964576065.1). Taxonomy (GTDB): domain Bacteria; phylum Patescibacteriota; class Patescibacteriia; order UBA2591; family UBA6264; genus CAZNTW01. The sequence continues at coordinate 4,091 of CAZNTW010000009.1, forward strand.
AAGCTTTCACCGTATTTTATAATCATTACCGGAATAAAATTTACCGGTTTGTTTATTTTAAGGTCGCCAGTAAAGAAAAAGCTCAAGATTTGACCAGCGAAGTATTTATTAAAATTTTCAATTATTTGCGCGAGGGACAAAAGATTGAAAATTTTCAGGCTTTTTTGTATAAGACGGCGCGCAATTTGGTGATTGATTCTTACCGCACCCAACCTGATGAAATTTCTTTGGAAAATCTTGTAGAAACGCAGGAGGTTGCGGGCGACGATGATGTTTCGAAAAATTTTGATTTAAAATTTGATTTTGAAAAAGTTTCAGAAGCGCTAAAAAAACTTCCTGACAATTATCGCGATGTTTTGGTTTTAAGATTTATTGAAGAATTAAGTTTTGACGAGATAGCGGAAACTATCGGCGAACCATCGGGCAATTGCCGGGTCCTCGCCCACCGCGGACTACAGCAGCTTAAAAATATTTTGAAAAAATAAAAAAGTAAAGAATAATTGGTAATTGGTAATTAGTAAAAAAATACATTAAAAAACTCAGATCAAACTTACGGACTGAGTTTTTTAAATTACCAAAAACTGATTGAAATGTGGAATATATTGAAGAGGTCGAACCTCCTTGAAACGGAATCTTAAAGAGGTTCGACCTCGGAAAACCTCGGGAAATTGTGAAACGGTTGTCCCCAAAATGACACGGCCGTGTCATTTTGGGGACAAGAAATAAAAAAATATTTGTTAATAATTAATTTACTTTATGTCCAAAATCACGCGGCCGCGTGATTTTGGACATACTTACTTTAAACAATTATTCGGAAACCATAGCGGCTATAACCGGGGAAGATAAAGATTCTGACAAAGCAACTACAGGTTCGGCATCGCTATAAATCTCAGATTTGGAAATGGTAAAGATTTTTTTATTCTGATAACCATTGACAACCAAAGCATTCCAAGAAGCAAAGGGTTGTTTTTTACCATTCTTCAACAAATAGACCGCGGATGAATCAGAATATTTAACCAAACAACCGTCCGGATGCAAATTAGCTGAGGCAACAGTTTCGCCCAAGGTATAAGAAAATTTGCTTAACAAATCATCAGGCACCCAAGTGACTAATGACCATTTTGAATCTTTAAACAATGACTGATAAACATCGCCGGAGGCAATTGGTCTTAGTTTGCCGTTTTCCACATAGAAAACCGCTGAAGCTGACTTACCATACAATGATTTACCCGTGCCCCTAAACATTGATCCGTCGCGGAAAGGCACTGAACTGCCCTCGGCATATTTGGCAAAATCAGCGCTGGAAAGAGTCTTAACTGTGGAAAAATCTCCCGGATAATTCCAAGATTGATAAACGGCCAGATGAGGAAAAATATGACGCTGACCATTGGAGACAAGGTAAACCGCGGAATTGCCAGCAATTTTAATCAAATCTCCTTCAAGGACAATGTCAGAAACCTCCCCTTCTTCCAAAATAATAGTATCGGAAAGAATGGACGTTTCATTTAAATTCTCATCGCGGAATTTGACATAAACAATTTTCTCGCCATCGCCAGCAGCAAGAGTCCAATACTTAGAGGTCTGATACGGCTCCCAAACCGCGTCGATAAAATCACCAACATTACTAATTAATATTTCAGTCGCGTTAGTAGCGTTTAAAACCAAAGTTACTTTACGACTAACGGTTTTAGAAGCGTCCCAATTAAGCCAAACCGATGTATTGTTCGGTCCGGGTAAAACAGTTCCCGAGCTGCTGGAAGGACCGCTACCGCTACCATTGTTTCCGCCATCACCGCCATCACCGCCATCATCATCTCCGCCGTCATCCGCCGGAACAGTAACTCGGCCACCGGTTAATCCGCCGGCAGTAAAGTGATTAGTAGTGATAGTAAAGGTATTATTGGTCGTATCTTGAACAACTGATTTCCAATTTTCCCAAGTGCCGGTAGTTTCATCATAATATTTTGGCATTAAATCTGTTTCACTATAACCGGCAGCGGTGATTAAATCTTGATCATAAGGAATAATAATTTTTACATCGCTGATAAAACTTGAAATTGTTGTTCCGTCGCTGTCTTTAGCCAAGAAGTCGTAAGACAATCCCAGCGGTTTATCTTTTGAATCAGGTTTGGCGTCGGTCTCGGGCGAAATAGTGACTGTAATCGTGCCTGAACTTTGAATCGCGCCAGCCGGAATTTCCATTTTTAAACCGTTTTCCAAAATAATAGTTTTGCTATTGGAAGCGCTGAAACTGACAGTCTTTCCGCTTGGCACAGTAATATTTTGAGAAATCAAAGTCAAATTTTTAGTATTAGCTCCGACCGCGGCCACGACTTCTTTTTCCACGCTTTGATAAAGAATATTACTAACCTTTGTCATCGCGCTTACATGCCAAGTGTCGCCGGAAACCACATTTAAGGTATAGTCGCCGTCAGTGGAAATCACACCGGTGGCTCCCCCGCCGTCAGACCAGGCTTTAACATAAGCCGCGTGTTTTTCGCCATTGGCAAAAGCAACTTCTCCAACAATGGTGGCGTTAGAAGATTTAAATTCCAAATCATTGCCGGCTGAAGAAGCGTCAACAGCCACAGTAACTTCAATTAAATCCGGACTGATTAAATTGCGCGCGTCCCAAGGCGGAACACCGGCGCCAATTTTATAAGTTCCAGCCGCGACATTTAAAGTATAATTGCCAGTGGAATCAGTAAGCGCGCCAATACCCGGACCGCCTAAACCTTCAAATTCAACTGCCATTGCTTCAGTGGCATAATCAACAAAAACCCAAACATTATCCATTGGCTCGCCATCAGGATCGGTTACTGTCCCTGAGATACTTGAACTTAATTTCTTAAGTTTAATGTTATTGGTTTTAGTTTCGCCGGAAGCAACAGTAGTCTGACTTTGTTCGGTAATAACCTGATATTTATCAGAACCGAAATTCATCATTGGATCAACATTGGCTTTAATATACCAAGTTCCTGAAGATAAAGCCAAAGAATAACTGCCGTCATTACTTGATTCAGTCATTTGCCAACTGCCGGTTGATTGACTCCCTTGAATAAAGGCGCGAACTCCCGACACTTCTTCGCCATCATCATAAGAATTGTCGTCGTCAACATCAACATATAAATGGCCGGAAATAGTTGAATCGTTGGTCTTAACCACTAATTCAACTGTTTCATCCGTACCGCTGACAACCTCAACTATTTCAGTGGCGCTTAAAGTATAACCTGATCCCGGAGGCATTTGTAAACCAATTTCATATTCTGTCGGCTCAGCTTCCGAACCGCCCGGAACTTTAATTTCAGTATAACCATTGACTAAACCGCCACCTTGAAAACCGCCTTTTTCCATACCACCGCCCATAGAGCCAACGCCAGCACCAGCAGTGTCAGTGCCTCCACCTTCAACTAATCCGCCTTTTTCCATCATATCTTCCATAGCTCCACCCAAGTCAATCATATCTTCGGCTGAAGTATCTTTAATCCAAACTCCGCCCCAAAGGTCGGTAATACGATCGCCAGCCGAATCAACCACACTTACTTTTAAAGTAGTGTCAGCGATTTTCAAAACAAAATCATTGCCGGAAGATGTTTGACCGGCTTCAGCTGAAACCTCCAATGGAGCGCCTTGATAAATATATTGGGTGCTCATCGGCATAATCATCACGCCCCAATCGCCTTCACTCAATATTAAATCATAAAGACCGGTATTTGAATCAGTAAAAGCATTTGCCCAACCCGGGCCGCTAATTTGCCAAGCGTTAACCATTACATTGCCAATGGCATTGCCGGAATTATCAGTAACTGAACCCTTAATGTGAGCATCTCTGGCTTTTAAATACATTGTGCCGACATCAGTAGTTTGACTGTCAGCGACTTTGACTTTTTGCGGATCAGGCGAACCATAATCAGGGCTATTAGGCATAACCATTATTTGATAAGTGCCGGCCGGAATTTTAATGGTAAAACGGCCATTGGAGTCAGTAGCCTGACTATTACCGCCACCCATTCCTTTTTGAGCGCTGACCCAAGCATTAGCCACAGCGGTGCCGTCTAATAATTTAACATAACCGGTTAAAGTGGCGTTAGCTGATTCAGCTTCAAAATCAAGCCCTTCGCCAATAACCGTGGTAGCGACATCAACTGCGGCGCAAGCTTCAGCGCTGCCTTTACATTCTTTAGTCGAGGTAGATGGAAAACTTATTCGAGTTGGCGGACTGTTATAAACCCAGTCAGGATTAGTTTGATTCCAATCCGGCCTGAGATTTATCCACCAAGAACCGCCGGACAACCTTAAAGTATAAGCGCCATTTTCATCAGTCGTAGTTTCAAAAAATCCGCCGCCCATATCGCGATTAGCTTCAATCCTGGCATTAGCCACCGGAGTATCGTCGGCTTTGGTTACTATGCCGGTTAAAATTTTCTTAGGCGTGGAAAGAGTTATTTTATTATCATCCAAAGCAACATTATTTTGTTTAACTGTCGCGACATTATTGGCAATAACTACGGTTAAACCATCGGGCGCGGTATAAGATTGTTCTCCGCCCCAAGGCATATTAATTTCAATTAAATAATTTCCATCGCTTAAACCGCCTAAATTGAAATAACCATTGTTATCAGTGTTGCCGCCGGTTTGATTCATCCAATTTTGATCATGAACCATTACCCAAGAATTTTGCACGGCATTGTCATTTGGATCAACTATTTGTCCTCTTAAATTCGGCGTGCTTACTCTGAGAGCTTTAACCGGATCATCTAAACCGGTATCTGTGCCCAAGAGAGCGCTTAAATCGCACTGATTATCTAAAACATTGCCATCATTAGTTTCACCGACTGAACATTCTTCAGCTACGCCATCGCTGTTAGCATCGGTAAAAGTAATATTAGAATATCTTTTGCGACTATAAACACTGCCCCAACCGGCTTCAGCTTCCAAAACATAATTTGAGCCGGGTTTAATTCCGCCAAATTTGAAGTATCCTTCTGAATCAGCGTTAGAATTATACCAACCGCCATTACCCATCATTGGACCTTCTTGATGCAAGCTAATCCAGGCTTGCGAGACGGGTTCGTTTGGCGTGGGATTAACGCTTGAGACATCTCCGGTTGGAGTATATAGGTAACCCAAAACATTTGGCGAGCTTAAAAATAAACGAATATCGCGAGCTTGATAAATTGAACTGCCAACCGTAACTGAATCGTTGGCGTTGATAGTTATGGTATATGATTTGCGAGTATAATTCGCGCTGCCCCAAGGATCAAGATCAATATCATAAACGCCGGCGTCTAATCCGCCAAAAGCGAAATTGCCGCTTGAATCAGATTGTCCCCAACGATAACCAGTCATTGCGTTTTGCGGTCGTAAATTAACACCGACATTTGACTGAGGATGTTCGCAAGAATCAGTGTCGCCCGGGGAGCAAATTTTGCCTTTTAAACCGCCATCGGCCGGATCAACTAATCTGATGACTAAATCGCCACTGGTGTTAATTCCCGCCAAAGTCGTGGGTACTCCGCCAGCAACAACTAAAATCTTTGTCTCAGGGGCTACATAAATACTACTCCAAGAATCCGGACGAACTTGTATTTGCCAAGCGCCATCAGGCACAATGCCAATGCTGAATTTTCCGTTTTGATCGGTAACCCCGCCGTAACATTGTCCGGGAACATTATAGGGACAGACATCAACCCAAACATTTGTTTGACCTTCTGATCCGGTCGGACCATAAATATAACCAACAACATTAGGCGCGGACAAGGCGATATCGCCAAAATCATTAGCCGTGACAGAAGTAATTTCTTTTTCAACGCGATACTGCGAAGCATTGGCTTCGGTCGGCGGATTAATTTCTAAAGTATATTTACCCTTAGCTATGCCGCTTAATTTAAATTTACCTTCGCTGTCGGTATTAACGCTGTAATTTGAACTATCTTTATAAAGATTAATCCAAGCGTTGGCAACTGGTTGGCCTCCGGATAAAACTCGGCCCCAAACATTGGGCATAGCAAATCTTAATGCGCCGCTTGAAGCTTTAGCGTCAGAATTCAAATTAGTTATGCCGGTTGAGACATCATAACTGTTAGCGCCAGCGCCGATTTTAATTCCTTCTAATTTAGTTCTACTATAACCGGAAAATTCACCTGACCAAGGAGCTTCAATTTCTAAAATATAATCTGTGCCGGCCGCAGCTCCGCCAAAACTGAAATTTCCGCTTGAATCAGTTTGCGTCCATTGCTGATAAGTCCAATTTTGATTATGAAGTTGAACATTAGTACTCGGCACCACTGTGTTTGGAACCGGATTAGAATTGCTGACCGCGCCGGTTGGAGTTTTAATCGTGCCGGTCACATTATTTTTCGTCAAAACAACATCAGTGGTAACAGTCGCGCTTTTAGCCATTGATTTACTAACCGTAGCGCTGGCTTTATAATTTTCAACATTTCTAAAATAATCATTTGGTTCGGCGTCAATACCAAGATTAAGCGCGCCGGCAGTATTATCAAAATAAACTTTCCAAGAACCGTCCGGACCGCTGATGGCTCGCTGTTCCGCCGTCCAATCATATTTATAAACTCTTACTTCCACGCCTTCCAAAAGCGCGCTCCCATCAGAAGCCGGAGATTTGACTAAACCGGAAACTGTGGCGGTTTTAAATCTCACTGTTCCGGCGTCTACCACTGTTCCAATAGTAGTGGTAACGCTGGCCTTAGCCGGAGCAGCTTCGGAACAACCGGCCGGAGTTATAAACTTGGCTTCATAAGAACCGGAACCGTTAACGGCAACAGCGAATTTACCATTGCCTTGCGATTTGGCATTATAACCCATACCCCAAAAATTCGCCTGGTCAATTCTAATTTCAGCGTTGTCAACCGCGGTGGAGCCATTGGCTAAAGTTAATTTACCTAAAACAACTGCTTGGACATTGTCAGAAGCGGCAATAAAATCGCGAGAATTGGAAACGCGGTTAGTTTCTGAATCGCGCATAAAAACTGAAATTTTACCTTGATTGGCTGCTTGGTTTGGCAGAGTGGTAATAATTTGAGTCGCGCTCTGAGAAACAAAATCTTCTTGGACTACTTCATCGTTATTTGTCCGCCAAACAACCGTAGTGGCATCAGAAAAACCAGTGCCAGTAATTTTTATTTGATCTCCGGCGGCGAAAGAACAAGGATAACCGCTGCAACTGGAAGTCGGACTGTTATTGTTGGAAATTGAAGTGATAGTCGGATCCTCTGTTGCTTGGATTGTGCCAGTACCGGTATAAGCCGTAACATAAGTGGCTTCATCGCTGGCGTGGCGAATTTTATTTTCGCCGATTTCCAATTTCCAAGCCGCGCCTTGAGTTAAGTTAAGGGCGACTAAATTATAAATTCTCAAAGTGTTGGTATCTGCGTTATATTGAACTGTTATGTTATAAGGATTGTAACGACTTAAATTGCGAGTGGTGAGAGCGGATTGCGAGGGACCGGTTTTAAAAGTATAATTGCGTAAATCAGCCGCGCTATTGGTTGAAGAGCCTAATTCATCGCTATCATTCAGAGATGTGGTTACTATATCATCGCTAAAGGTAATTTCAATTTCCATAGGAGTAGCTACAACACCAGTGACGGTTAATTCTTCCGGCTCTTCGTCGTCATCGCCTCCTCCAGCCGCATTAATAATCAAACTTAACGATTGATCGTCAGTAGCCGCAACAGCGTCAGTGGTACGAACTGCAAAAGTGGAAGTAGCGGCAACTGAAGGTGTGCCAGTTAAAGTACAATTGGCGTTCAGTGTCAAACTGGTTGGCAAGGTGCCTGATTGTAAAGCGCAAGTATAGGGACCTGTGCCACCGGTGACTGCCACGGTTTGACTATAAGCCGAGCCAACAGTGCCGTTCGGCAAAGTGGTGGTGGTGATTTGCAAAGCAACCGGGGCGGAGGCAATGGTTAAACTGAAAGTTTTATTGTGCCACAAACCAATTGTTTCCGGGTCGGTAATTGAACTGTCAGAAAGGCGGATAACAAGGTTATTGGCTGTACCGGCTGCCGATGGCGTACCGGTAATAGTGCAGTTAGAATTTACAGCTAAACCGGTTGGCAAGGTGCCGGAAACCAAGGAACAAACATAAGGCCCGGTTCCGCCAGCGCCAGAGATAGATTGATTATAAGCTGAACCTACAGTGCCGCTAGCTAAGGAAGCAGTGGTGATTTTGGGGAGTTGGAAAATCATCACCCGATTATTATCCATATCACTGACATAAAGTTTTCTGTTAGTTTCATCAACTTCTGCGGTTTCCGGAAACCAAAGAGTGCTCTGAGTCGCGCCGGGATTTGATCCACCATTTTCGTCAATATAACCGGTAACAAAATCTTCCTGACCTAAAACATTAATCGCGTCTTCGCCATTAGTGATTTCCGTGGTGTCAAATATCATTACCCGATGGCCGGTGTATTCAACCACAAATAACCAATTATTAACCGAGTCGTAATTCACGCCTCTGGGCGCCAATAAAACATTTTGGGCTAACGGGCCGCCGATATTATCAACATCAGAGGTAAAATCAGCCTGACCGAGAACATTGACAGCGGGTTCGCCGTCTATAATTTCTCCCGCCACATCATAAACAATCACCCGATTATTATTTTTGTCAACGACGAACAAACGCTGATTATCAACATCTAAATCCAATTCATAAGGATAATCTAAACCAGTAATGGTGGTAGTAGCGGTGCTGGTAGTAAAGTCGGATTGACCTAAAACATTAACAGCCGGTTCACCATCGCCAATTTCCGCCACATTATAAACTAAAACTCTGTTATTATTGCGGTCAGCGGCAAATAAGCGATCGGTAGTGGGATCAAAAGCCAAACCCCGAGCGCCATTAACGCCGATGGCGGTAGTGGTGGCATCATAAGTGGTAAAATCCGGCTGACCTAAAACATTAATTGCATCTTCACCGTTAGTAATACTAGTAACATCAAAAACCATTATTCTGTTGTTATATGAATCAGCCACAAATAAATGCTGACGCGCCGAATCAAGAACTGAATTATGCTGCCACTTGAAAGCAGCCTGACCGCCACCTGTATTATCTACGCCACCGGTAAAGAAATTCGAACGACCAATAACCGCGTCAGCAAAATGATCAATCAAATTATTATTGGAATCTAAATTATAAACCAAAATACGACTGTTATTTTGATCTGTTTGAAATAAACGATGACCAACCGGATCTAAAAGAGCATCGTCAGGGGCAGTAAAACCAGTATCATCTATGACCGCGCCCATTTGATTGGCAGTAGTAAATGTCCAATTAGGCACGCCGCCACGAGTCGTATGACCCAAAAGGCCTGACGCGTTCTGTCCATCGGTAATGCCGGCTGATAAATCAAAAATTATTATGCGATTATTACCGGAATCGCCGACATATAATTCTTTGGTTATAGAGTTATAAGCCAGGCCGCGCGGTTTATTAAATTTGGCTTGAGTAGCGCCGGAACCGCTGGCATCAAAGCTTGTCTGACCTAAAACATTGATTGCCGCTTCGCCATCACCGACTCCATCAGAAATATCAAAAATCATTACTCGATTATTAGTATTATCGGCTACAAACAAACGACCGTCACTTGGACTAACAGTAATGTTATAGGGCTGATTCAGACCAACAGTGCTGGTGCTGGCGCTACTGGCAGTAAAATTCAATTGGCCCAAAACATTAACCGCAGGTTCGCCATTGGTAATACTGGCGACATTAAAAACCATTATTCTACTATGATCCGTATCAGTAACATACAATATTTGATTGGTTGAATCCAAAGTTAAGCCATGTGGCATATTAAAATTAGACGAAGTTGCCGGATTGCCAACTGAACCGCTAACAAAATCTAATTGACCTAAAACCTTAATCGCGGGTTCGCCGTCAGTTATGATTGCCGCGTCAAAAACCAAAACGCGATAATTATTGACATCAACTACATATAAATAATCGTTTCCCGTATCATATTCAACTCCGTAAGGATAGTTAAAACCATATTCGCTGGTAGTAGTGCTGCTGCTGGTAAAATTCACTTGACCTAAAACATGAGAAGCATTCATTCCGTTGGTAATGTCGCCTGATAAATCAAAAACCATAACACGCTGATTGTTTTCTTCTGAAACAAACAGTCGTTGATGATTTGAATCATAAGCAATGTAACGCGCGGTATTAAATTTACTTTGAGTCGTTCCGGCGCTTACAGTAGAAAAATCCGGTTGACCAAGAACATAATCGGCCGCCCAATGGTCAAGTTGATTATTATCGTCCAAATTGAAAATCAAAACCCGATTGTTGTTGCGGTCGGCGCCAAAAAGCCGATGATTAACTGTATCAATTTCCAAATCTTCCAGGCCGCTTAAAGCCGCTCCACTCACCACGGCGCTATAAGGATTGTTGCCAGTCTGCCGAGTATAAACCGGGTCGCCGACTGTATCAACCTGCCCCAATAAATCAGAAGCGTTTAATAAATAAGCCTGAACCACGCCGGTCATTGAGTTGACCATGGTGATGATTAATACAAATATAAGCAGGGCTCTTTTTATTTTTTCCGCCCAACTTAAAAACTTTTTATTTTGCCTCATAAAACATTGCCTCATTATTTTCGTTAAAAATCAATAATATAATTTTTAACGAATTTATATTTTTATTTCAGCCGCTCGCTTTTGTTGTCAGCGGATGACTGATTTTATTCAATTTATTAAAAATTTTAATTAGTTAATTATATTTATCATATTTATTGGAATTTGGGAACCGGGTTCCCAAAAAGGAAAACACTTTGGAATTTTAAATCTCGGACATTATGGGGGCTAATCTCTCCGCTATTTTTTTGCGATTAAAAATCAAAATAATAAAAAACTTCCAACCAAAATCAGAAGTTTTTAATATAACCTCGCAAATAAATTGTTGTTAGTTGCTTCCCTTAAACGACTAATCATTTATTTTTTATTTGTGTTAAATTATTAAATTTTTTGCTAATCTACCAATAAATTATATCACTTTTCAGGATTAATTTTGGGGTTCGCCTGTGGATAACTTTTACTCAAAATATTTAAAATATCCTTGTCCCCAAAATGACACGGCCGTGTCATTTTGGGGACAAAAAAATTACCTATTATTATAAAAATTAAAAATCAAAATTAAAATTTAATTAAAAATTTAATAGAAACTTCTAAATTCTTGCGGGGAAAATAAATAAAATTATTTTAACTCGCCGAGAATAATTTTAATTGTTTTTTGCTCGCCGGCGCGGACAAAAGAAATTTCTATTTCGTCTCCGGGATTTTTGCTTTGAATCAGATGGGTAAAATTCTTACTGCCATCCAAAACCTCGGTACCAACTTCAACAATAACATCGGCATTTTTAAGACCGGCTTTTTCCGCAGGGCTGTTTACAGTCGGTTGTCCGTAAATAATAGCCCCATAAGACATATCTTTAAAAAGCGGACTAATTAATCCAGGGGCTTCCTCAATCCGCAAATAGTCAAAACCCAAATAAGGTCTTTTTATTTCTTGTCCGGCTAAAACCTGTTTAACCAGTCCTTGTATTTGCCAAATCGGCAAAACTTTTTCTCCGCTCATTAAGCCGATAATCATTCCGTCTAAACCAAAAACAATTCCTTGGGGAACGGCGATAGCCGAAATCCCCTCTCCCAACCGCAAATATTCCGAATACTTGTCGGTTGAGCGAACTAAATCTTCGGTTTTATAAACGGTTCGGTTATTAGGCTGACTGATTTCAGTCGGATAAAAATTTTTATTCTTATCAATAACAAGGACTTGCTGGCCTGACTTAATTGAATCAATTTCTCCTATTTCCGCAACGGGTAAATCTTGACTGCTAATTTTACAAAATATTGCCCTGCTCACCGAGTCTTGGATAGTTGTTTCTATATTATAGATTTTATTTTGCTGGCTAATGGCAACATATTTTTCCGCTTTATCTAAAAGTCCCCCAGTCATCAACAACCATCCGTCATTGCTAACAGACACCGCCAAACCAATTGTTTGCCAGGGCGCGTAAATCTGTTCTAAAAATGACAAAGCCTCGCCTTGTTTTTGTTTGAAAATCTTAAAAGTTTTTTCTTTTATTTGCGGGATTAATTCAGCCGTTCTGGCGTCTGAAGTAATTGTTATGTTGTTTTTAGCAACCGATTCAGTCTGATTGGCCGAAGATGGTCTGATTAAATTAATTTCTTTATAAAAAGGAATTTTTATTGAATTGCGAGTTAGAATAAAAACACTGGCTAAACCGCCGGCAAGCAAACCAAAAACAATAGATAAAATAATAAACCATCCTCGCCCGCTCTTTTTTTGCGGTTTGTCCAAAGAATGAAATTCTTTGTTTTTATAAAATTCGGAAACGCCCTTTCCTATTTTTTCTTGACGAACTTCAGATGAAATTATTCGTGAACTTTTTTTAATCTTTACGTCCCCTTCTCCTTCGACGGGATTCTCTTCTTCTAATTCACCGTCATTAATGATGATTTTTTTTGATGAATCTTCAGCCATATTTTATTAATTATAAAACAAATTAAAGACACTATTAAAGCGTTTAAATAAAAACTTAAAGGCAAGAAACTAACCACTAAATAAATTTCCGTCAAAACCAAACCGATAATCAACGAATCGCTCAATGGATAATTGGAAAAACTGTCATTCAAGCTTAATAAATAATATTCCAACCAAAAAAATAAAATAAAAACTAATCCCAAACCCAAAAAAAACATTTTTTGAAAATAACTGTCAATGAGAATTCCCTGCAATCCGGCCAAAAACCAATATGAAATAATAAAATTAAGCCAAAGAGCCATTTTTTCCAGGGCAAAGGGCTTAGCTAAACGCGGCTGATAAAAAATCTGGTAAAGGCGATAGAAAAAAAGTCCGAGAACAAAACAAAACAAAAAAGAAAAAACATAAAACCAAATTATTTGGCCTAGAGATAAAAAAAACATCAGGGCGCCGGTGGTCAAAAAAACCGCCTCTAATAAAAATGGCCAACGTTTTTGAAATTGTCCCTTGGTAAAAAAAATTCCGCCGGCCAAACTGGCGCCAAAAATAAAAATGTAACCAATAAAAAATTTTGTTGTTCCGGGGTTTCTAAAAATAAGGAACAAAACAACAAAAAATATAATCGGCAAATAAAAATATATTTTTTTTAGCATAAAGATTGAGCAGTAAATTTTAGATTCTCCCACACGGCCGGATCGCGTTTGCGAGACAAATAAATTCTAAATTTCAAGTAACAAATATCAAGCAAATATCAAATTTCAAATAACAAACAATTTTTGGCGAGCCGCGCCTCGCCAAAGGCGATGCTTTGAGGCAATGTACGAGGCGAGACCTCGTACAGATAGACCTCAAGTTCAAAAACCAAAAGTCAAAACGCAGGTATCATTCTCAAAAATTAAAATTTTTATTTCGGAATGCTTTATTGGAAAACTGCATTTTTAAAACCTGAACTATTTAAAAACAAATTTCCAAAAAATCGAATTTTTAAAAACAAAAAATCCTAAGTAAAGCCCATATTAGCCGTATTCATTTCCTCCCATTTCCCGTCCAATGATTGTTTGTAAATTTTAATCTCTTCTACTTTATCTTCATTAGAATAAACAAAATTAACCGCAACTTTACCGCCGATTCTTTTGGTGCGCAGAATTTTTTTATCTATTACTCTGGGACGAGCTGTTTTTTCCAACTTTATCCGTCCCATGGGTCCAACAAATTCAACCGCTTGCCTTTGCCCCATTATTTTTTCACCGCTGGAAGTCTCCGCCACTTCAAAATCTTCAGCGTATTGTTTATCAATGCTGAATTTTTCTTCAATTCGAAACATTAAATTTTCCCACCGAGAAGAGGTCATAAAAACATTAAAACATTAAAACAAAAGAACATTAAAACAATTATTATTTGCTAAGATTATTTATTTCTGTCCAAAGCATAGCTCCAATCTCTTCAGCCATTTTTAGGGCAATTTCATAATCTTTTTCATTTAAATACTTTTCGACTAACGCAAAATGTAAAAGATATTTTAATTCCTTTAGGGAACCATAAGAAATTTCTAAAAAATTTAATTGAACAAGCTCTCTTCTCCTAGCAAATCCTTCTACCCGGTATGTTGACCCCGAGGGTCAACATTTAAACTAAATAATTCAAAACCACCGACAACGCCGCTCTTCTTATCTGAGGAATAATTCCATATAATTCTTCTTTGGGAAAGTCGCGAGTGATTTTATAAACAAAATGAGCATATTAGTCCATTTTCTTTTTTAAACTTTTTTTGAAATCTTCTGTTTTCGTATTTTTATGTTCTTGTGTTTTAATGAGTACTTGCACCCGCAATAATTTTGACGGTAAAAATTGTATTTTTTGCTTAATTCCAAGCTTTTCTTAAACCCGTCTTGCTTTTTAAAATCAGCGTTGTAAAATTTTAATCCGTATTCTTTTGCTATTTCTTGACCGAAAAAATTAATCGTCTCGGCTTTTTTTTGCGGACCCATGGTTAAGGTGGAACCGAAATAATCGAAATTCTTCTTTTTTGCCGCTTGTGCGGTTTTTGCCAAACGCATTTGAAAACAAAGAGCGCATCTTTTTCCTCCTTCTGGTTCGTTTTCTAAACCCTTCACGGCTCTAAACCATTTTCTTGTCCCCCCCCTGGATATAATAAGATTTACTCCATATATCTTAACCAATTTTTTAACTTCTGCCAAGCGCTTTCTTCTTTCTTGCCAAGGGTAAATATTCGGATTATACCAAAACAAAGTTAAATCAAAAATCTGTTTCAATAATTCAATCGGCGCTGTGGCGCAATTGGCGCAACAAACATGAAGCAATAATTTGGGCGACATAAATCCTCACATCAAATTCCTATTTAATAGAATTATACTTACTTATTTAAAACGTTTTTTAGTTATAAAACTCAATTTGACGTAAGGATAAATTACACTTTGTTAACCAATAAACTGCAAAAGGCGGCAATTAAAAAAGCAGACCTGAGTCCGACTAATCCGACTAAAAATAAAAGAATCATCCCCATTAAAAAATAACCGGTGTTAATGCTTATTTCTCGCAAAACCGTAGATTCCTCAACATAAGAATCGCGGCAAGAAATCCGTTCATAAGTCAAGGCGTCAAGAGGCGTGCGTAAAATTATGGACACAAAACTATGAAAAGTCCCAATAATAAAAACCTGAAAAACTGTTTCTATAAGCGATTTTGCCAGCCAACCCAGAGCGTAAAAAAAGGAACCAATCTTTAAAAGTTTCTTTTTTGAATATTTGTCAGTATAGCTGCCAATTAATAACTGGAAAAGAATTGTCCCTATGGTAATCAGGGCCGCAATCGCTCCCATAGCTAAATACTGTTTTTCTAAAATCTGATAAATAAAAAGCGGCCAGACAACCACGCCGATCATATTTTGGCCGCCATCGGCCAAATAAGCCAAAGCTGATTGCCGATTTTGCTTTTTAAATAGTTCTTTAAATGTTTGACAATAGGAAAATTCAAATTTGGCCCGCGTGTCGTTTATTTTTTTCAAGGGAATTAAAGAAATCGCCATAATAATTATCACTAATGAAAAAACGAATTCAAAACTAAATCCGCTGAGCAAAAAACCGGCTAATAACGGCGCGCCAACACCAACGATGTACCCTAAAACAGCCAAATAAGCCATTTGTCGTCCGCGATATTTTCCCTCGGTAAAACTGATAAAATCAGCATGATAAGGCACCCAATAAAAAAGACGAAAAAGCAATAAAAATAAAGAGGCAAAAATAGCAAAAAGCAACGGGTTGGTTTTTAAAAAATATAAGGAAACATAAAAAGGCAAAATAAAAAAACGACCCAATAATATTGATTTTTCCAAACCGATTTTATTCATCAAAATAGCGCCAAAGGGCACCAAAAAAGCGTAAAGCAAATATCCAAAGGCGTAAAAAATAATTACTAAACGAATTGACTGATGGAATCGTTCAAATAAAAAAATCGGCAAAAACAATCCGACCATTCCGTCGGCTAAGGCCACGATGGTTTGATAAAGACAAAGAATTTTGAAATCGCGAGAAAGTTTGATTGATTCAGTCAATCGAAATAAATTTTTCATAGTATTTTATTCAATCTAACACATTAACGGAAAATTTCAAGAAAAATAAATAGGATTAAACCCCGGCAAGCTGTTGCAAAATAACCAAAAAATCGATAAGTATAACATTTCTAAATAGCCCTGACAGAAAAATAATATTAAGCCCCTTGCTAAAACTAAAATTATTTCTTATATTAATAACGCGCAACAAGACTGATTTTAATTGTAAAAATGGCAAAATATTTATAAAATAATATTTAATTATTTTATAACGGGGTATAGTGTAATGGTAGCACGAGTCCTTCGGGAGGATTTAGTCCCAGTTCAAATCTGGGTACCCCGACCAACTTAAACTTTTTTCAAATTCAGAGGCGATTGGTTGCTCGCTCGC
>CAZNTW010000010.1:0-19811 GCA_964576065.1 uncultured Gammaproteobacteria bacterium
ACCCTAAATGCAAAAAGTAGACACTTTTCGTGTCCACTTTTTGGGGTACAGATCAAACAGGAGTTTTTTGTTTTTAAGCTATTGTTTAAGATTTGAATTCTGTACGGTTGGATAAAATCCGAATATTTTTTTACAAATCCGATAGATGGCTGACCAGAAACGATTTGTAGTATTTATTATTCACAACCAACAAGAATACTTTCTTTATCGGTATTTTCTGTTATACTTTAAAAGTAATTAACTAATTTAATAAAATATACATATGGCAAAAAGAAGCACAGGGCTGGATAAACATAAAAAAACACATTCTCGCAAAACCAAGAAGCGATTGGCGACAAAGAGGCTTATGTTAGAAGCAAAGAGAAACAAAAAACATAAATAAAATTTATTAAAAAATAGTATTAGAGTTAAATGGCGTTTAGTATAATTTTTTTACCGCTAAATTATAGTTTTAACGTTGACGATAAAAAAATTTTAGAAAATAGTTGTTTAAAAAATAGCGATTGTGAAACACCGGGCGAATATTTAATATAGTCGCGTTGTTCGTTTGTTTCTCTTTGTTTGGAAAACAAATGTATCGTGGGATGCTCAACTATCAGACGAAGAATTAAAATAGAGGTTAAAATTTGAGTTTTACGCTACTCGGAAGATTAATTTACAAGTAGCGCAAAAAAAGCAAACAAAAAACAAGAAGAACATAGTTTTTCTTGTTTTTTATTACTTAATAAATTTCGATTATATGTTCGAATCTATTGGCGTAGTTATTTAGTTTGATCAGCGTTAGGCGTAGTTGGGGCGATAGAAGTTGATTTATTTTGGTTTGTCTCGTCAGTAACATTTCGGTCGGGTATATTTTGATTAAGAGATTTTTGCCAATTTTTAAGATTGTTGCGATTTAATCGTTCCATTTTGCAACCGAATTTATTTTTTTGTTTTTGGGCAAACGGGCACGGAGATTGAACTCCGTGGCTGGAAAAATTTCTCAAATCACGATGATTATTTTATTTTTCGCCAAATTCAACGCCAACCCAAAAATTAATAAAAAGATTATAAAGGCAATTAATGATTTGGTCCACCGAAATTGCAAAAACGAACAATGTTTAAGAAAATTGTGTTTAAATTCATTTATATCTTTGTTGTCTTCTATGAGGGAAAATAAATTTAATTAGTTATAAGAGAACAAACGACCTTTATTTCAATAAGTAAGATTTAAAATTAAACTTAACGCATTCATTTTTTAATACGATTTAGTTATCATAGAATGGTGCATTTGCCATCAGTTTCTGGCAGAGGCGGATTGGAAGTTGGAAGTTAAAATTTATAACAAAATACAGTTTCATTTTTTTTGATTTATGCTAAAATATAATCATAATTTGAATAATAATATTGATTTATGGAATTCTTTAAAAAATTTGATTTTAAGTCAGGTAGTTTATTAAAAACCATTGGTATTATTTTGGCGATTATTGTTATTTTTTCTTTTGTAATCCGTTTGCTCGGATCGTCAATAAACTCGGCGTTTAATAATAACAAAAGTGAAATCGCTTATCAGGATGATTCTCTCAGTGTCACAAAGGGTTATGGAGAAAGCGGCGTCTCTTACGATCAAAGCGTCGGCTTGTCAATTAGAAATATCGCACCAACGTCGTCTACACTAACTGCCGGCAATGATGCTGAAAATTTTGAGGTGACAGAATATAATGCTACAATTGAAACAAATCACTTAGACGACATTTGCACTCAAATAGACGACCTTAAAGCTAAAGATTATGTGATTTTTGAAAGTGCGACAAAATACGATGCCGGTTGCAATTATGCATTTAAAGTTCAAAAAGATTCTGTTGAAGAAATTTTAAGTATTGTTAAAAATTTTGACCCAAAAGAATTGTCAGAAAGTGTTTTTACCATTAAAAAATTGATTAGCGATTTTACCAGCGAAGAAGAGATATTAAAAAACAAAAGAGATTCAATTGATGAAACCTTGAAAAATGCGGTTGAGGCTTATGATAAAATTGCTGTCTTAGCTTCTCAAAATAAAGATGCGGAAAGTTTGGCTAAAATCATAGATAGTAAAATCAATATTGTTGAAAGATTGACTCAAGAACGGATTAATGTTAATTCTCAACTGGAAAGATTAGAGAGAGTAAAAGCCGATCAACTTGATCGGTTGGAATATACTTATTTCAACCTTAATGTTTATGAAAATAAATTTATCAATGGCGAGAATATCAAGGATTCATGGCAAAGAGCGATAAAAGAATTTGTTACTGATGTCAATAACGCGATTCAAGGAATTACCGTTAATTTAGCCGGCTTTATTTTTTTGGCAATCCAGTATATTGTTTATTTGTTTATTCTTTTGGTTGTCGCAAAATACGGTTGGAGATTGATTAAATATATTTGGAAAAAATAAAATATATTTTATGAGAGATTTTAGAAGAAGCGAAAATGAATTTTTAGAAGATGCGTCTTTGGGCGCAATGTATCGCGAGGCCAGAAAATATACTAAAGCCGATGAAATAAAAATTGAAGACTTTAAAGATCTTTATGGTGAAGAAAACATTGAAAACGATAGATTGTACGTAGAAGAGATGGAAAAAAGATTTAGAGAAGATTCGACCACGGAGAAGAAAAAAATAAATCAATTGGCGGCGGTTTTTGAGGCGATAATTTGTGAACACGGAGAATTAAGCGACTGGTTCGGGCCTTCGGCTTTTATGATAAAACTATCCAGATACGATGACATAAAAAATGGCGTTGACGAAGTTGTTGAATTTCAGATTGATGAATATTCCGCCTCGCATTTGGCTTTGGCTATTGATGTTACTTTCAGTCATGAAATGCAAAATAAATTTGAAAGGATAAAAAAAGAGATTGATAACGGAAAATTGACAAAAGTGAAATATTTCAATTCAGATCATCTGAATATCAGGGGTGAGCTAAGCCGCATTCCCAAGGTAGTTGTTGGCGCCGAGGCAAGAACGGTTAAAGAATTGGGTGAATTGTGGATGGAAGGAAAAAATAAGGAATTAGGGAAACATTCAATTCAAATTCAAATTTTAAAAGAAATTTTAATGCAAGTAAAAGTTTTTTCCAAATATGCTAACCAAAAAGGGGAAGACGAAATTGCCGGCATTTATGATAAAATGGCAATAATTGTAGAACAGATTTATAATGATAAACGAAAAGAACAAAATAATACTATAGTTGACTTGGATGATGTTTTCTATTCTATGGAGAGAGAACTTGATAATTTTTAAATTTAAGCAATAATAAACAGATTTAATCAATATTTGACATTAGTATGAAAAAGAAAGAAATATTTTTTATTTTAGTTATAGTCGTGGTGATTATTTTTGCTTTAATTTTAAATCAGAAAACAAAAAAATTAGATTTAAGCGAAAAATTATCAACTACGCCACAAATTAATAATAGTGATATTGTTTATTCTATGAATAAAAATGGTGTTTTAATAGATGTTTTAAAAGAGGGTAGCGGAATTGAAGCTAAAGTCGGAGACATAGTGAGCGTTCACTATACCGGTGTTTTGAAAGACGGAACTAAATTTGATTTTAATCTTGATCGTGATATACCATTTTCTTTTAATTTGGGCGCGGGCGAGGTGATTCAAGGTTGGGATATCGGAGTGGAAGGAATGAAAATCGGCGAAAAAAGAAAACTCACAATTCCTTCTGACTTAGGATATGGCGCTAACGGAGTCGGAGATGCCATTCCTCCGAATTCAACTCTGATTTTTGAAGTTGAACTTTTGAAAATCAATTAATCGCTTTACTTTTTGACGAAAACCGATATAATTTAATTCTGTTTTAATAAAAGCAGGGTTAAATTGTTTAATTTTTCCCTTAAAACATTAAGGGAAATTTTTTTACTCACAAACCAATTTTATTTTTATGGAAATCAGAAATATCGCTATTATCGCCCACGTTGATCACGGCAAAACCAGCTTAACAGACGCTTTAATGAAGCAGACTGGCGTTGCCGATGATGGCGTAACAATGGATTCAAACGACTTGGAAAAAGAGCGTGGCATTACCATTTATTCTAAAAACGCTTCAATTTTTTATAAAGGAACAAAAATTAATATTGTGGATACGCCAGGTCATGCCGACTTTGGGTCAGAAGTGGAAAGGGTTTTGCGTTCAATTGATTCGGTTATTTTAGTGGTTGATGCCCAAGAAGGTCCAATGCCTCAAACGAAATTTGTTTTAAAAAAATCTTTAGAATTGGGATTAAAGCCGATTGTCGTGATAAACAAAATAGATAAACCGGCTGCGCGGCCGGAGTGGGTTAACGAAAAAATATTAGAACTCTTTATGGATTTGGGGGCGAGCGACAGACAAATGAATTTTAAAGTCGTTTACGCCATTGCCAAGACCGGAGTAGCTAAGATAAATTTATCAGACAAATCAAATGATTTAACTCCACTCTTGGGGGTTATTTTAAAAGAAGTTCCAGTCGCTTCTTCTGAGGTTTTGGAACAAAAATTTTTAAGATTTCAGCCGTTTAATTTTGGTTATGATAATTTTCTCGGCCGTTTGGCAATTGGCAGAATTTACGAAGGAACACTTAAAGCCAATAGTAATGTTTTTATAAAAAACAATTTTAGTGGAATTAGGTCGGGGAAAATAAATAAAATTTTTACCTTTCACGGGTTAATAAGAAAAGACGTTGATCAAGTTGTTGCCGGAGATATAGCGATGCTGGCCGGATTGCCGGATATTTGTATCGGCGAAACCGTTTGCGTTGATCCATCTCAAGAAATTTTGCCGGCTATTAATATAGATGAGCCGACGATTTCTTTAAATTTTTTAGTTAATAATTCTCCTTTTGCCGGAAAGGAGGGTAAATACGTAACCAGTCGCCAAATAAAAGAACGACTGGAAAGAGAGTTGGAGGTTAATGTTGGCTTGAAAATAAATTTTTCCGCCGGAGATTTTTTTAAAGTTTACGGCCGTGGCGAATTACACATTGCCATATTATTGGAAAATATGAGAAGAGAGGGTTATGAATTGCAGGTTTCCCAACCTCATGTTATTTTTAAACAAAAAGACGGAGAAAGGTTGGAGCCGTTTGAAGAAGTGACAGTTGATATTCCCAGTGAGGCAATGGGCATTGTGATAGAAAAACTTTCAAGAAGAAAAGGAAAAATGGTTGATCTTCGTCCGGAGCAGAATCACATTAGAATTATTTTTGAAATTCCAACCCGCGGACTTTTGGGATATAGGGGAGAATTTATGATTGACACCAGCGGTGAGGGTATAATTTGCAGTCGGGTTATCGGGTTTCAGCCTTATGTCGGGGAAATTAAGAAGAGAGCGGTTGGCTCAATGGTTTCAATGGCCACCGGCAAAGCCATGGGATTTTCCTTATGGAATCTGCAAGAAAGAGGATCTCTTTATATTTCCCCAGCCACTGAAATTTATGGCGGTATGATTGTTGGTAATGTTTCAAAAGGCAATGATATGTGGGTTAATCCGACCAAAGGAAAAGAACTTACCAATATGCGTTCCAAAGGAGCTGACGAAGCGATTATTCTTACTCCACCATTAAATCTTACATTGGAAAGGGGATTAGAGATAATGAATGATGATGAATATTTGGAAATTACTCCCAAAAGTATTCGTCTTAGAAAACAATTATTATCGGCCGTTGACTGCGCTCGCGCTGAAAAACAAAAGAACAGTTAATCTCTTTTAAATAATTATAAATCCGTTATAATAATTATATATTAAACGAATTTTTTATATGAACAAAACAAACAAGTTTTTACAAATAGCGATTAACGAAGCCAATTTTGGTATTCAAAAAAATCACGGCGGTCCATTTGGCGCGGTGATTGTCAAAAAGGGTAAAATAATAGCTCAAGCGCATAGTGAGGTTTTAAAGAATAACGATCCAACTAATCACGCGGAAATCTTAGCCATTAGTCGGGCCGCTAAAAAATTAAATCGTTTTAATCTTAGCGATTGCGAATTATATTCCACCAGCGAACCGTGTCTAATGTGTTTAGGCGCGATTTTTTGGGCAAAAATCAAAAAGATTTATTACGGTTGTGGCCAGCAAGATGCGGCAAAAATAGGATTTAAAGATAAGGATATTTATGACTTTTTAAAGACAGGCAAGGGCAAAATAAAAATAATAGAAAAACAAATTAATCGTACTGAATGCTTAAAAATTTTTCAAAATTGGCAAAATAAGGAAAACAAAAAATTATATTAGAAATTTTATGCAATTTAAACTTTTTGACGCGAAAAAAGACAAAAGAGCATTGATTATTTTAGCGGTGTTTTTAGTCCCTTTTTTTGTTTTTTAAAAATTTTTATTTTAAAATCTCAATTAACTCAACTTATTTTGAATTTAAAATTAAACTATTTTAGAGTTGAAAAAATCCAGAGCGGTGTCATACTATGAAATGTTAATTAAAAATTTTTAATTAAATATTCTGAGAAAGATAATTATTGCTGAATTTATTGTTTTACTTTTAGGCGTTGTTTTTGCTTGGGGAAATTTTATTTATGAATTGGTTAATTGGCTAAACGACAAGAATTGCGCGACCGGTTGCTCGGTAAGCCCGGCCGCTAATCCATTTTTAACATTTTGTTTTTTGGGCGCATTATTTTTTATCGCCACTTTTGCTTTAAGCGCGATTTTATTAAAGAAAATTAGCGCGCCGCGCATAAATTAAAATAAATATGAAAATCATTAATTTTAAAGATTTGAATCAGGCTGATAAAAATTTGGTTTTATCAGCCGAACAAGCGACTAAAACCAGCTATAGCCCTTACTCTAATTTTTCAGTTGGTGCGGCAATTTTAACCAAAACAGGGAAAATTATTACCGGCTCCAATTTAGAAAATTTTTCCTTTGGCCTGACTATTTGCGCCGAGAGAGCGGTTGTGGCCAAAGCCAATTCTCTGGGTGAGCGTAATTTTAAGTCAATTGCCGTGATTGCTAAAGACAGAAATAAAGTAAAGAAAAATCAAAATATATTTTTTACTCCCTGCGGAGCTTGTCGTCAAGTTCTTTTTGAATTTTCAAAGATTTCCGGCGTTGATTTAAAAATAATTATTTCCAATGAGGAAAAGAGTAAAGTTGTTCTGACTAAAATTTCAGAACTTTTACCATTGGCTTTTACTTTTTAGAAACCGTTAAGTTATTTTAGCAATGAATAGAGCCGTTAATTTTATTGTAAAAAATAAATATGTTTTTATTCTTGGGATAATCGTTATTTTGGCGATTTTTTTGCGTTTTTACCATTTAGGCGCTAATTCAATTTGGTTGGACGAAGGATTTGTTTTTAAATATTCTCAGCTTGGTTTTAAAGAAATTTGGTCAAAAATGACAGTGCCTGGCGTAGAATTAAATCCACCCTTTTATTATTGGTTGATTCATTTACTCTTGAACTTTGGTCAAAGCGAATGGCTCTTGCGTTTTCCCGCGGCTTTAGCAGGAATCTTTACTGTCTTGGTTTTCTATTTTATCGGCAAAGAAATAAGAAACCCGAGATTAGGGTTAGTATTGGCGAGCCTTCTGGCGTTTTCTCCTTTTCATCTTTATTATTCTCAAGAGGGAAGGGCTTATACTTTAGCTCTTTTATTTTTTTCTTTAGGTTTTTATTTTTATCTTAAAACATTAAAAAATAATAATCCCCAAAATTATATTTTATTTGGAATTTTTTCCGGCTTGAGCATTTGGTCTCATTATTATGTCGGAATCGGTTTAATTGTTTTGTTCGCGCACGGATTAGGACGAATTATATTTTTAAAATCAGACAGGGCCAAAATTAAAAATTATCTTTTAGCCGCCATTATTTTTTTAATTATTTCTTTGCCTTTGATTATTGTTGTTAACAGATTATTTTTTAGCAACAGGGTTCATTCAGAAATCGGTTGGAGCGAATCGGGTTGGTCAATCATCAAAAGCACAATTTTTGCTTTATCGGGATATAGTTATTGGGCGATGTTTATTTTTTTAATTTTATTGACCGTCGGCATAGTTTTGTATTTTAAAAAGAACATTTCTTTAATCGTTTTAATTATAACAAGTTTGGTCATTCCTTTATTATTCAGTGTTTATTTATCAGGACAAATGCCAATGACACCGCGTTATTTGATTTATTTATTACCAATTTTTTTCTTAGGAGTAGGGCTTATTATTGATGGTTTAATGAATAAAAACGTTTGGTTGGGAATAATCATTATTGGAGTAATTCTCATTTTTAACATCAATTATTACTCTGATTATTATCATTATCCGTCAAAATTTGATTGGCGCGGAGCCGCTGAATGGCTGACTAATTTAATTCCAGCCGAAGATTCGATTGCGGTTATTCCTTCATATCTTGACGCGCCATTGAGTTTTTATTATTCCTTAAACAGTAAAGATAATTTTTTTGGCGCTGACAGCGTCGTTGATTTAGAGAAAATATCTTTAAAAAAAGAAAAGGTTTGGTATTTGGCCGCCGGGGACATTTTGGAATATAATAAAGAAAACGAAATTTTAAATTGGTTTGATAAAAATACAAAACCAAAAGGCAGATATTCGTGGCTTTTTGTTTTTGCTAAATAATTTTTTATGATTGATACTCACACCCATTTGAATTTTGACGAATTTAAAGATGATTATGCCGAAATAATAGAGTCTGGCTTTAAAGACGGACTAAAATCGATAATAAACATTGGCGTTGATTTAACTTCCAGTCAACGAGCAATAGATATTGGACAAAAGTTTGAAAATTGTTATGCCTCGGTTGGTTGGCACCCTCTTAATATTAAGGACAGAGGTTTTAGTTTTGATGAATTGAAAAATTTAATAAAACAGAATAAACATTTTATTAAGGGAATAGGTGAAACTGGTCTAGACTTTTTTTATAATGACGGCGTTAATGAGGAAGAGCAAAAGCAAATTTTTATAAAACATCTGAACTTAGCCGAGGAATTCAAACTGCCCTTGATAATTCATTGTCGCGGAGCGAATAATAATCCCCAAAAGCCGTATACCGAGATTCTAAATTTAATAAAAAAAAACAGAAATAAAAAAGGCGTTTGTCATTGTTTTTCTGGCGATCAAGAAATAGCAGAAGAATTTTTAGGTCTTGGTTTTTATATCGGACTTACCGGCATAATTACTTTTAAAAATATTTCCAATAGTTTTTTGTCAACAATAAAAGAAATCCCTTTGGACAGAATTTTATTAGAGACAGACAGTCCTTACCTGGCGCCGGAACCACATCGCGGAAAACGCAATCAGCCGATTAACGTCCGTTACGTGGCTTTAAAAATAGCTTCAATAAAAAATATCAGTTTTGATGAGGTCGTAAAACAGACCACTCAAAACGCGCAGAGATTATTTGACATAAAATTATAATTATCTTGATAATAGACAAAATAATGTTAGAATAGTAGGCATGGCAAAAGAAAAAAAAATCGAAAAATTTTTAGACGAACTTAATCAAGAGCAAAAGATGGCGGTTGAATACGGCAACGGACCGTTATTGATTATCGCAGGAGCCGGAACCGGTAAAACAGCAGTGATTACTGAGAGAATCGGCTGGTTAATTTCAAAAAAATTGGCTCAACCGGAAGAAATTTTAGCTTTGACTTTTACTGAGAAAGCAGCCCAAGAAATGGAGGAAAGGGTGGACAGACTGTTGCCTTATGGTTATGTTGACCTTTGGGTTTTAACTTTTCATTCTTTTTGTGAAAGGATTTTACAGAATCACGCCATAGACATCGGCTTGCCGCTAAATTTTAAATTATTAGATCAAAGCCAGCAATATTTTTTAGTCCAAAATAATTTTGATAAATTTGACTTGGATTATTATCGGCCATTAGGCAACCCGACTAAATTTATTCAAAGTTTAGTTAAACATTTCAGCCGCGCCAAAGATGAAATGATTAATCCGTTTGATTATCTGAAATACGCCGAAAATTTTAAAGCCGACCTGGACGCAACCATGTCGGGCGGAACTGTTGACGAAGAAACCGGACGACTTCAAGAAATTGCCAACGCTTACCATGTTTATCAGCAACTTCTTTTAGAAAATAACGCTCTTGATTTTGGCGATCTAATCAATTATACCATTCAGCTTTTTGCCAAACGACCAATGATTTTGGAAAAATATCGCCGTCAATTCAAATATATTTTAGTCGACGAATTTCAAGATACTAATTGGGCTCAATATAAATTGTTTCAAATGTTGGCTGAACCGGCTAACAATATTACTGTTGTTTCTGACGACGATCAAAGCGTTTATAAATTTCGTGGCGCGTCATATAATAACGTAATTCAATTTAAGAAAGATTATCCTCAGTCAAAAGAAATCGTTTTAATTGAAAATTACCGTTCTGGCCAGGAAATATTGGACCTGGCTTATAATTTTATACAACTAAACAATCCGGAACGATTAGAAGCTCAAGATAAACACATTGTTAAAAAATTAAAAGCCAGAAAAGGAGAAAAAGCAAAAATAGAACATCTTCATTTTAAAACGCAACAAGACGAAGCTCAGGGCGTAGTGGAAAAAATAATGGAAATAAAAAATAAAGATCATTCAGCCGAATGGAACGATTTTGCTATTTTGGTTAGGGCTAATGCTCAGGCCGAGGTTTTTGTTCAATCTTTGAATTTAGCTGGAATTCCTCATCAGTTTATGGCCAGGAGCGGTTTGTTTGCCAAGCCGGTCATAATGGATATTCTGGCTTATTTGAAATTACTTGACAATTATCACGAAAGTCAGGCTGTTTATCGTATTTTAATTTCACCGATTTTTGCCGGAAAAATCGGCAATAGCGAACTGTCAAAAATTAATTATTTTGCCAATAAAAAAAATTGGTCGCTTTATGAGGTCATGGAAAAAGCCTCTTTAGTTCCGGAAATATCATCAATGGTCATTGAGCAATTTAATATTTTACTTTCTTGGATAAATAAACATACCGAATTGACTAAAACCGAAAGCGTCAGCAAAGTAATTTATGCCTTTTTAGAAGATACCGGTTATTTAAAGATTTTGTCGCGGCAATCGAAAAATGGAGGAGAGGGTATTTTTTGGCTAAATCAGTTTTTTAAAAAAGTTGAAAATTTTGAGGCAATAAATTTTGATAAATCGGCTGGTAATTTTATTAAAATGGTTGACATAATGATTTCTACCGGCGACACCGGCAGCATAGAAACCGATTTGGAAGAGGGGCCGGAATCAGTAAAAGTAATGACAGTCCACAGCGCCAAGGGTTTGGAATTCAAATATGTTTTTATCGTCAATTTGGTTGACCGTCGTTTTCCGACCATTGAGAGGCAAGAAGCGATTGAGTTGCCGGATGGATTAGTTAAAGAAATCGTGCCTAAGGGCGATATTCATCTACAAGAAGAACGACGGTTGTTTTATGTGGCTATAACCAGAGCTAAACAAGAATTATATTTAACATCGGCTGACGATTATGGCGGAAAATTTGCTAAAAAATTATCGCGATTTTTATACGAGGTTGGTTTAGAAAAACAAATTGAAATAAAACAAACAAAACCGATTAAAAATAAAACCGACAAAAAGTTGGCGGTAAATAAAATCAAGAGGGAAATACCGCCTCCGTCGGAATTCAGTTTTTCTCAATTAATTTCTTATGATACTTGTCCTTGGCAGTATTATTATGCTTATATTTTAAGGATTCCCGTTCGTGGTCATTTTACTTTGAGTTTTGGCAAGAGTATACATAATACTTTAAATCGTTTTTGTTCTTTTTGGTTGGAAAAAAACGTAGTTGAACAAACGGATTTATTCAAGTCAGCTAAGCAGAAAAGTGGTTCAAAAATTTTATCTTTAAGCGATTTGCTGGGAATTTATCAGGAAATGTGGATTGATGATTGGTATGAAAGTAAAGAACATCGAGATAAATATAAAGAAAAGGGTCGTCAACTTTTGAAAAAATTTTACGATGATTTTGTTAAGAATTTACCGGAAATAAAATATTTGGAGAAGGAATTTAAATTTAAGTTAGGTAATTATACTATTAAGGGCGCGATAGACAGGGTGGATAAAATTGGCAATTATTACGAAATTATCGATTATAAAACGGGCGAAGGCGGGGAAAATAAATTGGATAAAGAAAAAAAGCAGCAATTATTGATTTATCAATTAGCCGCCAAGTTTTTGCCAGAAGTTTTTGATAAGCAAATTCAGCAATTGACTTTTTACTATCTGGAAGCAGGGGAGAGAGTTTCATTCTTGGGAGATGAGAGCGAGTTGGAGGGAACGCAAGAAAAAATTATTAATACAATTAAAGAAATCAATAAGGGAAAATTTAATCCCAAACCAAGCCGCAAATGCGAATGGTGCGATTTTAAAAATATTTGCGATTTTAAATAAAAGATTCCGATTATTTCAACTACTCTCCAAATCGTTCCGGTAACTTCATTTTATTAAAGCGATTGGCCGATATAATAGCAAACTTTAACAACCTTTTCTTTTTTCAAAACAAAACCTCAGGACGTTTATTTTTGAAGTAATTGCATTAAAGATAAATTTCTCCATTTTTCCTCCTTTTGGGCACTAACCGTCCTTAATCAGTCCAATTTTATTATTTATGTAATCTTGTCAGTGAGTTTTTAAATGTTATAATATCTACAGCCTTAACATTTTTTGATTAAATTTATGACCCTTAAAAAATACCTTAATTTGATGGCGACTTTGACTGTAGTTTGTTGGTTGGCCTGGCTAAGTGTGCTTTTTATTATTAATCCAGATGAAACCGGTTTAATCGGTTTTGTTTTGTTTTATTTCAGTTTATTTTTGGCTATTTTAGGGACAGCTTCTTTAATTGGTTTTATTGTTAGGGCTCGTTCTAATCAGGGGCCGGTTTTTTATCAAATAGAGGTTTCTTTTCGCCAGGGGATGTGGATTGGCTTTTTAATAACCGGATTATTACTATTGCAGTTCTTGGAACTTTTAAAGTGGTGGAATGGTTTGTTTTTGTTTTTAGCGCTGATTTTTTTAGAATTATTTTTTATTTCTTCAAGAAGAAGATATAAAGTTTAATTTTTTTATATAAATTATAAATGCATAGCAAATGATGCAGAAAATTGAACAATTAAAGATTCAAGCTTTAGAAGATGTCCGTCAGGCTGAGAACGGTTCTGATTTGGAAGACGTCAAATATAAATATTTGGGACGGCAAGATGGCGAGCTTACCAAGGTTTTAAGAAATATTAAAAGCTTATCGGTCGAACAAAAATCAGTGGTCGGGTCTTTGGCTAATAATATTAGAAAAGAGATAAAGGAGGCGATTAAAATCAAACAAAAAAAATTATTTTTAATAAATAAAAAAGAAATCAAATCGGTTGATTTAACTTTACCGGGACAGAAAATAGCGTATGGAAGTTTGCATCCTTTAACTCAAGCTTGCCACAAAGTTGCTGAGATATTTTCTTCAATGGGATTTGAGATTTTAGATGGCGTTGAATTAGAAACTGATTATTATAATTTTGAAGCATTGAATATTCCGGCCGGACATCCGGCTCGCGATATGTGGGATACATTTTATGTTAAGTCTGAGAATAATGATAAATTATTAAGAACCCATACTTCAGCAATGCAGGTTAGAATAATGGAAAAACGCGAACCGCCTTTGAAAATTTGCGTTATCGGGCGTTGTTTTCGCCACGAAGCTACCGACGCTTCGCACGAACATACCCTTAATCAAGTAGAAGGATTTGTTGTTGATAAGAATATTACCATAGCTAATTTGATCTATACTTTAAAAGCTTTTTTAAAAGCTTTATTTGAAAGAGAAGTTAAAATAAGGTTAAGACCAAGCTATTTTCCCTTTACAGAACCGAGCTTTGAAGTTGATTTTTCTTGCTTGAATTGTGGCGGACATGGTTGTCCTATTTGCAAACAAAGCGGATGGCTGGAAATGGTCGGAAGCGGAATGATTCACCCTAAAGTATTGGAAAATGCCGGTTATCCTAAGGGAGTTTACAGCGGTTTTGCCTTTGGCGCCGGTTTAGATAGATTGGTAATAATGAAACATAAAATTGATGATATTCGTTGGTTTCACAGCGGTGATTTAAGATTTGTGAGACAGTTTTAGCGATTTTATCTAACAAAATCAGATTTCCAGCTTTTAATTAAAAATTGGAAAGAAGATTTTTTAGACATAAAATCACTATCCTGTTAAATAATTTTAAATTTTCTACACATTGAATATATTTTATTATGTATATATCTTACTGTCATTAAAAGATAGTAAATTCTATACTGGTTACACGGAAAATTTAAAATTAAGATTTAAGGAATATCAAAAGAGACAGGTGACATCAACAAAAAAAGAAGACCATTAAGATTGATTTATTGTGAATCTTGTCTAAGTCAGGGAGATGCTATGCATAGAAAAAAATATTTTAAAACCTATCTCGGTAAAATGTTTTTAAAAAATTGCCTTAAATTTTATTAACAGGGTGCTCAAATTTATAATAAATTTTATTTGCCACCACTCTAAAATCTTAAAAAATTTGGCATGAAATTATCTTATTCTTGGTTAAAACAATTTGTTCCTGATTTGAAATTATCTCCGGAGAAACTCGGAGAAATTTTGAATACTAAAGTGGCTTCGGTGGAAGAAATTATTAAATTAGGGCAAGGGCTAGATAAGGTGATTGTGGCTGAAATTTTAGCCGTGAAGCCGCATCCATACGCCGATCGCTTGCAAATTGCCGTTATTGACACCGGTAAAGAAAAAAAAGAAATTGTTTGCGGCGCATTGAATATTAAGACAGGACAAAAAGTTCCCTTAGCTACCGATGGGGCAAAGTTGCCAAATGGATTGGAAATAAAAAAAGCCTCTATTAGGGGAGTGGAATCAGGCGGTATGCTTTGCGCTGAAGATGAATTAGGGCTAGGAACAGACCATCAGGGGATTTATATTTTACCAATTGAGTGCAAAGCCGGAGAGTTATTAACTAAAGCCCTTGGTCTTGATGATGTAATTTTTGAAATAGAAAACAAGTCAATTACTCATCGACCGGATTTATTCAATCATTATGGATTTGCTCGCGAAATTTCAATTTCAAACGGATTAAAATTTAAATCATTATTTGAAAAATTATCAATTTTTAGCAAAAAAAATCTAAAAAATTCACCATTAGAAATAAAGGTTTTAAATCAGAAATTATGTCCGCGTTATATGGCAGTAAAAATAGACGGGGTTAAAGTTTTACCTTCGCCGATATGGTTGCAAACTAAACTGCGCAATCTCGGATTCAGGCCGATTAACAATATAGTTGATATTACTAATTATATTCTTTTGGAATATGGTCAGCCTTTGCATGCTTTTGACGCGGATAAAATTGACGGTAAACGAATTATTGTCAGGACAGCTAAAAAAGGAGAAGTCTTATTGGCTCTTGACGGACAAAAATATGATTTGTCAGATCAAGATTTGGTTATTGCCGATAGCCAAAAACCGATTGCTTTGGCGGGAATTATTGGCGGTGAATATTCGGGAATTACGAGTTTGACTAAAAGCATTGTCATTGAGTCGGCTAATTTTGACGCCACTAACGTTCGTCGAACTTCTTGGCGGTTAGGACTGCGCACTGAAGCAATCCTTCGTTTTGAAAAAAGCTTGCCTTTAGTGTTTACTGAATGGGGTATTGAACGCACTATTGAGTTAATCCAAGAGCTGGTTCAGGGTAGGGTGGCAAGCAAAGTTTATGATTTGAAAAGTGTTGAGGCGAAAAAATCTTTAAAACAAGTAAAATGGATAACATTTAATCCCGACAAAGCAAGAAATTTTATCGGTTTTGACATAAAAAATCAAGTTATAAAAAATATTTTAGTCGGGTTGGGGGCGGAAGTAAAAATTAAAGGCAAAGATTTTTTGGTTAAACCGCCTTTGTCAAGAATAGATTTGAATATTTTTGAAGATTTGATTGAAGAAGTTGTCAGAATTTATGGAATTGAAAAAATTATTCCTCAACCAGTTTTAGGTATTTTAAAGCCGACTCTTCAGAATCAAGGAGTCATTATTGAAGAAAAAATAAAAAATATTTTAGTTGGAATTGGGTTTAATGAGGTTTATAATTATGCTTTCGTCGGAGAAGAGTCCCTTGGTTATTTTGGTGTCAAAAAAGATTATCAAGAAGTAACAAATCCCTTAAATAAAGAACAACAATATTTGCGTCAAAGTTTAGTCCCCGGTTTAATAGCAAATGCCAAAAAGAATTCACAAAACTTTTCCGATTTTAAAATTTTTGAAAGCGGACATGTTTTTGCGACAGAAGAAAATAAAAAAATCGGAGGATTGATTTTTAGTAAAGAAGTTATAAAAAAATTTGATGCGCAAGATATTTATCAAAATATTTGCCAAACAAAATATTTCGCGATAAAAAATGTTTTAGAATTAATTTTTAAAGAATTGGGGATTGATTTGTTAAAAATAAATTATCCATCAGAAATTTCGATTAGGGGAAATATTTATTTAGAAAAACAGAAAATAGGTTTTATCGGAGAGAATGGATCGCAGGCTTATTTTGAATTGGACTTGGATATTTTATCAAGTTTTTCTAAAGATAATAAAATATATCAGCCGTTGTCAAATTACCCGCCAATTAAGAGAGATTTGGCTTTTTTAATTGATAAAAAAATAAAATGGAAAGAAATTTGTGAAACGATAAAAGCTATCGACAATTTGGTTTGCGACTTAGAACCGTTTGATATTTTCCAAAGTAAAGAATTGGGGGATAAATGTAATTTAGGATTTCATATTATTTATCAATCGGCTGAGAATACCCTAAAAGCGGAAGAGGTTGAGCAAATTCAGAAGAAAATTATTAAAATAATGGAAGAAAAATTTAAAGCTAATTTAAGAAATTTTTAATTGTATTCCGCAAAATCGCGAATATTAAAATATATTAAAAAATTTTATGAAATATGACATTTTAACTATCGGAGGATTAATGAGAGACATTTTCTTTTTAACCAACGAAGGAGTAGTGGTTGACCATGACGATCCTTTATGCCGCAAGCTTATTGGTTTTGAATTAGGCGCGAAAGTTTATGTTAATAATGTTTATTTCGAACCGGGCGGAGGAGCGAGCAACACGGCCGTAGGATTTTCCAAATTGGGTTTGAAAAGCGCCATAATTGCCAGAATTGGACAGGATAGGGAAGGCGATCAGTTGATAAAATCATTAAAAAAGAATAAAGTCGGAACCAAATGGATACAAGTTGACAAAAAAGAAAGCACGGGAATGGCTTTTGTTTTAGCTTTAAAAAACAGAAAAAGAACTCACGTTATTATGGCTCATCGCGGAGTCAATGATAAATTGGATTTTAATTATAATCTTTCCGAATTTAAAGGAATTCCTTATATTTATGTTTCTTCTATTAGCGCCCCTAAATGGCCGGAAATTATGGATAAAGTTTGTTTTTTGGTAAAGGGCGGAGCAAAATTAGCTTGGAATCCCTCCAATGTTCAATTAAAAGCGGGAGCTAAGAAATTGAGCAAGTGTTTGGAAAATACTTATATTCTGTCGATTAATGAAGATGAAGCCAGAGAGTTAGTCTTGTCAAAAAATAAAGTTAATGGTTTCAGACTTAAATTTTTATTAAAAGAAATTTTTGAGATGGGACCTAAAATTATTGTTATTACCATGGGGCCGAAAGGAGCTGTTGCTTATGACGGCAAAAAATTTTATCACCAAAAGACCGCGCCATCAAAAGTCGTGCATACCACCGGAGCCGGCGATTCTTTCACGGCCGCTTTCGTTGCCAGTTTAATCCACAAACCATCGGATATTCAGCGCGCTTTAAAATGGGGTATGATTAATAGCGCTTCAGTGATAAATTATGTCGGCGCGCAAAAAGGGCTTTTAACTCAAAAAGAAATTTTAAAACGATATGATTTTTAAAACACCAATCGAAGTTTCAGCGCGCCATTTGCATTTATCGCCTTACGATTGCGAAAAGCTTTTTGGTAAAAATTATAAATTAAAAAAACTTAGAGATATTTCTCAGCCTGGAGAATTTGCGGCTCAAGAGATGATTATTGTTAAAACAAAACAATCAGAATTTAAAAATGTGAGAGTTGTTGGTCCTTTGAGAAAAAATACGCAGGTGGAAATATCAAAAACAGATGCGTATGAATTGGGAATCAATCCTCCCTTAAGGCAGTCTGGCGATTTAGAAAATTCAGCCGGCTGTTTATTAATAGGACCTAAGGGAAGAGTAAAATTAAATCAAGGGGTAATTATCAGTCAAAGACATTTACACATTGATCCTTTAAGCGCAAGAAAAGCCGGACTTAAAAACAAACAACTTGTTTCAGTTAAAATCAACAGCGTTGGACGGCCAATAACTTTTCATAAGGTAATTGTTCGTGTGGCAGAAAATTATAAATTAAGTTTTCATCTTGATACTGACGAGGGTAACGCTGCCGGAATTGATGGCAAAGTAAAAGGAATAGTAGAAATAAATCATAGCCGAAAATAAAATAATCAAGCAAAATGAACAAAAATTCAAAAATTGCAGTGGTGATTGTCGCGTATAATGGTCGGGAATATCTTCCCGATTGTTTTAATAGTTTAAAAAAGCAGATTTTGTTGCCGACAGAAGTTATTGTGGTTGATAATGCCTCTAAGGATGATTCAGTAGAATATATTAGAAACAGTTTTCCTGAACTTAAACTGATTATTAATGATAAGAATCAGGGGTTTGCTCAGGCCAATAATCAAGGAATTGAAATGGCCTTACAAAATAATCCTGATTATATTTTTCTTTTAAATCAAGATACGGTTTGTGAACCTGATTGTTTGGAAAAATTAGCGGTGCGGGCCGAAAATAACAAAGAAAATGTCTTTGCTTGGCAACCGCTGATTTTATGTTGGGACAATAAAAATTTAATACAAACTGCCGGCGACAAAATTCATTATCTTGGTTTTGGTCTTTGTGGAGATTATAAGAAACAATTTAATAATTTAACAATTAAACAATTAAACAAAAATCTTACCTATGCCTCGGGGGCAGCGATGTTTATAGAAGTTAAAACTTTAAAAAAAGTCGGATTTTTGGATAAGGATTTGTTTTTGTATCACGAAGATTTGGATTTGTGTTTGCGAGCGAGATTTTTGGGCTATGAAATAAAATTAACACCCGAAGCGATTATTTATCACAAATATACCGAAGGCATTCCCAAGCATCGCTGGTATTGGTCAGAGAGAAATCGCTTATTAACTTTATTAAAATTTTATAAATTACCAACTCTGATTTTAATTTTTCCGGCCTGGTTGTTTATGGAAGGGGGAGTGTGGGGATTTAGTTTGATTACAGGTTGGTTTGATTTAAAAATAAAAAGTTATTTTACTTGTTTAGCGCAGATTCCCCAAACACTTATTAAGAGAAAACAAATACAAAAAATAAGAAAAATAAAAGATTGCCAATTAGCAAAATTTTTGGAGCCGGAATTCAATTTTGCTGGATTTGAAAATCCGATAATAAAAAAAATTGTTAATCCGATTTTAGGAACATATTGGCGTATAGTCAGAAAAATTATTTTTTGGTAAATTTCCACATTACATCATCAAGCCTACGTTTTGGGAAAATTATTGGGAACTTAGTTCCTAATAATTGAGTATACTTGGACGCGCTACA
The DNA here is from genome assembly GCA_964576065.1 of uncultured Gammaproteobacteria bacterium. Taxonomy (GTDB): domain Bacteria; phylum Patescibacteriota; class Patescibacteriia; order UBA2591; family UBA6264; genus CAZNTW01. The sequence continues at coordinate 19,661 of CAZNTW010000010.1, forward strand.
CCCAAGTTAAGTAATTTTTATAGAGGAAAACTACCCGCACGGGTGGTTTTTGGAAATGGAAGAAAATTATTTACAGTCGAAATGCTATGATGGCGCTTTCGGCTGTTTTTTGATTAAAGATATTTTTGATAAAATCCTTAGGGTTAATTTT